>CAADGB010000421.1 GCA_900696455.1 uncultured delta proteobacterium
CGCCGACCGCGCCGACCGCGCGGGTCGCGCTCGCCGCGCTCGCCGCGCTGACCGCGACCGCCGCCTGTGGGCGCGACGAGCCCCGCCTGCCCGCGGGCGATCCGGCGACGTCCGCGCTGCGGGCGCTGCGCGACGAGGCGTGCGGCTGTCGCGACGCCGCCTGCGCCTACCGGGCCCTGGCCGGGCTCCAGCGTCACGCCGAGCGCACGCCGCTGCGCACCACCCGGGCCGACGTCCTCCTCCTCGACGAGCTGGCGGCGTGCGCGGCCGCGGCCGCGCCCCATGCGCCCGCGGTGGTGGAGGTCCCCGACGGGCCGCCCCGCATCGGCATCCCGGCCTGCGACGACTACGCGACGCTCATCGAGAGCTACCTGCAGTGCGACCAGTTCCCGGCCTCGGCGCGGGATTCGACCCGGCAGGCGATCGACGAGATGCGGAAGGCGTGGGCCGACCTGCGCGCCTTGCCCCCCGACGCCCGCCGCACGGCGGAGGACGCATGTCGCCAGGCCAGCGACGCCATCCGCCAGGCCAGCGACGCCATGGGCTGCCCGCTGCCGGGAGCCGGGCCGTGACCGAGCCGCCCTGATCAGTCCCCGGTGCTACACCACGACCATGCGGCCCTACCTCGACCTGCTGCGCACGGTGCTCGAGCACGGCGAGCGCCGCACCGACCGCACCGGCACCGACACGCTGTCCCTGTTCGGGGCCCAGACCCGCTACGACCTGCGCGCGGGCTTCCCGCTGGTCACCACCAAGAAGGTGCTGTTCCCGGCGGTGGTGCGCGAGCTCCTGTGGTTCCTGCGCGGCTCGACCAACATCCACGACGACCTGCACGCCCACACCCCGATCTGGGACGCCTGGGCCGACGAGCAGGGCGACCTCGGGCCGATCTACGGCTTCCAGTGGCGCAACTGGGGTGCGCCGGCGGGCTCGCCGCCGGGCACCGGCGTCGATCAGCTCCGCGAGGCCATCGACACCATCCGCCGCGATCCGACCTCGCGCCGCATCATCGTCAGCGCCTGGAACGTCGGCGACCTGCCGCGCATGCGCCTGCCGCCGTGCCACGCCTTCTTCCAGTTCTACGTCGCCGGCGACTGGCTCGACGTCCAGCTCTACCAGCGCTCGGCCGACCTCGCCCTCGGCGTGCCGTTCAACATCGCCAGCTACGCCCTGCTCCTAGCCATGGTCGCCCAGGAGACGGGCAAGCGGCCGCGCTTCTTCGTCCACACCCTGGGCGACGCCCACATCTACCTGAACCACGTCGAGGGCGTGAAGCCGCAGCTCGAGCGCGCGCCGCTGCCCCTGCCCACGCTGCGCCTGGCCGACAAGCCGGTCCTGGACCAGCGCTTCGAGGACATCGTCCTCGAGGGCTACCAGCACCACCCGTTCATCAAGTTCCCGGTGGCCGTCTAGCGTCGGCGTCGGCGTCGGCGTCGGCGTCGGCGTCGGCGTCGGCGCGCCGCGCCCAGCGCTCGACCCGGTAGGCCACGCCGGCGTCGGCGTGCTCGCTCACGACCTCGGCCAGGGCGAAGCGCTCGCGCACGTCGGCGAGGAAGGTGTCGCAGGCGAAGGTCGCGGCGATACGGGTCAGGTAGACCTCGCGGCAGCGCGGGTCGGCGAAGGCCAGGCGGTAGAGCTCGCCGCCGCCGACGACGAACAGGCGGTCGACGTCGGCCGGCAGCCGGCCGCGGTCGAGCGCCTCGTCGAGGGAGCCGGCGACCAGCACGCCGTCGGGCAGGTCGAGCCCGGCGCGGCCGCGGCGGGTGACGACCACGTTGACCCGGCCGGACAGCGGCCGGTACGCCGGCGGCACCGAGTCCCAGGTGCGCCGCCCCATGATGACCGCGTTGCGCAGCCCGGGGCCGGCGGCGGTGGTGAGGCGGCGGAAGTGGGCGAGGTCGGCCTTGAGCTTCGGCCACGGCAGGTCGTTGTCCTTGCCGATCCCGTCGCGCTCGTCGGCGGCCACCACGCATGCGAAGTCGGTCACGGCGCCGACGCTAGCAGCTCGCTCCCGCGCGTGTGAAGGATCACTCGCTCCGGGCGATCGGTCGGTCCTGGCGAGGACGCCGGCGCCGACCCGGGGGAGAGGATCTCGGCTCGCCGCCGTCGCCGCCGACCCACGCCGACGCACGCCGTCCGTTTCGGCCGCTTCCCCGGGCCAGCCGCTGTGGTACTCCTCGGTGGCGGCGCCTTGGTCGGGGGTCGCCGTCCGGAGGTCACCATGTCGTCCCATCGCACGTTCGTCCGTCTCGCGCTCCTCGGCATCGCCACCCTCGCCATCGCCTGCGGCCCCAGCGTCGGCAGCGGCGACGACGAGCCCGACGGCGGCGACACCGGCATCGCCTGCACCGGCAACGAGACCCGCTGCGTCGGCACCCAGTACCAGGTCTGCAACGGCAGCACCTACCAGGTCGAGCAGAACTGCCCCTACGCCTGCGACAAGGATCGCGGCGGCTGCATCGAGTGCCTGCCGGGCGCCGGCAACACCTGCCGCGGCAACGACGTCGTCACCTGCAACAGCGACGGCACCTTCGGCGCCACCGTCGAGACCTGCGGCCAGGGCACCGAGTGCTCGGGCGGCACCTGCACCCGCGCCTGCTCGGCCGACGGCGTCGACCTCATCTACGTGGTCGACCGCACCTACCGCCTGGTGTCGTTCGACCCGCGCCTGATCGGCCAGCCCTCGGGGCCCTACCAGGTCATCGGCCAGCTCGCGTGCCCCAACCCGGGGACCTCGCTGCAGCCCGGCGGCGGCACCGCCACCCCGTTCTCGATGGCGGTCGACCGCAACGCCGTGGCCTGGGTCCTGTACTCGAGCGGACGGCTGTTCACGGTGTCGACCACCGACGCGTCGTGCCAGGCCACGAGCTTCCAGCCGTCGCAGAACGTCGGCGGCCAGGTGTGGAGCCTGTTCGGCATGGGCTACGTCACCGACGCCGCCGGCGGCGACACCGAGCGGCTGTGGATCGGCGGCGGCAACGTCGACGCCCAGACCTCGGGCTCGCTGGGGTGGATCGACACCACCAGCTTCGCGGTCAACCGCACCGCCGCCATCCAGCCGTCGGCCGAGTACAGCGCCGAGTTCACCGGCCTCGGCGACGCCACGCTGTGGGCCTTCTTCCCCGACACCGTGTCGAGCTCGTTCGTCCAGCAGATCGACAAGGCGACCGGCGCCGGGGTCGGCAACCGGCTGATGTTCAGCCTGGCGGCCTCGGGCCGGCAGGTCGCGGCCTGGGCCTTCGCCCAGTGGGGCGGCACCTTCTACGTCTTCGTCACCACCGTCGACTTCCTCGGCCTCGACGAGCGGGCCTCGGTCCACGCCATCAACCGCACCACCGGCGCCCACAGCGTCGTGCTGCAGAACCAGCCCTACGTCGTGGTCGGCGCCGGCGTCTCGACCTGCGCCCCCATCACGATCGGCGGCCCGCCGCCGGCCGAGTGAGCCGGCGGCGCGATCGGGCGCGATCGGCGCGACCCGCCGTCAGCCCGCGCGCTGCCGCTTGCGGCGCGCGCCCACGGCGGCGAAGCGCTCGAGCAGGCGGAGGCCGACCTCGGGGAAGGGGGAGAGCGCGTGGGCGAGCACGCCCCGGGTGGCCGGCAGGACGCGGACCAGGCGCGGGCGGTCGAGCTGGGCCAGCACCGCCGCCGCCACCGCGTCGGGGGTGAGCAGGGTGCCGGCCGAGAACAGGAGATCGCTGGCGCTGTGGTCGGCGACCTGCCGCACCATGTCGGTCTCGACGGCGTCGGGACAGATGGCGGCGGCGTGGATGGGGATGCGGGCCCGCCGCAGGTCGCCGGCGAGGGCGGTGGTGAAGCCGAGCACCGCGTGCTTGGTGGCGGCGTAGACGGCGAAGCCCGGGGCCGGCACCAGCGCCGACAGCGACGCGATGTTGATGAGGTGCCCGCCGCGGGGCATGGCGGCGACCGCGGTCTGCGAGCCCCACATGACGCCCAGCACGTTGACCTCGACCATGCGCCGGACGTCGACCTCGCTGGTCTCCCAGCCGGGGCCGACCTGGAGCACGCCGGCGTTGTTGACCCAGACCGCGAGCGGGCCGCGCCCGGTGGCGGCGGCGGCGACCGCGCGGTGGCTGGCCGGATCGCGGACGTCGTGGGTCATCGCCCACGCGCCCTTGCCGATGGCGGCGGCGGTGGCGGCGGCGGCCTCGCCGTCGAGGTCGGTGACGAGGACCTCGTGGCCGCGGCCGGCGAGAGCGGCGGCGATGGTCCTGCCCAGGCCGCGCGCGGCCCCGGTCACGACGGCGATGGTCGGCATGGCGCCGACCATACACGTCACAGGATGATCGTGCCGCAGGCGAAGGTCGCCTGCAGCGTGCAGCTCCCGGCCTTGAGCGCGTCGCAGGCCGCGCCCAGCACGCGGATCGTGTTCTCGTCGACCATCTCCCACTGGCTGCCGCGGGTGAGGTTGCCGGCGGCCTGGCAGGTGCCGCCGCCGCTGCTGGAGAGGGTCACCGTGCCCTCGTCGGCGCGGTTGACGTCGACCACGCCCGACAGGTCGAACTCGCACGACAGGATGCCGGTGATGATCTGCGACAGCGCCGCCGACAGCTCGGCCGGGTTGTTGGCGCGATAGAACGTGGCGGGGCCGGTCTGCGGGTTCTGGCCGGCGCCGGCGTTGGCCACCGCCTGCAGGTGATCCTCGCCGGTGTCGTTGCCCACCGAGAGCACGATCGTGCGGATGCCGGCGGCGTAGGCGGCGGCGGCGGCGTCCACCGACATCTGCCGCGACTGCGCGTCGTGGGCGTCGGGGTTGCTGCAGCGATCGGGCTCGCCGTCGGTGGCGAGCAGGATCACCGGCACCGAGTTGGCCGGCGGCGGGTTCTGCTGGAAGTCCTGGATGACGCGCTGGATCGACTCGCCGGTCGGCGTGTCGGCGTCGGGCTGGGCGCCGTTGAGCAGGGTCGAGATGGCGCCGGCGTTGTTGAGCATCCGGGTCGGCGTCCGGGAGATGCGCGGGCAGCTCGAGTCGTTGTTGCGGTTGTAGGTGTAGAGGCTGGCCCCGAAGACGACCTGGCCGCCCAGCGTGGTGACCACGCCGCTGCCGCCGACCAGCGCGTTCTTGACCGCGTTCCAGCGGGTGACGCCGCCGAAGTTCTGGGTCATCGAGCCGCTCTGATCGATGAGGAGCTGCACGGAGGGAGTGCGCGGCATGGGCGACACCGTGACCGACGGGCAGTCGTTGCCGTCGGTGCCGGAGGTGTCGTCGAAGCAGTGGCCGCTGTTGTCGCAGCTCTGGCCGGCGCCGCAGCCCGAGCCGTCGGGCGAGCACTCGGCGGTGCAGGTGCCGTCGTCGCCGCAGTGGAAGCCGGTCGGGCAGTTGCCATCGCTGATGCACGGCAGGCGGCAGGCGGGGTCGGGGATGCCGGTCTCGCACGGACCGAGCCCGCCGGTGCTGGTGCCGCCGCAGGCGGCGAGGGCGATGGCGGCGACGGCGGCGGCGACGAGGTGAGCGAACGAGGCGAGGTGGAGTCGAGTCATGGCGGCCCCCTGGCGGTACGCCGCGGTGTTGCAACCACCGATCCAGCGCGGTGGACCGGCGAGACCCGCGGGATCCGGGGTCGATCGACCCCGGCTGGCCCCGCCGGCTGAGGCCTGCCCACCAGAGGTCGGGGGGAAATCCCCACCCCACCGTGGCGCGGGGGGCGGGACGCCCCCCGGCGGTCAGGGCGCCGGCGCCGGCGCCGCGGCCGGCTCGACCGCGGTGATCGCGAGCCCGTCGAGCGACACCAGCGTCACGAAGTCGAGCACCGAGGTCTCGATGTGGTCGGCGCCGACCGAGGTGCGGCCCCAGGTCGGATCGATCTCGCGCCAGCCGGTGCCATCGTGGAACGCGACCCAGGCGTGGGCCACCAGCTCGCCGTCGCCCGCGGCGACCCCGGAGCGGATCGAGGCGGGGACGCCGGCCGCGCGCAGGATGGCGACCGTGAGCAGGGCGTACTCGGTGCAGTCGCCGGTGCCGCGCTCGAGGATCGCGATCGTGTCGCCGCCGTGTTCCGTGACCTCGTAGCGCAGCGTCCGGTGGACCCAGGCGCCGACCGCGACCGCGGCCTCGCGGGGCGAGGTGCCGCGCGGGACCAGCTCGCGGGCCAGCGCCCGGAGGCGGGGGTGACCGGTGCGCAGGTCGGCGCCGTCGGCCAGCGCGCGCCGGCGGGCGTCGTCGTCGAGGGGCGAGGCCGGGATCGCGGCGGTCAGGCCGGGGGCCGGGCTCACGACCACGCGCACCCGCCGATCGTCGAGCACCTCGACCCGGGTGCGCGGGGTGGCCGGGAACAGGCGCGGGGCGCTGGTGCGGGCGTCGGCGAGGTCGAACAGGAAGGCCAGCGGGCGATCGATCTCGGCCGGGGTGAGGTCGCGGGGGAGGCGCGTGGTGTTGCGCAGGCTCGGCGTGGCCAGCCAGCGGTCGACGACGGCGCGGGCGTCGTCGGCCGGGACCAGGCGCGGGCGGATGACGCCCTCGACCACGTCGGCGTCGCCGACGCGCCGGCTGTCGGCCTCGGTCGTCCCGACCAGCTCGACGGCGAGCGCGGCCACGGTCCGCAGGCCGGCCTGCTCGTCGTCGGTCGACGGGCGCGCCCGCACCGCGGCGGCGAGCGCCGGACCGTCGAGCCGGCTCACCCACGTCCGGTCGTCGCCGCCGGGCGCGCGGGCGAGCGCGGCCACGACCAGATCCTCGCGGTCGCCGATGATGACGTGGTCGCCGCGGCGTGCGCCGAACAGGCCCTTGCTCCGGCGCACCCGCGGCCCCAGCCCGCCCAGGCCGCGCGCGGCGAGCCGCCGCTCGAGCGCCTTGCTCCGGCGCACCGCCGCGACCCAGCCATCGCGCGCGTGGTCCCCGGCCGGGTACCAGCCGAACGCGAGATCGGCGCTGTGCTCGAACAGCCAGCGCCACGGCCCCATCGTCAGGCGGATCGCCTCCAGGTCCTGGCCATCGTCCCGCCGGGAGGCCGCCAGGTAGGTGCGCGCGCCCGGCGGCAGATGGCCGACCGCCCGCGCCGGCGTCGTCGGCGGGCCGTCGACCGAGCGCACCCGGAAGCGGAGGCCCTCGGCCTCGGGGGCGAGCGCGTACGGGGCGCGCTCGCGGCCGTTGACCATCCGGCCCTGGGCGACGACGCCCGCGACCCAGTCGGCGGTGTCGGCGCGGAAGCCGGCGTCGTCGGCGAGCGACGCCCCGGGCGCCGGCAGGTCGGTCAGGACCTGCGTCGCCAGCGCCAGCGAGCCGAAGACGAACACGCGGTCGCCGATGACGGTGTGCCAGGGCCCGTCGATCTCGACGTCGCCATCGTCGCGCGCGGTGGCGACGAGGTGGCGGACCAGCGTCCGGCCGTGGAGGGTGCGCGTGAGGCGGGCGCGCTCGCGCACGAGGACGCGTCCGCCGTCGCCGCCCGGCCCGCCCGCCTCGTCACCGTCGTCGTCGTCCGCGCCGATCCCGTCGATGATCAGCGGGGCGGCGCCGGCCAGCGAGCCCACCAGCGCGCCGCTGATCGCCGCGACCTCGGGGAAGCGGATCGCCGCGACCGCCTCGGGCCACGTCGCGAGCGCGCGCTCGAACGCCGCCGCGTCGGCGAGCCCCGCCGCACACACGAAGTCGTCGGCCAGGCTCGCGCACTCGATGGGCCGGGCCAGGTCGAGGCCGCCGCTGTCGCCGAGGAGGGACAGCGGGCCGCGGGCGGCGCCGGCCACCTGGTCGAGCAGGAAGCGATCGGTCGGGCTCGGGAGCGCGACCCGGCGGAGCAGCTCGGCGAGGGTGTCGGCCAGCGCCGCCGGCTGGGGCGCGCGGGCGTAGCTCCAGTCCGAGCCGTCGAGCAGCGCCGGCAGCGCCGCCCCCCGCAGCGTGGCGTCGTCGAGCGGGGTCCGGGGGCCGCCAGCCGGCGACCGCGGTCGTGCGCGCGGGAGGTCGAGGCCGAGCCGGGTCGCGCTCCGGGTCACCCGCGCCCGATCGGCGGGCGCGCCGTGGGCGTGCAGCGCGAGGGCGAGGCTTCGCTCCAGGTGGCGCGTGGCCGGGTCGCGGCCGATCGTGCGGTCGAGGCGGCGCCGGAGCGCGGCGAGATCGTCGTCGGCGAACGGACGCGGGAGCGCCTCGACCGCCATCCGGGCGCGCGCCGGCCGGCCGTGCTCGAGCTGGTCGCGCAGCCAGCCGCGGGTCTGGGGGGGGGGCAGGAGGGCGGCGATCAGCAGCCCCGCCGGGGGATCGGCGTCGTCGCTCGAGCCGAGCAGCATGGCCACCAGGTCATCGCGCGCGTCCGCGGGCAGCACGGCGGCGAGCGCGAGCCACGCCCGGCTGGGCCGCGGGCCGTAGATCGACGGCGCCTGCGACGCCTGGGTCTGGCCGCGGGCGGCGAGGATGCGGACGCTGGCGATCACCTCGCGCGGGTGGCGGGCGGCGACGTCGCCGGCGAAGCCGAGGGCGCTGGGGTCGCCCGCGATCAGCGCCAGCGCCGCCAGCGGGGCGACCGCGGCGCCGGGCCGAGCGCACACCAGGGCGCGCGCGAGCGGCTCGGGGCCGAGGAGCGCGACGTCGAGGAGCAGCGCGCCCCGCGCCGGTTCGGTGAGGTAGCTCGGGGCCCAGCCACATCCCGGGCGAGCGAGGGCGCGGCGGGCCTCCAGCCGGCTCGCCAGCGGCGGCGTCATCGCCAGGCCGCGGGCGGTCTCGGCGTGGTCGGCCGGGACCAGCAGATCCAGCGCGCGCAGCGTGTCGTGGGCGAGGCGCATCGCCGCCAGGACCGCGGCCGGTCGGTCGGGCGGCACCACCGTCACGACCTGGAACAGCCGCCCGCCGCTGGGCACGACCGCGATCACCATGGCGCCGACCGGGCCGTCGAAGCGCATCAGGCCGCCGGCCTGACCGGCGACGACCTGGGCGCGGCTCCAGCGCACGGTCCACGGGGCGTCGAAGCCGGCGCGCACCAGGTCGAGGCAGGCCTGGCCGGTGCAGCGGGTGGGGTTGGGGGCCTCGAAGACGCCGAGCCGGCCGCCCGTGGGCAGGTCGAAGACCCCGGGGTTGGTCGTGGTGCCGCGCGCGCCGGGCAGGAAGACCTCGGCGCTGCCGAACACCACGCGCTCCGGCTCGAGCGCCCACAGCGCGCCGTCGCGGACGCCGGCCAGCGCCGCGGTCAGGGCGTCGGGGCCCGCCAGCCAGTCGCCGGCGTCGGGCGCGCCGAAGCTGGCGACCAGCGCGCTGGCCGGAGCCCGGGTCCGGATTCCGGACAGGATGGCCCGGGCCTCGGCGTCGCGTCCGGCCCGGGTCAGGGCGTCGGCGGCGGCGGTCGCCGCCAGGCGACTGTCCGGGGCGCGCGCGACCAGCCGGCGAGCGGCGTCGGCGTCGGGCGCGGCGTGGTCGGTGGCCAGGGCGAGGTCGACCAGCGCGGCCTCGGGGTGGGCGGCCACCAGCTCGGGCGCCGGCCGCACGCGGTCGAGGCTCGCGCGGTACGCGGCGCCGGCGGTGGCCGCGGTCAGCCGGCCGGCCGCGACGTCGTCGGCGGCGAACGCGACCGCGTCGACGATGGCCTCGGCGTCGGCGCG
>CAADGB010000422.1 GCA_900696455.1 uncultured delta proteobacterium
CCGCCGCTCGCCCTCGCCGCGCGGGCCCGCGTCGTCGTCGCTCACGCGCCACCTCGCTGCAGGCGGAGGGCGAGGGCCTCGAGCGAGACGCCGCCGTGGCCGTGGTGGATCGCGACCGCGGCGTGGGCGGCCAGGAGGATGCCGGCGCGGCCGGCGGCCAGCCGCGCCGCGCCCAGGTCGCCGCGCGCCACCGCGGCGCGGGCGCGGGCGTGGAGCTCGACCGCCGCGAGCTCGATCACCGCGGCGGCGTCGAGCTTCTCGCCCGTGCCCTGGCCCAGGCCGAGGGCGCTGCCCGGGTGGTCGGGGCCGCGATCGACCGCGTCGAGCAGGGCCTGGGCGGCGCGGACCACCGGCTCGACCTCGGCGCCGCCGACGGCGCGCCGGGCCGCGGTCGACAGCGCGGCGAAGGCGACGCGCTGACAGCGGCTGCGGATCGTCGGCAGGAGCTGATCGGGCGCGACCGTCATCAGGATGAAGCGGGTGCGGGCCGGCGGCTCCTCGAGGGTCTTGAGCAGGGCGTTGGCGGCCGCCGGCGGCAGCGCCGTGGCCTCGTCGACGAGGAACACCCGCTCCCGGGCCTCGTGCGGGGGCATGGCGCAGGCGGCGATCACCTGGGTGCGCACGGTCTCGATGGGGATGATCTGGGCCGCGCCCTCGCGAGCCAGGGTGATGACGTCGGGGTGACGGTCCTCGGCGATGCGGGTGCAGGTCGCGCAGGCGCCGCAGCCCTGCCCCGGCGCGATCTCGCAGGCCAGCGCCGTGGCGAGCGCCAGGGCCGCGGTCCGCTTGCCGACCCCGGCGGGTCCGGTGAAGAGCAGGGCGTGGTGGAGGCGGGCGTGGGCGAGCGCCGCGCGCAGGACGCCGAGGGCGCGCCCCTGACCATGGACGTCGGCGAACGTCGGCACCCGCGCACGCTAGCACGGCCGCCCGCCGCGCCGGGTGGCCGGCGGCCGCCGCGAGAACCCGCCTCAGGGGAGGCGCGCGCCGCGCGCGTCAGGAACCTGCGTCGGCCCGGGCGAAGTGGTACAGCTACGGGCCATGTCGACGTCCTCGGGTTCGCGCTCCACCCCCACGCTGGTCCCGGCCGCGAGCGCGCCCGACGGCGGGGGCGCAGGATCGCCGCCCGCCGCCGCCCCGACCGCGCCCGCGACCACCGCGCCGCCCGTCGCCGCCGAGCCGCCGCCGCCCGAGCCGTCGTTCGCCGCCTTCCGCGAGGTGCCGCGGACCGGGGTCATCTTCGTGACCACCGAGGCCCGGCGCCGCGGCTTCGACCCGGTCGCGACCGACTGGTGCAACCTCGGCCAGGGCATGCCCGAGGCCGACGCCCTGCCCGGCGCGCCGGCGCGCCACGAGGCGGTCGTGATCGATCCCGCCGATCAGGAGTACGCGCCGGTCGCCGGCATCGGCGAGCTGCGCGAGGCCATCGCCTCGCTCTACAACCGCCTGTTCCGGCGCGGCATGCCGTCGCAGTACACCGCCGACAACGTCGCGATCTCGGGCGGCGGCCGCGCCGCGCTCACCCGGGTGGCGGCGGCGCTGGGCAACATCAACCTCGGGCACTTCCTCCCCGACTACACCGCGTACGAGGAGCTGCTCAGCGTCTTCCGCCTGTTCTCGCCCATCCCCATCCTCCTCGAGAGCGAGCGCGGCTACGCCTTCTCGGCGGCCGATCTCCGCCGCGAGATCCTGGGCCGGGGCATGGCCGCGGTGCTCCTGTCCAACCCGTCGAACCCGACCGGCAAGGTCATCGGCGGCGACGAGCTGGCCGAGTGGATCGCGACCGCGCGCGAGCTCGACTGCTCGCTCATCCTCGACGAGTTCTACTCGCACTACGTGTGGCGCCCCGACCTGGCGTCGCAGGGCGGCATCTCGACCGCGGCCCGCTACGTCGAGGACGTCGATCGCGATCCGGTGGTCATCCTCGACGGCCTGACCAAGAACTGGCGCTACCCGGGCTGGCGCGTGACCTGGACCGTCGGGCCCAAGAAGATCATCGAGGCCATCACCTCGGCCGGCTCGTTCCTCGACGGCGGCGGCTCGCGGCCGCTGCAGCGCGCGGCGATCGGGCTGCTCGAGCCGGAGGCCACCCTGGCCGAGACCCGCGCGATCCGCGCCGAGTTCGGCAAGAAGCGCCAGAAGCTCCTCGACGGCCTGCGCGACGTCGGCTTCACGGTCGATCTGCCGCCCGAGGGCACGTTCTACGTGTGGGCCTCGGCCCAGCACCTGCCGCCGTCGATCAGCGACGGCCAGAGCTTCTTCCGCGCCGCCCTCGACCGCAAGGTGATCACCGTGCCCGGCGAGTTCTTCGACGTCAACCCGGGCAAGCGCCGGGCCGGGCGCGCGCTCGAGGCCGCCACCCGGTTCCGCCGCCACCTGCGCTTCTCCTTCGGTCCGCCCATGGCCCGCCTCGAGGTCGCCCTCGAGCGCATCCGCGAGCTGGTCGCCGATGCCGCACGACAGGGCTGAGGCGGCGGGCGCGCCGGCGGCGCCGCCGCCGGGACGCCTGGCCCGCCTGATCAAGCGCATCTGGTGGTTCCACAGCCTGTTCGCGCTGGCCTTCGGCGTGGGCGTGATGCTGTTCGCCCGCCACGGCCTGGCCTACGCCGACAAGGTGCTGCTCGTCCTCCTCCTGTCGTGGCTGCTCATGTTCGTCGCCCTGCGCTTCGTCGTCGGGCCGGCCAACCGTGGCCCGAACGAGAACGTGCTGCGCAAGGGGGTGCGGCTCGGCACCAACTACGTCATCAAGCAGCTCTACCAGCAGATGTTCTTCTTCCTGGTCCCGCTCTACGGCTCGAGCGCGACCTGGTCGCTGTCCTCGCTCAACTGGTGGATGGCGCCGGTGCTCCTGGCGTGCGCCGTGGTCTCGACGATGGACCTGGTCTTCGACAACGTGATCATGGAGCGGCGGTGGCTGGCGGCGGCGATGTACGGCCTGGCCATGTTCGGCGTGCTCAACGTCGTCCTGCCCCTGGTCTTCGGCTTCACCCACCTCACGGGGCTCATGATCGCCGCCGGCGCCACCCCGGTGGCGGTCGCGTTCCTGACCTTCTCGGTCAAGGCGGTGCTGTCGTTCCAGGGCGTCGTCATCACCGCGGCGACGACGCTCGGCCTGTTCGCCGCCGTCGCCTACGGCCGCGCCGCGATCCCGCCGGCGCCGCTGGCGATGCCGGAGACCGCGGTCGGGCACGGCACCTTCGGCAGCCACGAGTGCCTGCCGCCGTCGAAGCACGTCGTGCGGCGCACCCAGCTCGACGGCCTGCGCTGCGGCTCGCTCCTGGTCGAGCCGGGCGGGGTCAAGGAGGACGTGGTCCACGTCTGGCGCCACCGCGGGCGGACGGTCGCGCGCCTGACCCCGGTCGTGCTCACGTGCGACGGCGACGGCGTGGTGGTGCGCAGCGAGCTGCCGGCCGAGCGCCTGCCCGCCGATCCCGAGGGCGCATGGTCGTGCGTCACCGAGACCGTCGGCGGCCAGCTCGTCGGCATGCGCAGCTTCCGCGTGGTCGGCGCCGACGGCGCGCCCTCGGGCGGCGGCGGCGCGCCGGCGGTCGACGGCGGCGTCCCGGCGGCGGCGGCCGACGGTGGGCCGGCGCCCTCGGGCGACGCCGCGGCGGCGAGCGGCGGCGGTCCGGACGGCGGTGGGGCGCCGCCCGCCGACGCCGGTCACGACTGACCGCGCCGCGCCGCGCGGCGCGATCAGCGGTCGAGGCGGTCGATGGCGGCGAGCAGCGCCGCCGTCGGCTCGACCAGCTCGAGCCCGTAGCCGCGCGACTCGCGACGGACGACGCGGGCGCGGGCGCCGTGCCGGGCCTCGCGCCACGGCTCGGCGGTCGGCGTGCGGAGGACCAGCTCGACCAGCTCGCCCACCGGCAGCGGCTGCTCGGAGAGGACGAACAGGCCGGTCGCGCTGATGTCGCGGCCGACCACGGCGTGGGTGGCGCCGTCGGGCGTGGTCACCACCACGTCGAGCGGGACCGCGATCCGGGGCGCGCGGGGCCGGGCGTTGGCGGGCGCCGGCTTGACCGGCAAGGCCGGCGGCTTGCCCGCCAGCTTGCCGAGCGCGCCCATGGCGGCGCGCGGGATGAGCGCGGCCGGTGGTGGGGCCGGCGGCGGGGTCGCCGGCGTCGCGGCCGCACGCGCGGCGGCGGCGAGGGCGGCGTCGATCGTCGCGAGCGAGGCGGCGAGCGGCGCGGCGGGCGGGGGCGGCGCGGCCGGCTCGTCGACGTCCGCCTCCACGTCCGCCTCCGCGTCCGCCGCTGCCTCCGCCGCTGCCTCCGCCTCTGCCTCCGCGTCCACCTCCACGTCCACCTCCACGTCGATCGCGACGTCGTCCGCGAGCGCCGCGGTGCTGTCGGCGAGCGGCGCGGCGGCGGCCGCCGCGGCCTCGCCCGCCGACAGCACCGCGGCGCGCAGCATCGCGGCGAGGCCGTGGCTGGGGAGATCGGTGCTGGCCTGGTCGAGATAGACGAGGGCGGCGGCCGGATCGGCGGCCGCCACCGCCGCGCTCACGTCGTCGACCACCGGGTGCCCGGGCGCCAGCTCGGCCAGGAGCGCGGCCCACGAGCGGGCGGCGTCGAGATCGCCGTCGTCGCGCCAGGCGACCTCTGCGCCGAACGCCAGGAGCCACACCCGGTCGGTCTCGTCGGCGGTGGCGGCCAGCGCGCGTTGCGCCAGGGCCACGAGGTCGTGGCGGGATCCCGAGCTCGCGGCGTGCTCGGCGAGCAGCGACCACGTCGCGAGGTGGCCGGGCACCGGCCCGACGCCGTCGGCGTACGCGCGATCGAGGGCGTGGCGGAGCAGGCGCAGGCCGAGCCCGCGCGTGCCCGGCCGGCTCGCCAGCCGCGTCCCGATCGCGCGCACCCGGTCGATCCACGGCGCGGGCTCGAGCTCGGCCAGGAGGATCTGGAGCAGCTCGCGGATCGCGCCCTCGTCGCCGCCGGCCAGCTCGAGCAGCAGCGCGGTGGCGCGGGCGTGGCCCGGCGCGTGGGTGAGCGCCGCCACCAGCCAGCGGTAGGCCGCGCCCTGATCGCCGGCCAGCCGCGCCAGCCGCGCCGCCGCGACCAGCAGCTCGGCGTCCCGCGTCTCGGCGGCGGCGGCGGCCAGGTCGGCGGCGAGGGCGACCGGGTCGCCGCCGGCGAGCGCGGCGGCGAGGGCGTCGAGCTCGAGGTCGTCGGAGCCCCCGCGACCGCCGGCGGGGGCGGCCGGCGGCGCGCCGGCCAGCACCGCCGCCGCCAGGTCGGGCGCGCCGGCGTCGAGCCAGGCCGTGACCTCGGCATGGACGAGGTGGGGCTGGCCCGCCGAGCCGGCCGCCGCCAGCCGCGCCAGCGCCGGCCACCAGCCCAGCTCGATCGCGAGGGCGCGCGCTCGGCCGCGGTCGTGATCGGGGCCGGCCGCGGCGTGGGCCGCGATCGCCAGCCGGCGGTCGGGGTGGATGTGCTCGAGGGCCTCGCCCAGGGCCAGCGCCGCGACGGCGCGGTCCGCCGGACCACGCCGCAGCGCCGCCAGCTCGCGCTCGAGCGCGCGCCGCCAGTCGCGCTCGCGCCACAGCCGCTCCTGGCGCCAGGTCGACGTCATCACGCTCGCCGGAGACTCTACCAGCCGGGCGCCGCCGCCGTCAGCGGGCCGCGGCCGACGACGCCGGGGTGCCGTTCGCGGGCGCACGGGCCGGTCAGGCCGCCGGCGTTCGCGCGTCGCGGGCAGCGACGACGGCCGTCGTCAGCGGCCGCAGCGGCGGACCGCGCCGCGGGCAGCCAGCGCCACCGCGCGCTGATCGCTCTGCGCCAGCGCGCGCAGGATCGAGCCCGCGTCGCGCGGGCAGGCCGGGCCCAGCGCGCCCAGCGCGCCCACCGCCGCCGCCTGCAGCTCGGGGAAGGCGCCGTCGCGGGCGGCGGCCACCAGCGCGGGGCCGGCCGCGCCGTCGCCGAGGCCGCCCAGCGCGGTCGCCGCCCGCACCGCGAGCTGCAGGGCGTCGCCGTCGGAGAAGGCCTGGCTGCGCCAGCGCTCGAGGCGCTGGACGAGCGCCGCCACCGCCTGGGCGCGGGCGGCCGCCGCCACGCCGGGCTCGTCGTGGAGCTGGGCGTGGAGGGCCACCGCGCGATCGCGCAGCGGCAGCGGCGCGCGCGGGTCGTCGGCGTGCCGGAGCAGGCGCGGTCCGATGTCGGGCGCGCGGCAGGTGACGAGCGCGGCCAGCGCGTCGATCCGGACCTCGAGCGCGGGGTCGCGGCCCAGGGCGTCGTCGAGCGCGTCGCGCGGGCCGCGGCGGGCGCAGCGCAGCCCCAGCGCCGCCGCGGCGGCCCGCCGCAGCTC
>CAADGB010000423.1 GCA_900696455.1 uncultured delta proteobacterium
CCCGCGCCCGCGCCGGCCGCGACCTGGCCCGGCTCCTCGCCGCCCACGGTCAGGTCGCGGACGCCGTCCGGGTCGCCGACGCCGCGCTCGCCGACGCCGAGCAAGCGCTGGGCCCGCACCACCCCGACCTCGCCGCCCACCGCGCCCAGCTCGACGAGCTCCGCGCCGCCGCCGCGCCCGGCCCGGAACACGCGCCCTGACGCCCGTCACCGCCGGTCGGCGGCCGCCGCCGGCGCGCTCGAGACCGAGCGTGCGCAGCGAAAGCCGATGTACTCGACGTCGGTTCGCGCGTAGATGTCCAGGGCCCGACCGAGCCTCGGCAGCGTTGTCACGCCTGGCCGCTGCTCCTCGGACGCCATCGTACTCCCGCCGGCGATCCACACCGCGTCGTCGTCCGTCTCGAGCGGCTCGACGAACTCGCGCACGTTGCCTACCATGTCGAGGGCGCCGTATGGACTCGCGCCCAGCGGCTGGATCCCGGCCAGCAGTGGAAAGGGGGAGTTCCAGATCGCGTTGGAGGTGTGACCCCGCGTCGGTGGGTCCCATCCCCACGGATGCGGTCGCCCATCGGTCCCCCGCGCGGCCTTCTCCCACTCCAGCGCGTTCGGCAGCCGCTTGCCCGCCCAGCGACAGTAGACCCTCGCCTCGTGCGGACTGACGCCCCACATGGACCGTTCCGCCAGGTCCCCGCCATCCAGCAGGCCGTAGGGCACCACGACCTCCCTCCTGGCGTGTCCCCCGCGATCTTCGCGCAGGCGGCTGACGTCGTCATGGCGCGCCATCACCTCGTCGTTGGCGACCTTGCAGGGGCCCGCGCTCCAGCACATCCGGTAGGCCCCGAGGGTCACCTCGGTGCGATCGATCTCGAACGCCTCCAGCACCTCGGTCCGGAGCGGACCGCCGTGCTTCGGGTCGCAGCCCTGCGCCGGATCACAGCCGGCCAGGAACGGCCCCGCCGGGACCAGCACCATGTCGTCCCGCGGCCGCGGCGGCTCCTGCCGCCCGCCACCACACGCGAGCACGACACCGAGCACCGCGATCAAGACCGGACGAGCCGCGCTCACGGGACCTTGACCTCCGCCTCGGCGAGCTCGTCGAGGACCACGTCGATCCCTGCGTCGATCCCGCGCTGCCGGTCCGACTCATCGAGCCAGGTCGACCGTCCCGTCCCGCGGGCATGGAGGTACTCCTTCACGCGAAACCCCGTGTAGCGGTTGAAGGTGGCCCACACCTGACCGACCGGCGACGGGCGGTCCGCGCCGACCGAGCCCTCGCCCGGCATCGGGTAGAAGGCGTGACCTCCCGGCGCCGGCGCCGCCAGCCCCGGCGTGGGCGGCAGGCGATCGGTCCGCGCGCGCTTGCCGGGCGCGGCGCCGCCGCGGGCGCCGGCGTGCTGGTGAGGATCGTGACCTGGATCGACAGGGCGTGGCCGTCTCATGCCTGTCCTATCGATCCGCCCGTGGCGGTGTTGCGTGACCCGCGCAGGCGCCTCGCAACCGCCCTGAATCGTTGTGCTCCTGGGGGCGTCTACCCGCGCCCGGGCACCGTCACGGCCCCAGGCCGACCCAGACCGCCCCGTCCTCGCCCAGCTCCTTCTTCCAGATCGGCACGCGGTCCTTGAGCCGGTCGATCATCGCGCGGCACGCGGCGAAGGCCTCGGCGCGGTGCGGGGCGGCGGCGGCGATCACCACCGCGGCGTCGCCGATGGCCAGGGTGCCGGTGCGGTGCTCGACGGCGAGCCGGACGCCCGGCACCTCGGCCTCGATCTCGTCGACCAGCTCGCGCATGACCTTCTCGGCCATGGCGCCGTAGGCCTCGTACTCGAGACGCTCCACGGTCACGCCGCGGCTGTGGCGCCGCACCAGCCCGGTGAAGGTGCAGACGCCGCCGACCTCGGGGCCGACCACCGCCGCCAGGCAGCGATCGAGCGACAGCGGCCCCGCGCTGAGCACGACGTGGCGCGCGTTGCCGCCGGCCACCGGCGGGATCAGCACCAGCTCGTCGCCGTCGGTCAGCGCGGCGCCGGCGTCGGTCATGCTCTGGTTGAGCGCGACCCGGTAGTGGCCGCGCAGCGTCGCCACCACCTCGTGGCGGGCTTCGAGCGCGGCGATCGCGTCGCCGACCGTGGCGCCGTCCGCCACCTCGAGCACCTCGCCCTCCATGCCGAGCCGCTCGCGGAAGACCGCGAAGTAGAGCACCTGGATGCGCACACCCCTTCCTACCGCCCCGCGCCGCCCCCGTCCAGCTCGCCACCCGGCTGTGGCGTAGGCTCGGAGCGATGGCACGGACACGCTCCAGCTCTCACCCGCGCCGGCCCGCCCGCGTGCCGCGCGGCGCCGCGACCCGCGCGCCCCGGCGCTCGTCCGCCGCGACCGACGACGAGCTCACCGCCCACGTCCGCGCGCTCTACCGCCGGATCTGGGCGGTGGCGCGACGCATCCCGCGGGGCAAGGTCGCCACCTACGGACAGGTGGCCGAGCTGGCCGGGCTGCCCGGCGGCGCCCGGGTGGCCGGCGCCGCCATGCGGGCCAGCGCCAGCGCCCGCGCCCGGCTGCCGTGGCAGCGGGTCGTCGGCAAGCGGGGGCCGCGCCGCGCCGGCATCGCGCTGCTCGATCCGGTCGGCGCCGCCGTGCAGCGCCAGCTCCTCGAGGCCGAGGGCGTGGTCGTCAGCGATCGCGGCCTCATCGATCTCGACCGCCACGGCTGGCTGCCGCGGCGCTGACCCGGACCGCGCGCCCGCCCGCCGTCGCGGTCGACCATCCGTCCGCCGGCCAGGGTCGCCGCGCGCCCGCGTCAGCGATCCGGACTGTCGTCGTCGTCGCCGCCCGCGCCGCCGGCGCGATCGGTGCGGCGATCGCGCTCGGAGCCCACGCTGTCGGGCGGGATCGCGGAGCCGCCGTGCCCCGACTCCGGCGAACCCGGCGCCGGCGGCTGCACCTCGATCGTCGGCGCGTCGCCGCGCGGCCGGCCGTCGCCGGGCGGACGCCCCTCGATCACCGGCGGCGGCTGCACCGCCTCGGGCATCGGCTCGGGCTGGTGGCCGGTGCCGACCGCAGCGCCCGGCGTGCCGCCCACGTCGTCCGCCGCCGGCGGCCGGCCCATGTCGGGGGGCTTGACCGTGTCCAGCGGCGGCGGCGTCGGGGTCGGGCGGGGCGCGGCCGCGGGCGCCACCTCGTCGAGGCTGGGCCGCACCCGCACCCGCTCGTCCTTCGAGAAGACGTCGTCCGGGTTGCCGCCGGCGTCGCAGATCTGGCCGAGGCGCCGCATCGCGGTCAGCCGGCCCGCCAGCTTGATGTTGCGGAAGCCGTCGGCGTCGACGGCCGGGCTGCCCAGCTCGCACGCCGCCGGCGACCTGGACAGGTACTCGCGCGAGCAGCGGTAGCGGATGCAGCCGGCGATCGTCGACTCGCCCAGCTTCTTCGCCAGCTTGATGTCGAAGTCGAGCTCGAGGTCGCCATCGGGCGACTCGAACTCGAAGCGATCACGAAACGCGTCGCCCTTGGCGATCGTCATCGCCAGGACGAAGCGGGTGACCGTGATCGTCTCGACGGGGATGCCGCTGCTCACCATGAGCGCCTCGTTGGGGTTGCGGGCCTTGGGGTAGACCCGCGACTCGCCGTCGCCGACGGTGCAGCCGACCTTGCACGACAGCTCGACCTTGCCGCTCGCCCTCTGCCAGTCGTTGTTCGGCAGGGTCAGGCTGACCCGGCCGTCGCCCTGGCCGCCCAGCGGCAGGCCGACCGCGTCGGCCACCCCGGGCAGGGTCGCCAGCGGCACCCGCCGCAGCCGGAAGTCGACGCCGAGGCTGGTCTTCGCCATCCGGACGGAGCCGGCGATCGAGCCGCCGCCGGTGGCGATGTCGAGGCCGACCTCGGCCTTGCCCGAGAGGAGCGGCAGGAAGGCGACGTCGACCTCGATGCGCTTGAAGAACATCGTCGTGACCGGCTGGCCGACGACGTCCGGCCGCGAGGTCAGGGTGACGCCCTCGAGGCTGAAGCGGCCCGGCACCAGGCTGCGCTCGACGTCGAGGATCGTGACCTCGTACTTCGAGGACAGCGACTCGATCATCCGGTCCTTCACCCGGTGGTAGGGGAAGGGCAGGTGCAGCGCGTAGACGAAGCACACCAGGCCGAGCGCGACGTAGCCGGCGACGCGCAGGGCGAGGCGGAGGCGGGGTGACAGCGTCATCTCAGGATCCTCCCGTGCCGTTGCCCGAGCCCGCGCCCTCGCCCGCCGCCGCCACCCGCGACCAGGTGACGACGTCGATCGTGAGGTCGAGCTTCTCCTTGTCGCGGAAGTTGCGGCGGAGCTGGAGCGCGCTGACCATGACGACCTTGCTCTCGGACTCGAGCGCCTCCAGGAAGTCCTTGACCTGGGTGAGCGTCACCTCGCGGACCTCGACGCTGGCGGCGTGGGCGACGAAGCTGCCCTTGGTCGACGGCGAGCGGGCGTTGACCGCGGGCACGGTGACCTTGGCCTTCTCCCCGGCCCGGTAGATGTAGCTCTCGAGCTTGAGCGGCTGGGTGCCGATCTGCTTGGCCGGATCGTCGGGCTGGGCGGTCCGGGCCTGGGCCTTGTAGGCGGTGAGCATGGTCAGGGCCTTGCGCGAGCGCGCGTTCTTGGCCTCGAGCGCGACCAGCCCCTCGCGGATCTCGAGCGAGACGTAGATGATCATCACCAGCACGAACGAGACGCCGAGCAGGACGACCATGCGCCGCTCCCGCGGCGTGATCGCCTCCCACCGGTCGCGGAGCTTGTCGAGGGCGGCCATGGCTACATGCACTCCGTGCGCATCGCGAACGAGAAGTTCTTCTCGCCGCTGGCGCCGCTGGTGGTGGAGCCGCGGGTGATCTCCTTGATGCAGGTGATCTCCTTGAGCGCGGCCTCGATCAGGTCGATCTCCTCGGGCGTCTTGGCCGACGCCTTGAGGCTCACCCGGTTGTCCTTGATGTCGAGATCGGTGACGTCGAGCGTGACCTTGTCGCGCGGCGGCAGCTTGCCGTTGATCGTGAGGAGCAGGTCGTAGGCGCTCATCCGCGGCAGCGGCGACTCGCCCGGCCCGACGTCGCCGGTGGTCAGCGCCAGCAGCTCGGGCACCGACTTGCTGGCGCCGAAGTGCTCCTTGGACTCCTGGGCGACGCGCCGCGTGAGGAGCGCGTCGGCGGCGCGCAGCTTGCGCAGGCCGGCGTAGGCCGAGGCCCCGGCGAAGACCAGCACCACCAGGAGCGCGATCGCGACCTGGGTGAGCTTGGTCTTCACGAAGGTCATGTCGACCTTGAACGCCAGCGGCCCCTGCCGGAGATCGAAGGACGGCCGGCCGCCGCCGGTGTCGAGGGCCGCCGCCACCGCCAGGGCGGCGCTGTCGAGGCCAGCCGGCTCGGCGGCGCGCGGCCCCAGGAGCGCCGCCGGATCGTCCCCGGCCAGGGTGCTGGCCGGCAGGCCGAGCTGCTCGCTGACGAACGGCGCCAGGCCGCGCAGCCGGCTGCCGCCGCCGACCAGGAGCACGCGCGCGGGCGCCACGCCGGTGCGGGCGCGACACGCCGCCAGGGTCTGGCGCAGCTCGCGGCTCCACGGCCCGACCTCGCCCACCAGCACGCCGTGCACCCGCTCCCAGGCCTCGCTCGGCGCCGGGTTGCCGGCCGAGGCGATGAAGCCGTCGCTGTGCTTGGCCTGCTCGGCCGCGATCGCGTCGAGCCGCCAGTTGCGGGCGATCGCGTCGGTGACGTGGCGACCGCCGCGGCCGAAGGTCCGCGAGAACACCGGCTTGCCGCCGTGGGTGACGACGACGTGGGTGTGCTCGTGACCGACGTCGACGATCGCGGCGGTGACGCTGCCGGCCAGCGACGGCGCGCGCTCGGCCAGCCGCGCCAGCACCGCCACCGGCACCAGCCCGCGGGCCTCGGCGCCGGCGTCGGCGGTCAGCTCGAGCAGCTCCTTCGCCCGCCCGAGCGGCATCGAGTAGGTGAGGACGCGCATGCCCTCGGTCGGCGGCGCCACCCGGCCGCGGACCGCGCCCGGCTCGACCGCGGCGGCCCCGGCGCTCGTCGGCAGGGGCTCGCAGGCGTAGACCAGGTCCTCGAGATCGACCGGGACCACGCCCTCGAGCTCGCCGCCGACCACCTTCTCCAGATCCTGACGGCGCAGCGCCTTGAAGCCGAACTCGAGGACGTGGACGAAGACCTGGCCGCCGGAGACCACCAGGAACCCGGTGTCCTTCTCGAGCCGCCGCTCGCGCACGAGCTCGGCCAGCACCCGCTGCGCGCGCGCCTCGTGGGGCTCGTCGCCGGGCGGGATGATGCGCTCGATCACCTCGGTGACGGCGGCGTGGCGCAGGCCGGGGCTGGCGACCGCGACCTTGACGCTCCAGGCTCCCAGATCGACGGCGTAGGTGCGGCTCATGGCGAGCGCCTCGGGCGGTTGGCGGGCAGGGCCAGGTGGGGGTGCATCACGTCATTCCTCGCGGAGGTGCAGCCAGGCCCCGGTCCGGGTGAGCTGCGGGTTGCGGGCCTGCTGGTTCACGTGCTTCTGGCTCCAGAAGGCGCGGATCGTGCGGCGCGCCGGCAAGAACGGGGTGCGGTCGACCTCGCTCCACGCCTCGACCTGGTAGGTCTCGATGGGGCCCGAGGCCGCCACCTGGTTGAGCTTCTGGGTGTCGAGCTCGATGCCGGTGAGCCCGGCCGGGAGCTGGGGCAGGCCGGGGATGGGCGCGGCCGCGCCCGCGCTGCCGTCGCCGGCGGCCAGGCCGGCGAAGGCGGCCGCCGGGTCCTTCACGAAGGCCGCGAACTCGCCGGGCTCGACGAAGTAGAACCCGAACTGCTTGGCGGTCAGCACCAGGTTGGCGATCGCCCACAGCGCGGCGGGGTCGCGCAGCACCGGGTCGCTGGCGTCCTTGGCCGCCAGCGAGATCACCGCCGCCACCACCTTGGCGTCGTCGAGCGCCCGCAGGTTGACCTTGCAGCCGCCACGCACCCGGAACGAGCCGCCGAACAGCGTCCAGAAGCGGTCGTCGACGCCACGCACCAGCTTGAGCTCGGCCACCGAGTCGAGCTTGTTGTTCTTGGGCTTGTAGGGATCGCGCAGGTTCTCGTAGCCGTAGTCCTCGGGGCCGCCGGTCGACTCCGGCGGCCGGTCGTCGGTGATCTCGATCCGGCTCTGGTCGCTGTCGATGTAGTCGATGATCGCCGCGACCTGGGTGCGGCGATCGCGGCGCCAGCCCTCGGCGTCGGCCTCCTCGAAGATGGGGTCGAAGGCCGCCGGGTAGAGCAGCGACTGCAGCGAGCGCGCCAGGAGCGCGCGATCGCTGGGCGAGGCGGCGCAGTTGACGTTGATCTTGCCGTCGACCGGCGTGATGCGGACGCCGAAGGTGCCGATGTCGGCGCCCAGGCCCTTGGTCTGGCCGAGGCCGAGCCCGATCGCGGCCTGCACCTGCTCGGCGTCGCCGCCGAAGGCCGCCATCAGCGGGTCGGCGAAGTCGGTGATCTGGACCCCCTGGAGCTGCTGGAAGTCGGCCGAGGCGTTGTCGAGGCGCTGCTGCAGGCGGACGATCAGCTCGGACAGGTTGAGCGACGACCGGGCCAGGAAGTTGGCCCGCATCTGGTCGAGGTTGTTGCGCGACTGCATCAGGTCGATGGTCGTGCTGGTGCCGAACTCGTTGACGATGACCAGGCAGATCGCGACCGCGGTGATGACCGCGATCATCGCGACCCCACGCTGGCCGCGCTGGCCGCGCCGGCGCCCGGCTCGGCGCCGCCGGCCGACGCCGCGGAGGAGCCGGCGCCGCGCCCTCACTGCACCACCTCGGGCAGCAGCAGGCGGGCCTGGGTCGACAGCTTCAGCTCCTCGCCCCGCGGGTTCTTGTAGGTGAGCGCGATGCGGACCCGGCTGGGCAGCCGGTTCTGCTCGCCGTCCTGCTTGGTCGAGTCCCAGGTCTCCTGCCACTTCTTCTCGGTCCAGTCCCAGTACTGGAGCTCGAGCTTCTCGACCGCGCGCAGCAGCACGTCGTGCTCGCCCGGCTCGCCCTCCCACGGCTCGTTGGACGGCCGGCGCAGCTCCTTGCGGTAGAGCGCCTCCTTGCCCGGGTGCTGGCGGTCGTCGTCGAGGTAGTAGACGATGAGGGTCTGGTCGCTCTCGTTGGCGTCGGCCCACAGCGAGACGTGGGCGAACGAGGAGAAGCGGAGCTCCTCGGCCTTGCCGATGAACATCGTCCGCCGGTTGTCGAACATCATCTCCTCGTTGCTCGACAGGTAGGCGCTCTGCAGGTCGGCGACCATGCGCGCCAGCGCCACCCGGACCTCGTGGTTGCGCTCCTCCAGCGCGACGAACGTGATCCGCGCCTCCGACGCCGAGCGGATCGTCGTCCACGCGATCGTCATCATGAAGCCGATGATCGCCAGCGAGATCATGATCTCGAGCAGCGTCAGGCCGCGCTGGCGGCCGCGGCGCGCGCCCCGCGGGGTCACGGCTGCGCCCCCAGGCTGCCCAGGGTCTTGGCCATGCCGGCGGCGTCGCTGACGTAGAGGATGACGTCGAACCGCTCCTGGTGGACGCCGGTGTCGTACGCGATCGTGAGCGTGATCTTGCGGATCGAGTGCTTGAGCACCTGCTGGACCAGCGTGTACTGGCTCTGGATGAAGCCGGCGGTGGCCTGCTCGCCGGCCGACGCCGCCTCGCCGCCGCCGCCGCCACCTCCGCCGCCGAAGCCGAACATGCCCAGCATGCCGCCCAGCGCGCTCGACTGGAACGTGTCGAGCTGGCTCTGGCCGTCACCCTCGCCCGAGCCGGCGCCCGAGCCGGCCCCGGCGCCGGCCTCGCCCTGGGCCAGCCCCATGAGCACGTCGAACGTGGGCAGCTCGACCGGCTCGATCCGCGCCGCCCACGTGATGCCGGCCCAGCCCTCCTCGGAGAAGTCGCCCTCGTCGGTCTGCTCGGTCTCCTGGAAGCCCTCCTGCAGGAGCTCCTCCTCCAGGTCGGCCATCTTGCCGCGCGCCAGCTCGGTGGCGACGCCCATGTAGAACGAGTCCTGGGCGGCGGTGATGTTGCCGGCGATGCTCTTGACCAGGATCACCAGCGCCGCCCCCAGGATCGCCAGGGCCAGCATCACCTCGATCAGCGTGAAGCCGCCGCGCCGTCGCCGCGCCGTCATCGCGCCCGCTCCCGCTCGCGCGCGCGCTCGCCCTTGGCGTCGCGCAGCATGTGGTCGTCGGGATCGCGCAGGGCCCCGGGCCGGATCTCGACCCGGCCGGTCAGGCCGTGGACGAGCACGGTGTGGACCTCGTCCTCGGTGCCGAGCTGGATGATCGCCTTCTCGGCCCAGCCCAGCGGGAAGAACGAGATGCTGACCTGCCCGCCCGACACCGACTGCTCGAGGTGCTGGACCCAGACCTCGCGGAGCTTGATGCCGCGCCCGCTCTGCAGCGCGCGCCGCAGCTCGCGCCCCGTGGCGTCGCCCGACAGCACCGGCCCCAGCGCCTCGGCGGCGGCGCCGGTGCCCAGCAGCTCGCACACCCGGCCGCCGACCTTCTTGCCGGCGAGCGCCGCCGCCATCTTCGCCTCCTCCTCGGGCGACGCCGCCTGGAGCTGGCCGGCCGGCAAGGTCGCGAGGCGCTGCCGCGCCTCCTCCAGGGCCTCGGCCGCGCTCTCGGGGTCGACCTTCTCCTCCTCCTTGCTGCGCGTCAGCGTGGGATCGCCGGTGCAGGCCTCGACCCAGTAGGCGTGCTTGTCGAAGTCGAGCACCACCCGCGTCGGCAGGCCGCCCTCGACCGACAGGAGCTGGGCCCGGCGCAGCACCGCCGCCAGGTCGGCGGCGTCCTCGTCGAGCGCCGCCCCCGACAGCCAGCGGAAGCTGCTGTAGCCGATGTAGGCCATGGCCCCGATGATCGCCATCACGATCATCAGCTCGAGCACGGTCATGCCGCGGCGGCGATGGCGCCGCGGGCTCGACCGGAGGTGGGCTCGAGGGTGGCTCATGGTCCCGTCACGCGCGGCGCGCGCGCCTCACTGATCCCACGACTTGATGTCGTCGCCGGTGCCCTCGCGCTTGTCCTCGCCCTTGCTCAGCACGGCGATGCCGACGGCGCCCGCCGGCAGGTCGCTGCACTTGATGACGTACTCCTCGCCCCACGGATCCTTGGGGTTGGCGGTGGCCATGTACTCGCCGAGGTTGGCGGGCGTCGGGCACTTGCCGGCGTTGCCCGGGCGCGACACCCACTGCGAGTAGGCCTCGAACGCCATCTTCTTGACCGTGGCGCGCGCGATGTCGGTCTTGCTCTCGCCGAACATCTTGAGCACCTGGGGCCCGACCAGGAGGCCCATGACCAGGGCGAGGATCGCCAGCACGATCATGATCTCGAGCAGGGTCATGCCCGCGATCCGGCGCAGGCGCCGGCGGAGGCCGCGGCGGCCGGTGACCGGGCCGGTGGCCGGGCCGGTGGACGAGGTGGACGAGGCGGTGGGCGTCATGACGGGATCTCCTCAGCGCGAGCGGTCACTTGAACTGACCCATCCCCATGATGGGCTGCAGGATCGAGAAGACGATGAAGGCGACGGCGCCGCCCATGCCGACCAGCATGAGCGGCTCGAGCATGGCGGTGGCGCGGCCGAGGCGGAGGTCGACCTCGTTCTCGTAGGTCTCGGCCACCCGCTCGAGCATCTGCTCGAGCGCGCCGGCGCGCTCGCCGACCGCCACCATGTGGGTCATCATGGCCGGGAACTGGCCCGAGCGCTTGAGCGTGAGCGCCAGCGACTCGCCCTCGGTGACCGCCTGCTTGGCGTCCTCGACCGCCTTGCGCATGACGACGTTGGCCATGATCTGCTTGGCGGTGTCGAGGGCGCGCAGCATGGGCACGCCGGACTGCAGCATCGTGCCCAGGGTGCGGGCGAAGCGGGCGACGTTGATCTTGCGGGCCAGGTCGCCGATCATCGGCATGCGCAGGATCCAGCGGTGCCACACCTCGCGCCCGCCCTCGCTCTTGATCCAGGCGCGGAACCCCCAGATCGCGCCGGCCCAGAACAGCACGATCCACAGCAGGTAGTCGCGGATCGTGTCGGCGACCCAGATGAGGAAGCGGGTGTTGAGCGGCAG
Source organism: uncultured delta proteobacterium (assembly GCA_900696455.1). Lineage (GTDB taxonomy): Bacteria > Myxococcota_A > Polyangia > Haliangiales > Haliangiaceae > UBA2376. The sequence continues at coordinate 11,081 of CAADGB010000423.1, forward strand.
GACCTTGCCCTGCGACTTGAACATCTTGGTGATCTCGGGGATGACCGCGACCATCAGGACGCCCATGATGGCGATGCCGACCACGACCATGATCACCGGGTAGATCATGGCGCTCTGCACCTTGGCCTTCAGCTTCTGCGAGCTGTCGAGGAAGTCGGCCAGCCGGTTCAGCACGTCGTCGAGGTTGCCCGCGACCTCGCCGGCCTTGACCATCGACACGAAGAGCTCGTCGAACAGCTTGGGGTGCTTGCTCAGGGCGTCGCCGAACGAGCTACCCTCGTTGACCATGGTCCGCACCTCGCCCAGCGGCACCTTGAGGCGGACGTTGTCGGTCTGCTCGAACAGCGTGCCCAGGGCCTCGGCCAGGGCGATGCCGCTCTTGAGCAGGGTGGCGAGCTGGCGGGTGAAGTTGGCGATGTCGGTCTTCTTGACCCCGCCGAAGATCGCGCCGAGGTCGACCTCCTTGGACCGCGCGCCCCCGGCCTCCCCGGCCGCCGCGCCCGCGACCGCCTTGCCCGCCGCCGGGCGCTTGCCGCCCTGCTTGGACGGCGTGCACTCGGTGATGATCACGCCCTCCTTCTTGAGGAGCTGACGCAGGAGCTTGGGCGAGTCGGCGTCGCGCACGCCGCCCACGCTCTTGCCGCTGGGCCCGATGCCTTTGTACGCCCACATCGGCACTAGAGATCCGCCTCCGCGGTCATCAGCATGACCTCCTCGGTGGTGGTCAGGCCCTGGATCACCTTGCGGGCGCCGTCGAGGCGCAGGCTGACCATGCCGGCCTCGGCCGCCGCCGCCCGGATCGAGCCGGCGTCGGCCTTCTCCAGGGTGAGGTGGCGGACCTTCTCGTTGATGAGGAGCATCTCGTAGATGCCGGTGCGGCCGCGGTAGCCGACGTCGAGGCACGACGGGCAACCCACCGCCTCGAGCACGGTGCCCGGCGGCGGCGGCCGCTCGCCCTTGACCGCCGGGAAGTGGTAGCCGCCGCGGTAGAAGGTCGCCGGATCGAGGCCGAGCTGGCTGATGATGACCTCGTCGGGCCGGGTCGGGCGCGCGCACTCGTAGCAGGGGCGACGGACCAGGCGCTGGGCCAGGAGGCCGACCAGCGACGACGCCACCAGGAACGGCTCGATGCCCATGTCGACCAGGCGGGTGATGGCGCCGGCGGCGTCGTTGGTGTGGACGGTCGAGAACACGAAGTGGCCGGTCAAGGACGCGGTGATCGCGATCTCGGCGGTCTCCTTGTCACGGATCTCGCCGACCATGATGACGTCGGGATCGTGGCGGAGGAACGAGCGCAGGCCGGTGGCGAAGGTCAGGTCGATCTTGGGGTTGACCTGGGTCTGGCTGATGCCCTCGAGCTGGTACTCGACCGGATCCTCGACGGTGAGGATGTTCTGATCCGGCGAGTTGATCTCGGACAGGCAGGCGTAGAGCGTCGTGGTCTTGCCGGAGCCGGTGGGCCCGGTGACCAGGAGGATGCCGTGCGGGCGCTTGATGATGCCGCGCACCACCTCGAGGGTGTCGGCGGCCATGCCGATGTCGGCCAGGCCGAGCAGGACCGAGCTGCGATCGAGCAGACGGATCGTGATGCGCTCGCCGCCGGCCGTGGGCACGGTGGCGACGCGCATGTCGACGTCCTTGCCCGCGATCTTGCGGCGGATGCGGCCGTCCTGAGGCAGCCGCTTCTCGGCGATGTTGAGCCCGGCCATGATCTTGACGCGGGCGATGATCGAGGCGAGGAACTTGCGCGGCGCGCGCTTGGCCTCGCGCAGGACGCCGTCGATGCGGTAGCGCACCAGGACGTCCTTCTCGCCGGGCTCGATGTGGATGTCGGAGGCCCGCTCCTTGACCGCCTGGAACATGAGCGAGTTGACCCAGCGGATGATGGGCGCCTCGTCGTTGAGGTCGAGGATGTCGACCAGCTCCTCGGCCTGGCCGAACTCGTCCTCGGGCTCGTCCTTCTTGCCGTCGTGCTCGAGCTCGGCGCCCTGGCGCAGCCGGCCGTAGGCCTTGTTGATGTGCTCGACGATCTTGGCCGGCGCCGCCACCACCGGATCGACGCTGGCGCCGAGCAGCACCGCGACGTCGTCGACCACCTCGAGCGCGGTGGGATCGGCGAACGCGACCTGGACCCGCCCGGTCTCGGCGTCGCGGACCAGGGGCAGCACCCGGTGCTGCTTCGCGAAGTTGATGGGCAGGGACGCGAGCAGCGCCTCGGGGATGTCCTCGGCCCGCGGCAGATCGCGGACGAACGCCATCTCGGCCTGCTGGGCCAGGGCGTAGGCGAGCTGATCCTCGTCGACCAGGCGCAGCTTGAGCAGGATCTCGCCCAGGAGCCCGCCGTCCTCGCGCTGCTTGTCGAGGGCCTTGGCGATGGCCTCGGGGCGCACCCCGAGCTCGCGGACGAGGATCTCGCCCAGGAGCGCGGGGCCGTAGGCGGCGGCCGGGTTCACTTCCGGCGCTCCGCGCCGCCGGCCGGGGCCGGGGCCGGGCCGGGAGTCGGCGTCGGCGCCGGCGCCGGCGTCGCCCCCGGGGCCTCGGGCTTGCGCTCCTCGCCGTCGTCGAGGCCGTCGCCGGCGCCCGGCAGGCTGTACTCGACGGCGCCGTCGATCACGCGCAGGTCGCGCTGCTCGAGGGAGCGCAGCAGCTCGCGCTCGACCTCGACCGCCTGGATCGTCCGGTTGATCTCCTCGACCACGCCGCGCTTGCGGCGGTAGTCGACCCGCGGCAGGAAGGCGGCCTTGTCGAGGTTGTGGAACGCGCGCAGGAACTCGTTGCGCTCGCGCACCTTGCGCTCGACGATCGCGTTGAGGTCGAGCTGGTCGTGGATGACGTACGGGGTGAGCAGGACCAGCAGGTTGGTCTTCTTCTTGTCGCGCCGGGTGTACTTGAACAGGTAGCCGAGGATGGGGATGTCACCGAGGAACGGCACCTTGGACTCGCTGTACGAGACCCGGTCCGAGATCAGGCCGCCGATGACGATGCTCTGCTGATCCTTCACCACCACCGTGGTCTTGATCTTGCGCTTGGTCCACGACGGCCCGAGCTGGGGGTCGCGCTCGCCGACGTCCTGGATCTCCTGCTCGATCTTGAGCGTGACCATGTTGCTGGCGTTGATCGCCGGCGTGATCTTCATCGCGAGCTGGATGTCCTGGCGCTGGATCGAGACGTTGCCGAAGCCGGGCAGGCCGCCGGTGCCGCCGGCGACCGGCAGGCCGAAGTTGACGCCGCCGATGTACGGGATGTTCTGACCGACCGAGATCTCGGCCTCCTGGTTGTTGGTGGCCAGGATGTGCGGGCTCGACAGCACGTTGACGTTCGACGACTTGGCCAGGGCCTGGAACAGCACCGCGTACGACGGGATGCTGGTGCCGAGCAGCTCCTGTGACTGGGGCAGGATCGGCCCCAGCAGGCCGCCGATGAGGCCGGTGGCCGAGATCAGCGTCGAGAGCTGGAGCGACTTGAGGTCGCTGCCCTGGACGCCGCCGAACACGATCGCGTCCTCGTTGTCGCCCACCGGCAGGCCGCCGTGGAAGCTGGTCCCGAGATCGAGCCCGCTGCCGACGTTGAGCTCGAGGATGACGGCCTCGATGAAGACCTGGCGGCGCGGCAGATCGAGGGCGCGGACCACGCTCTTGAGGGCCTGGAAGTCGCGGCCGCTCGACAGCACCACCAGCGAGTTGGTGGGCGCGTCGTGGGTGATGCGGACCTGGCCCTCGAAGGCGGCGCCGCCGCCGTCGCTCGCCGCCGGCACCGCCACCGGCCGCCCGGCCGGGGTCCGGGTCGCGGCCGCGCCGCCGCCGCCGCGCTGGGCCTGCTGCGACACGCCGGTGAGCGCGGCGTTGAGGGTGGTCGCCAGCTCCTCGGCCGAGGCGTTCTCCAGCGGGTAGACGTGGATCGAGCCGGTGTCGCCACCCTCGATCTGGACGTCGAGGCGATCGACCAGCGCCCGCACCCGCAGGTAGCCGGCCTCGCTCGACAGCAGGATGAGCGTGTTGGTGCGCTCGTCGGCCATGATCTTGGTCGGCAGCGCGGCGCGGACGTCGCCGGTGGCGGCGCCGGCCGCGCCCTTGGCCCCGGGCGCGCCGCCGGCGATGCCCAGGATCTCGCTCAGCTTGGCGGCGAGCTGCATGGCGTCGGAGTACTTGACCTGGATCGTGTAGATGCCCTCGCCCGAGGCCGGCCGGTCGAGCTCCTTGGAGATCGTGACCATGTCGCGGATGTGGCTCGAGTAGTCGGTGATGACCAGGACCCCGGCCTTCTGCACCGGCTGGATCACGCCGATGTTCGACTTGACCACCGACAGCGCGTTCGACAGGTCGTCGACGGCGACGTGCTGCGGGCGCAGGATGAGGCGGACCACGTCGTCGGAGTTGCCGGGCGAGCCCTTGCGGTAGATGGGCACGGTCTCGCTCTTGGCGTTGGCGGCCTCGACCACGCGCAGGACGTTGCCCTTGGGCACGACCGTCAGCCCCATCGTCGACAGGCCGACCAGGAACACCCGGTAGGCCTGCTGCGGCGTCATCTTGACCGGGGCGATGATCGTGAGCTTCTTCGAGCGCTGCAGGATGCTCGACTCGTAGATGAAGTTCTTGCAGGTGAAGCTCATGGCCCAGGTCAGCAGATCCTTGAGCTCGGTCTCCTGCTTGAGCGTGACCGCGAACGAGGCCTTGGCCTTGCCGCAGGCGTAGAGCTGGGCGTCCTCGCCGGGCGCGGTGTCGCCGGGCTGGGCGTGGGCGGGGCGCAGCCCGGCGCCGGCGACCGCCAGGCAGAGGAGCAGCGTGGCGGCCGACGCGAGGAAGGTCGGGGGACGGCGGGTGTGGATCATGAGGGAGCCTGTCGTGAGCGCGGTCGAGCGAGCGCTAGCGGATCGTGTAGTTGAGGGTCACGGGCTTGCCGCGACGGGTGACGTTGACCTGGAGGCTCTGGGCGTCGCGCACCTTGCCGTAGACCTCCATCGCCTTGTCCATCGAGTTGAGCTCCATGCCGTTGATGGCGTGCAGCGTGTCGCCGTTGGCGAAGCCGAGCTTGGCGTAGACCGAGCTGGGCCGGACCGCGTACAGCTTGAAGCCGTTGGGCTCGCCGTTCTTCGACGACGGCATCACCCGCGCCCCCTTGGCCACCGCCATGGGGTTGGCCAGCACCTTGTCGACCAGCGACCGATCGATCTCGTACGTGGTCTCGTCGATCTTGCGCACGCCGCGATCGATGGCGGCGGTGAGATCGTCGCCGCTGTCGGCGCTGACCGGCGCCTCGGCCGCCACCGCGGTGGTCGCCGGCAGGACCGGCGGCTCGCCGGTGATCGAGATCCGCTCCCGGCGGCCGGTGGCCTCGTTCTGGAAGTCGACGTACTTGTAGTGGATCGCCACCACCTTGCCGGCGGCGGGGATCACGGTCGGCCGCGACGGATCGGCCCGCTTGTCGTCGTGGAGCCAGTACGCGCCTTGCTTCTGGGTGGCGGTGTTGAGGATGGTGGCGAAGGCCTCGTGAGCGTGGCGTGGATCGGTGACGTGGGTGGCGACCAGGAGCAGCGGCAGCCCGGTCATCTGCACGCTGTTGGGATCGGCGGCGACCCCCGGGGTCGCGGTCGCCGGCACCGGCGGCAGGCAGGTCGAGCAGAACATGTTGCGGTCGATGAGCGGCTGCCCGACCTTGGTCCGGCTCGCCACCGGGGCCGACGGCGACGGCGCCGGCGGCTTGACCTGGGGGCTGCGCTTGGCGTCGGCGAGCAGCCGGGACTCCGCGACGTGGTTGACCAGGCGGGCGGCGAACACCGCCGACAGGGCGACCGCCAGGGCCACCACCACCCAGAAGTAGCGCTTGACCAGCTCCTGCATCAGGCGTTGCCTCCGCGCGCGGGCGCGCCGTCGTCGTCGTCGTGGCCGTCGTCGTGGCCGTCGTCGCCGCGGTCGTCGCCGCGGTCGGGCCCGCCCTCGGCGCCGTCGCCGCCCTCGCCGACGTCGCCGACCTCGCTGGCCTCGCTGGCCTCGCCGACCTCGGCCAGGCGCCGGTAGATCGTGCGGGTGGCGATGCCCAGGAGCTTGGCGGCGAGCCGCTTGTCGCCGCGGGTGTGGCGCAGGGTCTCGCGGATCACCCGCATCTCGATGTCGGCCAGGGGCGTGCCGATGGCGAAGCTCATGCCGGGCGCGCCGGCGGCGGCGGCGTCGCGGACCTCGCGCGGCAGCGCGTCCTCGTCGAGGATCGTGCCGCGGGTGAGCACCACCGCCCGCTCGATCGCGTTCTCGAGCTCGCGCACGTTGCCGGGCCACGGGTAGTCGGCGAGCCGCGCCAGGGCGGCGGCCGTGGTGCCGGTGATGGGCTTGCCGTTCTTCTCGGCGTAGAGCTGGACGAAGTGCTGGGTCAGGAGCGGCACGTCCTCCCGGCGGTCGCGCAGGGGCGGCACGTGCACCGGGATGACGTTGAGGCGGTAGTACAGGTCCTCGCGGAAGCGGCCGGCCTTGACCTCCTCGGCCAGGTCGACGTTGGTGGCGGCGACCAGGCGGAGGTCGATGCGGCGCGGCTTGCCGCCGGCACCCAGGCGCTCGATCTCGCCCTCCTGCAGGACCCGCAGCAGCTTGACCTGGACGTGGCGCGAGATCTCACCGATCTCGTCGAGGAACAGGGTGCCGCCGCTGGCCGCCTCGAAGCGTCCCTCGCGGGTCACGGTGGCGCCGGTGAAGGCGCCCTTCTCGTACCCGAACAGCTCGGCCTCGAGGATCGACTCCGGGATCGCGGCGCAGTTGATCGCGACGAACGGCCCCCGGGCGCGGTGGCTGTTCTCGTGGAGCGCGCGGGCCAGGAGCTCCTTGCCGGTGCCGCTCTCGCCGAGCAGGAGGACGGTGGCCTCGCTGGGCGCGGCCTGGTGGACGATGTCCATCGTGCGGCGCCACGGCAGCGAGGTGCCGATGATGGCGCGGCGCCGGCGCTCGGCGAGCTGGGCCTTGAGCGCGCGGTTCTCGGTGATGAGCGACTGCTTCTCGAGCGCGTTCTTGACGATGCGGACGACGTGGGCGCGCTTGAGCGGCTTGGAGACGAAGTCGTAGGCGCCCTCCTTCATCGCGTCGACCGCGGTCTCGACCGTGCCGTAGGCGGTCATGAGCACGACCTCGGTCTCGGGCGCGATCGTGCGCGCGGCCTTGAGCAGGTCCATGCCGCTGGTGCCGGGCATCATCAGATCGCACAGCAGCACCCCCACCCGGTTGCGGCGCAGCAGGTCGAGGCCGGTCTTGCCGTCGGTGGCGGTGAGGACCGCGAAGCCCTCGCGCCGGAAGATCTTCTCCAGCGACTCGACGATGCTCGCCTCGTCGTCGACCACCAGCACCGCCCGCGACGGATCCCACGCGCCCGGCCGGTCGGCGCCGCCGGGACCCTCGGCGCGGTCGCCGCCGGGACCCTCGTCCCGATCCGTCGCCCCGGCCCAGTAGCCGCGGGGCATCCCGCCGGGATGACGCAGTGCGTTCACGACCGGCCTCGCGGGACGCCGTGGAGGTTGTGTGGTGAGCATGGGAGCACCAGGCAGGCTGACTACAAGCCTGATGCCAGCCCTGTTCCCTGCCAACCCATCATTTTTCCAGGATCCTGATGGTGCCACCCACCGGCTGCGCGTGCCAGTCAGGCAGCGGCGAGCGGCCGGCTTGCCACAATGGCACGAGGCTCACGAGGGCGGACGGAAGCCGGTCCGGGCCGCGGGCGCCCCGGCCCGGCGGGTGGCCGGCGCGACGTCGGCCACCCGCGGGAGGGTCACCGTGAAGGTGGTGCCGGCGCCGAGGTGGGTCTCGACCTCGATCGTGCCGCCGTGGCGCTCGACCAGCTCATGGACGATGGCCAGGCCGAGGCCGGTGCCCTCGCCGACGTCCTTGGTGGTGAAGAACGGATCGAAGATGCGAGGCACGACCTCGGCCGGGATGCCCGGCCCGTTGTCGCCGATGCGGACCTCGATCTGGTCGTCGTGGGCGCGGGTCTGGATCGTGATGGTGGCGCCGTCGCGCCCGGTGAGCGCCTGGGCGGCGTTGGTCAGGAGGTTCATGAAGACCTGGTTGATCTGACCGGCGTGGCCGCGGAGCTTGCCGACCTCGCCGTACCGCTTCTCGACCGTGACGTTGCCCTTGAGCAGGTGGCGGAGCAGCTCGAGGCTGTCGTCGAGCGAGCGGTTGAGATCGAAGTCGACGACCTTCTCGTCGTCGGTGCGCGAGTAGTTGTGCAGCGCGCCGACGATGGCCTTGGTGCGCTGGGCGCCCCGTTGCACCACCCGGACCATGTCGCGGATGTCGCGGGCGGCCTCGCCGCGGCGGGCCTCGTCGTCGCTGGCGAGCTCGCCGATCGCCTCGTCGAGCGGCCCCACCGTGTTGACGATGGCGTTGACCGGGTTGTTGATCTCGTGGGCGATGCCGGCCACGAGCTGGCCGATCGACGCCATCTTCTCCGACCGCACGAGCTGGGCCTGGGTCCGGGTCAGCTTGTCCAGGGTCTCGGCCAGCTCCTTGTTCTTCTTGGCCAGGTCGGCGGTGCGCTTCTGCACCGCGCGCTCGAGGTCGAGGTTGACCTCCTCGGTCGAGCGCAGCTTCTCGCGCAGCGCCCGCCGCATCTCCTCGAGGGCGAAGGTCAGGCGACCGATCTCGTCGCCGTCGCCGCCCGACACCACCGGATCGACGAGCTCGCCGCGGGCCATCGCGTCGGCGCGCTGCTCGAGCCGGCGGATGGGGCTGACGAACTGGGCCACGGTGACGACGACGATCCCGCCGCACGCGCCGAACAGGATCACGAAGAAGACCAGGAGCTCCTTGAGCGGCCGCACCATCGACTCGCCGCGGCCGCGGTAGTTGGGGTAGAAGACCGCGACCGCGCCCAGGTCGTGGGCGGCGCCGCGCCAGGTCACGACCAGGCGGCCGCTCTCGCCGGCGAGGTAGGCCATGCCGAGCTCGATCCGCTGGCCGCTGGCGCGGCGGATCTGGCCGATCACGTACCAGGGCAGCTCGGGCGCACCCATGGGGCCGCCGCCGACCGAGACCACGGCCGCGGCGTCCACCGACGCCGGCAGCGGCGCCCGCTGATCGTCGATGTAGTAGACGACCGTCGAGCTCTCGGGGTTGCGCAGCCCGACGTCGACCAGCGCCCGCCGCACCAGCTCGGGGGTCGGCGGCTCGCCGTCGGCGGCGGCGGCGGCCTGGACCTCGGAGCGGACCCAGGCCAGGCCGACCGAGGCCTGACGGGCCACCGCCTCGGTCGACAGGTTCTTGTACTGGACGAAGCCCCACACCAGCGCCATGCCGCACGCCAGCACCACCACGCCGCCGAACGACAGCATCAGCTTGGCGCGCAGGCCCAGCGACGGCGCGATCGCGCGCACCGGGATGCGGTAGCGCATCGACAGGTGGGCGAGCAGCGGGCGCAGGATCTCGCGGTGGCCCAGGGTCTCGTAGATGCCGGCCGCCAGCGCCACCGCCACCAGCGCCACCGCGGCGACGATCGTGTTGTCGAGCTCGATCGCCAGGTACCAGCGGGCGAGCAAGGTGATGACCAGCGTGATCGCCGCCCACAGCACGAGGCCGACGGTGGCCAGGCGGTAGGGCAGCGACTGCGCCAGGCGGTAGACCTGGGTCGCGTTGCCGGCCTGGCCGGCGTCGCCGCCGTCGCCGATCGCGGCCGCCAGGTAGCGGCCGAGCGGCCGGGTGAGGCGGCGCGCCGCCAGCGCCCACCCGCACCACCCGATCGCGGCCGCCGCCGGCAGGTAGGTCTCGAGCGCGAGATACTGCTCGTGGGTGATCGGCACGAAGTAGTAGAGGAAGGCGGCGTGCAGCGCGAGCGCGCCGCTGGCGATCGTCAACGACATCAGCAGCAGGCGGCGGAAGTGATCGTCGGCGTAGCCGCGCAGCGGCGGCGTCACCACGAACAGCCGCGCCCGCACCGCGTCGAGGATGCGCCCGATCCACAGCGCCCGCGCCGCCGCCACCGGGGCGGCGTGGAGCCCGGCGAGCGAGGTCAGCGCCAGGGCCTGGCCCGCGCTCCAGTCCTGGTAGCGCATGAAGGCGAGGCCGGCGGCGGCTCCCATGGCCAGCCACAGGACCGTGCGCCCGATGAAGACGCGCAGCGGCGTGCGCAGGACCGCGCGGTAGCCGCGGGCCGCGAGGTCGCGGCTGGCCCGCTCGCCGCGGCGCCGCACCGCCACGCAGGTCCGCACCGGCAGGAGCCAGGCGGTGATCGCCACGCCCCACGCCAGCGCGGCGCCGACCAGCACCGGCAGGCCGACGCGGGCCAGGGTGCCGAGGTCGATCGACCGCAGCTCGAACAGGCTCCACAGCGGGTAACCGGCGACCACCACCTCGGCCGCGCCCATCACCAGGGCCGGCAGGAACAGGTGGCGCTTGAACGGCACGCCGCCCGCGTCGCCGTCGGCGGGGGTCACCCGCACGTCGTCTCGCTCGCGGCCGGCCATCGGCCGGACTGTACCCGGTATGATCGGCGCGTGGGTGCTCGCCGTGGGATCGCCGCCGCCGCCGCCGCCGCCGTCGCCGCCGCCGTGGTGACGACGGCCGCGCCCGACGCCGCGCGCGGCGAGGAGCCGGTGCCCATCACCGATCGCGCCTGGGCGCTCGATCTCCACCGCGGCGCCGCCCTCGGCAGCGTCCGCATCGTCGGCATGGGCGGGGTCCAGGTCGCGCTGGCCGAGGGCTCGGCCGGTACGCTGGGCAACCCGGCGGCGCCGGCGGTGCGCAAGGCGACGTCGACGACGAGGTGGGACTGGGACTTCCACCTCGACGCGCTCGACGCCGTCATCGTCAGCGACCTCGACAACAACGGACGCGACGACGACGACGGCGTCGCCGCCGACGGCCGCGCCGCCACCACCCTCACCGCCGGCCTCGCCGGCATGTACTACGGCTGGGGCCTCGCGCTGACGGTCTCGTCGGCCCACGAGCGCCTGACCGATCGCGGCGGTGGGGCGCTCGGCGCCACCGCCACCGTCGGCAAGGTCGCGATCGCCAGCACCTGGGGCGACGAGACCTGGACCGTGGGCGGCGCCGTGCGCGTCGGCACGCTCGCCGTCGCCGTCGCCAGCGCCGAGCCGCTGTTCTCGCTCACCGGCGCCGGCCTCGAGGGCGGGATCCTGTACCGGCCCCACCGCGCCGACCTGCGCCTGGGCGCGACCCTGGCCCTGCCGGTGACCGGGCGCGAGGTCGAGGTCGCCGCCTGCGATCCGCTCGACTGCGCGGGCCACATCCTGCCCGAGCGCGTGGCCGTGCCGTGGGAGCTCGCCGTGGGCGCGGCGTGGCGGCGCGGCCCCACCGCCTGGAACCAGGCGGTGGGCGGTCGCTTCCGCGACGAGCGCGCGCTGATCGTCGCCGTCGATCTGCGGGCGGTCGGGGCGGTCGCCGACGGCATGGGGCTCGAGGCGTGGAGCGAGGGCCTGTGGCAGCGCTCGGGGCGATCGATCGCGCTCGGCGCCAACGCCGGCGTCGAGTGGGAGGCGGTGCCCGGCCGCCTCCGCCTGCGCGGCGGCACCTACTGGGAGCCGGGCCGCTTCGCCGGCGTCGGCGGCCGCCCTCACCTGACGGTCGGGCTCGAGGTCGGCGTCTTCACCTTCCGGCCGTGGGGGAACACGCGCTACCGCCTGCGCACCGGCGTCACCGGCGACTTCGCGCCACGCTTCGGCAACGCCGGCCTGTCGCTGGGCTTCTGGAGCTGATCAGCAGGTGATCGACGTCGATCAGGGCCTCGCATCACGTCCGGGTTCCGGACTCCCGGCCCCGGCCCGCGTTAGGGTCGGGCCGTGCTGGACGAGGACGACACGCTGCACGGTCGAGGCGACGATCCGACGCCGGTCGAGGCGCCCCTCGCCATCGGGCGCGAGGCGCCGGCCGAGATCCCGCGCGAGGTGCCGAGCGAGCTCGGCCGCGAGCCGCCGGCCGACACCCGCACCCGCACCCGGATCCAGCCCGCGCGGACGCGGCCCCGGGCCCGCGGCACCCCGAGCGATCGCGCGGCGACCGAGGCCGACCCGGTGCCACGACCCGCGGTCGGCGAGTCGTCGTCCGGCGTGACCCGGGTGACGCCGCGGCCGGCGCCGCCCCACCGCGCGACGCCGCCGGCGCTGGCGGCCGACGCCCCCCGGGCCGGTCGCGAGCCGACGCCGCCCCGGCCGGCGCGCACCCGGCAGCACCCGACGCCGACCCCGTCGTCGACACCGGCGTCGTCGTCCCGCGCCGCGGCCGCGGGGCGACCACCGTCGCGCCCTCCGGATCCGGGTCCGAGCCAGGCACGAGGCCCGTCCCCGTCGCCCTCGCCCTTGGTGTCGCCGTCGCGCTCGCCGTCGCCGTCGCCGTCGCCGTCACCGTCACCGTCACCCTCGCCGTCGCCGTCGCCGTCGCCGTCGCCGTCGCCGTCACCGTCGCCGTCGCCGGCACCGTCACCGTCGCCCTCGTCGTCACCCTCGTCGTCGGCCTCGCCGTCACCGCTGGCCGCGACGCTGCGCGACGACGACTGCCGGCGCGGCCGCCACCTCGCCGTCATCGGCACGCTGATCGCCCTCCCCACCGCCGCCGTCGCCCCCCTGCTCGGCCTCGAGGCCACCGCGACGCGCCTCCTGTGGGGCTCGGCGGCGGTGTTCGTGCTCGCCAACCTGCTCCTCCTGCTCGCGCCGCGCGGGGCCCGCGTCGGCCGCCGCCTCGCGATCGTGTGCGCCGCCGGCGTGATCGCGGCGCTCGGCGCCGTCCTCGTCTTCGGGCTGCACTCCGGCGCCCTCATCCTGCCGGTGGTCGGCCTCCACGTCATCGGGCTCGGTGGATCGCGATGGATCGCCCGCGGCGCCTTCCTCGGCTTCGCCGGCGGGCACCTCGCGCTCGCCGCCCTGACCGAGCTGGGGTGGCTCCACGATCCCGGCCTGGTCTCCACCGGGGACCTGCCGCGGCAGGCCCGCCTCCTGCTCGAGGCCACGGTGCTCGCCGTGCTCGCCGGCCTCTACCTCCACGCCCGCCGCTCGCGGCGCGACGGGATCCGGGCGATGCGCGAGCTCGCCGCCGCCGAGCGATCGCTGGGCGAGCGCGACGCCCAGCTCCGCGAGGCCCAGCAGGAGCTGGCGCAGTCGCTGCATCTCCAGGCCGAGGGCCGGTGGAGCCACCAGGTGCTGGGCTCGTTCCGCCTCGGCCGCGTGATCGGCCGCGGCGCGGTCGGAGAGATCTACGCTGGCCACCACGTCCTCACCGGCGAGCCGGCCGCGATCAAGCTCCTCCAGGTCGAGACCGCCGAGGTGCCGGGCAACCGCGAGCGCTTCCAGCGCGAGGCCCGCGCGGCGGCCTCGCTGCGCTCGGCCCACGTCGTCCGGGTGCTCGAGGTGAGCGACGCCGGCGCCCCGGTGCCCTACCTGGCGATGGAGCACCTCGCCGGCGCCGACCTGGCGGCCTACCTGCGCGCGCGCGGTCGCCTGCCCGCGGTCGAGGTGGTCGAGCTGGTGTGGCAGCTCGCCGCCGGCCTCGAGGTCGCGCGCCTGGCGGGCGTCGTCCACCGCGATCTCAAGCCCCAGAACGTCTTCCGCACTGTCGACGGCCGCGGCGCGGTGGGCTGGAAGCTCCTCGACTTCGGCGTGTCGAAGCTGGCGGGCGGCGACGGCACCCTGACCCAGGGCTGCGTCATCGGCACGCCGCACTACATGTCGCCGGAGCAGGCCACCGGGCGCCCGACCGATCACCGCGCCGACGTCTACGCCCTGGCGGCGCTCGCCTACCGCTGCCTGACCGGACGCCCGCCGTTCGCCGGCGTCGAGATGCCGGCCTTGCTCTTCCACGTCGCCGCCGCCGAGCCGCCGCCCGCCGGCAGCCTGGTCGCGCTGCCGCCCGCGGTCGACCTCGTGCTCGGCCGCGCCCTGGCCAAGCTGCCCGAGGATCGCTACTGGACCGCGGTCGAGCTCGCCGCCGACCTCGCCGCCGCGGTCGCGTCCCCGGGCCCCGGCGCGGCCTCGTCGCCGGCGAGGCCGTAGCGCTTGAGCCGGCGCAGGAGCGCGCCGCGCGACATGCCCAGGGCCCGGGCGGCCCGGCTGCGGTTGCCGTCGGCGGCGGCCAGGGTCTCGACCAGGCGATCGCGCTCGAGATCCTCGAGGGTCTGGCGCAGGCCGGCGCGGGGCGCGCCGTCGACGGTGACCGCGGCCGCGTCCAGCGCCTGCTCGGCCCGCCGGCGGAAGACCTTGCCGGCCACCGGCAGGTCGCGCGCCGTGAGCTCCTCGCCCTCGGCGTAGACCGCCGCCGCCTCGAGCGCGTGCTCGAGCTCGCGCACGTTGCCCGGCCAGTCGTGGGCGTGGAGGAGGGCGAGGGCGTCGGCGGCCAGCCGCCGCGGCGGCCGCCCGGTGCGGCGCGCGATGCGAGCCAGGAAGTGCTCGGCCAGGGCGGCGAGGTCGGTCTTGCGCGCGCGCAGGGGCGGCACGGCGATCTCGACCACCTGCAGGCGATAGAGCAGGTCGTCGCGGAAGCGGCCGGCGGCGACCTCGACCGCCAGGTCGCGGTTGGTGCCGCACACCACGCGCACGTCGACCGCGATCGGCCGCTCGGCGCCCACCGGCAGGACCTCGCGCGCCTGCAGGACGCGGAGGAGCTTGGGCTGGAGCTCGCGCGGCAGCTCGCCCAGCGCGTCGAGGAAGATCGTCCCGCCGTGGGCGGCGCGGAAGGCGCCCGCCGCCGCCCGCGTGGCGCCGGTGAAGGCGCCGCGCTCGTGGCCGAACAGCGCCGACTCGACCAGGCCGGCGGCGATGGCGCCGCAGTCGACGACGATGAACGGCCCCGCGCGGCGGGGTGACGCGGCGTGGATGGCGCGCGCGATCAGCTCCTTGCCGACGCCGGTCTCGCCACGTACCAGGACCGTGGCGTCGGTGCGGGCCGCCTTCTGCGCCAGCGCGAAGGTGGCGGCCAGGCCCGGGCCCACCACCGGCGCCTCGCCGGTGCGCGACGCCAGCTCGTCGACCAGGGCCTGGTTCTCGACCTCGAGCCGCTCCTTGAGCCGCGCGATCTCGCGGCGCCGGCGCTCGGCGACGTCGACCTCGCGGCGCAGGCGCTGGGTCAGCTCGCGCAGCGCGTGGTGGGCGCGGGCGTTGCCGAGGGCGATCGCGAAGCCGGCGGTGGCGGTGACCAGGAGCTCGACCTCCTCGTCGTCGAAGCGGGCCTCGCGCGACACCACGGCCACGGTCGGCGCCCGGTCGCCGACCGGGATGGGCACCGCCAGCGCCCCCGACGGCAGCTCGCGCGGGGCGCGGGCGGTGAGCGTGGCGTCGAGGCCGCGGCAGGTCTCGTCCCAGCCCGGGCGCCCGGGACCGAGCCCGGGCTCGCCGGCGGCGACCGCGCACCGCCAGCCCCCGTCGGCGCCGGCGGCGTCGGCGGCGACGAACAGGCCGACGCCGTCGGCGGCGAGCGCGACGCGCGTGCGCTCGACCAGCCCGCGCTCGAGCAGGTCGATGTCGAGGGTGGCGACCGCGGCCTCCGCCGCCTCGCGCAGCAGGCGGCGGGCGCGGCTGCGATCGCGCGCGAAGCGATCGTCGACCAGGCGCTGGACCCGCACCCGCAGCGGCCCGAACACCACCGCCGCGGTCAGGGTCGCGCCCAGGGCCGCCGGGAAGCTGCCGCCCGACAGGGTCGCGGCCGCGCCGCCGAACAGGCCGATGGCGACGAGGTAGAGGCCGGCGGCGAGCAGCGTGGCCAGGAGGTAGCCGCTCGAGCGCCGCCACAGGCGGTCGAGCTCGCCGAAGGGGACCCGGGTCATCGCCAGCACCACGCACGCCGAGCCGCCGACCATCGCCACCGCGACGTAGGGGCCGAAGCCGCCGGCGATGAAGGCCTCGAGGTCGTGGATGGCGACGCCGGTCCCGATCAGGAGCGGCGCCGCCATGATCCCGCCGGCGAGGTGGAGCCAGCGCGCGGCCACCGGATCGATCTCGGCCCGGCGGGCGCGCAGGCGGCGGGCGCGCGCCACCGCGCCCACCGACAGGTAGCCGGCGGCCAGAGCGCCGGCGGTGCCGCCGCCCCACAGGGTCAGCGCGTCGCGCCCGGGCAGCGGGTGGCCGGCCCAGAACGCGACGTGGTTGACGGCCAGGAGCGTCGCCAGCGCCAGCGGCGGCCCGTACAGGAGCCCGCGCTCGACGCGGGTGAAGCGGTGCGTGCCGCCGGGGAAGCGCAGCATGAAGTGGCAGGTCGCCGGCGCCGCCAGGACCATGGCGTAGAGCCACGGCACGTGGAGCAGCGGCTGGTGGACGATCACGTCGAGCGCGAAGGCGCCGGCGAGGAAGACCACGTAGATGACGGTCGAGCGCAGGAGCTGCTGGGGCAGCGCGTGCGAGCGCCCGCGATCGGCGAGCAGGGCCAGGGCCAGGAGCACGAGCGCCAGCGCCACGCCGCCGGCCGAGGCCAGCGGCAGGCGGCGCGGCATCGTGAAGCCGAGCTCCACGAGCTCGCCGCCGCGGCGCACGGTGAGCGTCACCGCCCGGTCGGGACCGATCGCGGCCAGCCGCCGGGCCCGGGTCACGTCGTCCGTCACCGGGACACCGTCGATGGCGACGATGGCGTCGCCGACCCGCAGCCCGGCGGCGGCGGCCGGCGAGCCGCCGTCGACCACGATCACCGCCGAGCCCTGGTAGGTGAAGAAGCCGCGATCGGGCGAGGTCAGGGCCGCGACGAAGAGGCCGCTCGCGTAGGCCAGCGCGAGCGCGACCATCACCCGGACGCGCCGGCGGGTGCGCTCCAGGTGGAGCGGCAGGCGCCGCGCCGGCCGGGTCTCGTCGACCGCGCTCGCGCTCGATCGGTCCGTCACGGCGAGGGGGAGCGCCACGTCCTGCCCTCAAGCAAGAAGCCGGCCCACGGCCCGGGCGCGACCCGGGTGGCCGCGGCGCCGGACCGTGATGTCTCGAGGCGGGCGCGCCGGTCGTTTCCCGCGAGCTCCGAGCGTGGAGCCGCGATGGCCGGGCCCGATCGCTCGGCGGTGACCGGGGCCGGCGCACCTCGGGGTGTCGACCGCGGTCGACGGAGGACGCGCCCCCGATCCCGAGGACGTGCGTCCCACGTCGGCCGCGCGGTCACGCCGTCCGGAAGCGATCACCGACCCGCGCGACAAGCGCCGAGAACCGCGGCCCGCGGCGGCTGGTCCGCGCCTTGAAACCCATCGCGACATGCGCCCCGCCCTCGCCCGCCTCTCCGCGCTCGTCCGCTGCGCGCTCGCCCTCGCCGCGCTCCTCGTGACCGTCGCCGGCTGCCAGGTCGGCGACCCCGGCGCCCGCCCCGGGGAGGACGAGGGCGACGAGCGCTACCCCACGCCGGCCTGCGACGGGCCGCTCGGCCCGGCGCGCGATCCTCGGACCCTGCCCGCCTGCTGCGAGGAGTTCGTCGGCGGCGCCCACTGCCTGCCCGCCGGGGCGGTCCCCGGCGTGCTGCAGGATCGCTTCGCCCCCTGCGCCGGCGGCGGCTACTGCGTGCCCGATCCGCTGATCGCCACCGGCGGCGTGTACGAGCCGCCGGCCTGCACCTCGCTCCAGGGCGCCGAGGGCGTGTGCCTGTCGGGGTGCATCCCCCAGGTCAGCGAGGTCTGGGGCATCCTGCCGCAGGACGGCTGCGACGCCGACGAGCGCTGCGTGCCGTGCGTCAACCCGCTGGACGGCCAGCCCACCGGCGCCTGCGAGCTGCGCTACACCTGCGAGGGCGGCTTCGGCAGCGGGACGTGTCCGCACACCGGACCGGATCTGATCGATCCCACCACCCTGCCCGCCTGCCAGCCCGGCGCCCACTGCCTGCCGGTCATGCTGGTCCCCGAGGACCTGCGCGACCGCCTCGCCGACTGCCCGGCGCCCGACGCCGGGAGCAAGTGCGTGCCCGACGACTTCATCCGCACCGGCGGCAACCACGTGCCGGCGACGTGCGCCTCGGTGGCCGGCGCCGAGGGGCGCTGCCTGTCGCGGGCGCTGCCCGAGGTCCAGGCCCAGGCCGCGCTCCTGCCCCAGGCGACGTGTGACGCCGACGAGCTGTGCGTCCCGTGCTTCAACCCGCTCGACGGCGCGGACACCGGCGCCTGCACCCTGGCCTGCGATCCGGGGCCGACCGAGGGCCCGACCGGGCTGCCGGCCTGCTGCTCGGGGCGGGGCACCTGCGTGCCACGCTCGGCCGCCGGCGACGACGCCGAGCGGCTGGGCGTCGACGTCTGTCCCGAGGGCGGCGACCTGGTGTGCGCGCCCAACGTCTTCCTCGATCCCGGCTACCAGCCCGCGACCTGCGAGACCGGCCTCGTCCAGTCGCTCTTCGGCAGCCGCTACGCCGAGGGCCGCTGCCTGCCCGACTGCCTGCCCGACGTCGACAGCTTCCTCCTCGGCCGCGACGGCTGCGACGTGGGGATGAAGTGCGCGCCCTGCCTCACGCCGCCTTTCGGCCAGCCCAGCGGCGCCTGCGATCCGCGCTGAGCCCCCGGTCCCGGCGCCTTCACCCGCTCACGGCGTGGCCGCGAGCACGGCGGCCGCACCGCGGACGATCAACGCGGCGGTGTCGCCGGGACGCCACGGCGCGTCGCCCGGGGCCAGGACCTCGACCGTCAGGCCGTCGCCCTCGACGGCGTACAGGGTCGAGGCGCCGCGGAAGGCGCGGGTGACGACGCGGACGCGCGCGGTCCCGGCGTCGGCGCCGTCGGCCGGCGCCAGCGCCAGGGCCTCGGGCCGCAGGCAGAGCTCGACCGCGCCGTCGGCCTCGCGCTCGAGGTCGACGACGCCGAGCGCCGTGCGCGCCGACCGCCCCGCGGCCTCGCCGGCGAGCAGGTTGGCGGCGCCGAGCGCGGTGGCGACGAAGCGGGTGCGCGGCGCCCGGTAGAGCTCGCCGGGATCGCCGGCCTGCTCGATGCGGCCGGCGCGCATGACCAGGAGCTGGCGGGCGAAGGCCATGGCCTCGCCGCGATCGTGGGTGACGAGCAGCGTGGTGGCGCCGGTGCGGGCGATGACGTCGCGGGTGTGGGCGAGCACGGCGTCGCGCAGGGTCGCGTCGAGGCTGGAGAACGGCTCGTCGAGGAGCAGGAGGCCCGGGCCCGGCGCCAGGGCGCGCGCCAGCGCCACCCGCTGCTGCTGCCCGCCCGAGAGCTGGCCGGGCAGGCGCCCACGCAGGCCGTCGAGCTCGACCAGCGCCAGCAGCTCGTCGACGGCGCGCCGCCCGGCGGCGGTCCGCGGCACGCCGAAGCCGACGTTGTCGGCGACGGTGAGGTGCGGGAACAGCGCCAGATCCTGGAACACGTACCCGATGCCGCGGCGGTGGGCCGGGACGTGGATCCCGGGCCCGGCCAGCACCCGGCCGCCCAGGGTGATGCGGCCGCCGGCGGCGCGCTCGAAGCCGGCGAGCGTGCGCAGGGTCGTGGTCTTGCCGCAGCCCGACGGGCCGAGCAGCGCGGCGCGCTCCCCGGGCGCGAGCGTGAACGCGACGCCCTCGACCACCGGCGCCGAGGCGCCCGGCAGCCGGACCTCGAGCCCGTCGACGATCAGCTCGGGCGCGTTCACGCCGCCTGCTCCGCGGCCCGCTCGTGGCGCAGGGTCAGGGCCACGCCCAGCGACGACAGCGCGATGAGGACCAGCGCCGGCGACGCGGCGGCGGCGAAGTTCCCGTCGCCAGCGGCGGTCCAGATGCGCCGCGGCAGGGTGTCGAGGCCGATCGGGCCGAGCAGGAGCGTCGCCGGCAGCTCCTTCATCACGCTCAGGAACACCAGGGCGGCGCCGGCGGCGAGATCGGCGCGCAGGAGCGGCAGGGCGACCCGGGTCGCCACCGCCAGCGGCGCGCGGCCCAGGCTGGCCGCGGCCTCGCCCAGGCGCGGCGACAGCGCGGCGAAGCCGCCCTTGCTGGTGCCGAGGGCGAGCGGGCCGAAGCGGACGACGTGGGCGAACACGAGCATCGCCAGCGTACCGTAGGCGAAGGACGCGACGTGGATGCCGAACGACACCAGCGACAGCGCCACCACGATCGGCGGCAGCGCGTAGGCGGCGTAGGACACGCGCTCGAGCAGGCGCGCCGCCGGCGACGGCGAGCGCGCCGCCAGGTAGCCCAGCGGCAGGCTGCCGACCACCGTGACGACGGCGGTGACGGCGGCGATCGTCAGCGACGTCAGCGCGGGGTCGAGCAGCGCGCCGCCGCGGCCGCCCTGCGCCGCCCACCAGCCGATGACGGCGACCGGCAGGCCGACGGCGGCGGCCACGATCAGCGCGCAGCCGCCGAGCGCCGGCGCGGTCCACGGCCCCAGCGCCACCGGGCGCGGCCGCCGGGTCGCGGCGCGGCCGGCCCGCGCCTGGGGGCCCCGCCTCGCCGCCACCGCCGACAGGACCAGCAGCGCGAGCGCCGGCGCCACCAGCGCCAGCGACCACAGGGCCGCCAGCGATCGATCGAAGGCACCCTCGAGCTGCATGTAGATCGCCCGGGAGAACGTGTCGTACTGCAGGAGGCTGACCGCGCCGAAGTCGGACAGGACGTAGAACGCGACCACCAGCCCCGACGAGCCCCGGGCCCGCGCCAGCGGCGGCCAGCTCACGGCGGCAAGGGCGAGCCCCGGCGGGCGGCCGAGCGCGCGCGCCGCCTCGACCAGGCTGGGATCCTGGCTGGCGAGCGCGGCGCGGCACGACAGGAACATGAGCGGGAACGTCGAGGCGGTGAGCGCGAGCACCGCGCCGCTGAAGCCGTAGACGTCGGGGCGCGGCCAGCCCCAGCGATCGAGGAGCCCGCCGTCGCCGAAGGCGGCCAGGAGCACGTAGCCGCTGATGTACGACGGCACCGCCAGCGGCAGGCACAGCGCCACGGTCCACAGGCGGCGGCCCGGCAGGTCCGAGGCCACGGTCAGCCACGCCAGCGGCACCGCCACCACCGCGCCCACGGCGGTGACCGCGACCGCCAGCGTCGCCGTGCGCGTGAACAGGTCGAGCGTGCGCGGGTGCAGCAGCAGGTCCCACGCCGCCGGGTCGGCGTCGCGGGCTCGCCACACCAGGTAGACCAGCGGGATCGCCGCCGCCGCCGCCGCCGCCGCCGCCGCCAGCCACAGGGCCAGCCGAGGTGTCAGAGGATCCCCGCGCGCTGCAGCAGGCGCACCGTGTCCTGGAGCGCGTCGAGGCGCGACAGATCGATCGTCGGCGAGCCGACCTCGGCGATGGGCCGGAGCCCGGCCGGCGGCGGCGCGCCCGGCACCAGCGGGTACTCGTGGGTCTCGTCGGCGACGTGGCGCTGGGCCTCGGCGCCGAGCAGGAACTCGATGAAGGCCTGGGCCTTGGCCGGGCGCGCGCTGCCGGCGAGCACGCCGATGCCGGCGACGTTGATGAGGGCGCCGGGGTCGTCCTTGGCGAAGTGGTGGTTGGCGACCGGCAAGGGCTCGCTGCGGCCCTTGGCCGCGGCATGCACGTAGTAGTGGTTGACCAGGCCGACCGCGATCTCGCCGCGGGCCAGCGCCTCGACGATCGCCAGGTTGTTCTTGTAGACGCGCGGCTGGTTGGCCTTCATGGCGCGCAGCCAGGCCGCGGCGGCGGCGTCGCCCTCCAGCAGGCGGAACGCGGTGACGAAGCCCTGGAACGACGCGTTGGTCGGCGCCCAGCCGACGCGCCCCTTCCACGCCGGCTCGGTGAGCGCGCGCACCGAGGTCGGGAGCTCGGCCCGCGTCAGCGCCCGGGTGTCGTAGGCCAGCACGCGCGCACGCCCCGAGGTGCCGACCCAGCGGCCGTCCGGGGAGCGGAAGCGCGGATCGGGGACCCGATCCAGCACCGCCTGGGGCAGCGCGGCCAGGCGCCCCGCCCGGGCCAGCGCGCCGAGCGCGCCGGCGTCCTGCGACAGGAACACGTCGGCCGGCGTGCGCGCGCCCTCCTCGAGCAGGAGCGCCGCGAGCTGCGCGGTCTCGCCGTAGCGGACCTCGACCGCGACGCCGTGCGCGGCACGGAACTGCTCGACCAGCGGCGCGATCATCGCCTCGTTGCGCCCGGAGTAGACGACCAGCGGTCCGGCGGGATCGGCGGAGCGCTGGCCGCAGGCGGCCAGGGCGAGCGCGGCGAGGACGACGAGCGCGCCGGAGACGAAGGACGCGACGGGGACGGCGGACGCGGAGGCCCCGACCAGGCGGCGCGGGGCGGCGGAGCGGGACGACATTGGGACACACCCTGGCATATTGAAATCTGTTTTCAATTCCTGGCGACCCGAAAGCGCGGCCGGCCCTCCACGATCAGGAGGGCCGCTGGCCATGCCGCCAGCTCGACCTCGGCGCCAGCGCCGGCGCGCCACGGCCGCCGGGCCGGTCGCCGCATCACGTGCGGCTGATCTTGACGCTCTTGATCGTGACCGGCTCGAGCGGCTTGTCGCCCGGGCCGCGCGGCACGCCGGTGATCTTCTTGACCAGGTCGACCTCGGCGCACTTGCCGAAGACGGTGTGCCGGTCGTCGAGCCACGGCGTCGCCTTCTCGGTGATGAAGAACTGGCTGCCGTTGGTGCCGGGGCCGGCGTTGGCCATCGACAGGACGCCGCCGGCGTCGTGGCGGTGCTTGAGGACGATCTCGTTGTCGAACTCGTAGCCGGGGCCGCCGATGCCCTTGCCCAGCGGATCGCCGACCTGGACCATGAAGTCGGGGATGACGCGGTGGAAGATGATGCCGTTGAAGAAGGGCACGTTGCGCTTGACCTCGCCCGTCACCGGGTCCTTCCACGGCTTCTTGCCGGTGGCGAGGCCGACGAAGTTGGCCACGGTCATCGGCACGTCCTCGTAGAGCTCGCAGTGGAAGTCGCCCATGGTCGTGGCGATGGTGGCGCGCAGCTTGCCCTTGCCGGGGATGCCCTCGAGGTAGCGGGCGAGATCGGCGGCCACCGGCGGCCGCACGTCGTCGGTCGCCGCCGGGCTCGGCGCCGAGCCGCCGGGCGCCACCGCCGCCGGGGTCTCGGCGGGGTCGCTCGGCGCGGGCGCGGCGGGCGGCGCGGTCGCCGCGCTGCCCGCGGCCGCGCCGAGGTCGGCGGGCGGCGACGGCGGCGGCGGCGGCGGCGGCGGCCGGTTGATCGTCGAGCCCCGCTGGATCGGGGCCTCCTCGACGGTGTCCTTCTGCTTCTCGCACGCGCCGGCGGCGGCGAGCACGGTGATCGCGCAGACGATTCGGACGGGGCGCTTCATCGGCGGCATCCTGTCGCATGGTCCGTGGCGACGCAAGCCGCGACCTCGCGCACGCTCGGGCCGCGGCCGGTCGATCCGGCTGGCCCCGGGCCGCCGCGGTGGGTACCGTCTCGCCATGCGTCCGCTCCCCGTCCTCGCCGTGCTCGCGCTCGCGACCGGGTACGTCCACGCCCAGCCCGGGGCCACGCCGCCGCCGCCCCCGCCGCCGGTCTACGCGCCGCCGCCCGGCCCCGCGCCGTACGTGCCGCCACCCCACACCTACGCGCCACCCGCCCAGCTCACCCCCGAGGAGGCCAAGCTCCTGGCCCGCGGCGAGATCTCGTCCGGCACCCACGTCGCCGGCGGCCTGGCCGCCTTCTTCCTCGGCCTCGGCGTCGGCCACGGCATCCAGGGGCGGTGGGACGAGACCGGCTGGATCTTCACGGTCGGCGAGCTGGCGTCGATCGCCGCCATCATCGTCGGCATCGGCGAGGGCGAGGACGGCGCGCTGGTCGTCGGCGGCGCCGTCGGCCTGGTGGTCTTCCGGGTGTGGGAGGTGGTCGACGCCTTCGCCGGCCCGGCGCGCCACAACCGCCGCCTGCGCGAGCTGCGCATGCGGCTGGGCTACCCGCCCGCCCCCTACGCCATCACCCCGTTCGTCGCCCCGCCCCGCGACGGCGCCGGCGGCGTGGCCGGCGTCAGCGTCCGCTTCTAGGCGCGCCCAGGCGCGTCCGGGCGCGTCCGCGCGCGGTCCGGGCGCGTCCGGGCGCCGTCCCCGCTCGCTACCGGAACAGCCGACCGCGCAGCTCGGGCGCCGGCTGGGCGATCTGCTCGAGCTGGACCAGGCGATGCTCGGCCGCCGCCGCCGCCGCCGCCGCCGCCTCGACCGCCGCCAGGGCGCCGGTGAACGTGAACACCGCCTTGCCGGCGAGATCGACCGCCAGCCGCACGTCGCGCACCGTGACCTCGGCGGCCTTGCACGCCGCGTCGGCGGCCGCGATCGCGGCGCACACGGTCTGGGTCTCGACGATCCCCACCGCCTCGGCGGCGTCGTCGCCCGCCCAGTCGCCGGGCGCGATCACGCCGCCGGCGGCCAGCATCGGCCACACCTGGGCGTCGGCCATCGCCAGCTCGACGCGGTCGACCAGGAGCGCGGCCGCCGCCGCCCGCCCCGCCGCCATCGCCTCCTCGACCGAGGCCACCTCGCCCTCGAGCACGATCAGGTGCTTGCCGCCCGACAGCGTGCGCGACGACAGGAGCACCGCCGGCGCGCGCTTGAGCGCGGCGTCGGCGACGACCACGCCGCGGGCCACGCTCGCCAGCTCGAGCAGCCCCAGCGCCGGACCGGGCGCGGACGGAGCCGCCATCAGACGAAGCGGAAGGCTTCCTTGAGCGTGCAGCGCCGCTCGCGGGTGAAGTGGACCGCGGTGGTCAGGCCCTCGCCGGTCGGGCTGGCGATCGTGAACGAGGTGTAGCCCTCGCCGCCCAGGCCCAGGCCGGCGTACGAGGCGTCGTTCTTGACGAAGATGGAGCAGTTGCAGACCCGGGCCATCGCCGCCATGTGGTCGATGTTCGACGAGTGCATGGTCGCGGTGTGGTGGAAGCCGTGCTCGACCCGCACCGCCATCGCGATGGCCTCGGTGGCGTCCCGGACCCGGACGAAGCCGAGCACCGGGGTGAGCAGCTCGTGCTGCACGAACGGGTGCTGCTCGTCGACGTCGGCGACCAGGATGCGGAGGTCGGGGCCGTGGCCGGGGATGCCGGCGGCGGCGGCGATGCGGCCGGCGTCCTTGCCGACCCAGTCCTTGTTGACGTGATCGCCGTCGAGCACGACCTTCTCGACCGCCTTGATCTGGCGGGCGTCGAGGACCAGCGCGCCCTTGCGGCCGAGCTGGCGCAGGAGCTCGTCGGCGATCGAGTCGACCGCGACGATCTCCTTCTCGGCGATGCACACGATGTTGTTGTCGAGCGAGGCGCCGCGCACGATGGCGTCGGCGGCCTTGTCGAGGTGGGCGGTCTCGTCGACCACCGCCGGCGGGTTGCCGGGGCCGGCGCCGATCGTCTTCTTGCCCGAGCCCATCGCCGCCCGCACCACCGCCGGCCCGCCGGTCACCACCACCACCCGCACCAGGGGGTGCTTCATGAGGAGGTTGGCGCTCTCGATCGTCGGCTGCTCGACCGAGACGATGACGTCGCGCGGCCCGCCGGCGCCGACGATGGCCTCGTTGAGCAGGTGCACGAACCAGTTGCACACCCGCGCCGCCGACGGGTGGACGTTGAACACCACGGCGTTGCCGCCGGCGATGATGCTGATGGCGTTGTTGAGGATGGTCTCGGTGGCGGTGGTGGTGGGCGTGACCGCGAGCAGGACGCCGTAGGGCGCGCGCTCGGTGAGCATGAGCCCGTCGTCGCCGGTGTACGCCTGCGGCCGCAGGATCTCGACGCCGGGCGTCTTCTCGGCCACCAGCCGGTTCTTGGCCAGCTTGTCCTGGTAGCGGCCGAGCCCGGTCTCCTCGACCGCGTACCGCGACAGGAGCTCGTTGTTGGCCAGGGCGACCTGGCGCATCGCCGCGATCATCTTGATCCGGGTCTGCACCGCCAGGCGCTCGTTGGCCTCGAAGCCCTTGCGCGCCGCCCTGGCCGCCTGGTCGGCGTCGCCGTAGACCCCGAGCGTGCCGCGCGGGATGTCGAGGGCGCGCTTCTTGCCGCCGTCGCCGGCCGGCGGCGGCGGCCGGGCCGGGGCCGCGGTCGGCCCGCCGCCCAGGCGCTCGACCACCCGCGCGACGATCTCCTCGATCCTGGCCTCGTCGAGGCCGAGCCCGCGCAGCGCCACGGTCAGGCGTCCTTCTTGTACCGCTGCTCGTCGCCGACCGTGACCAGGTCGACGATGGCCATGATGGTGGCGTCGACCGGCCGGTTCTGCGTGACCTGGGTCTGGCGCGCCGAGCTGCCGGAGCAGTACAGCACGACCTCGCCCAGGCCGGCGCCGACCGCGTCGACGGCGACGACCATGCCCCCGGTGGGGTTGCCGTCGACGTCGCAGGCCCGCACCACCAGGAGCTTCACGCCCTCGAGCGTGGGCTCCTTGCGGCTGGCGACCAGCGTGCCGATGACCTTGCCCAGGACCATCGCCGGCTACTTGGTGGGCGCGCCCTGGCGACCCAGCGGCAGGACGCCGTCGACGTTGGCGTGCGGCCGCGGGATCACGTGGACCGCGACGACCTCGCCGACGCGCTCGGCGGCGCGCTGGCCGGCCTCGGTGGCGGCCTTGACCGCCGCGACGTCGCCGCGGACGATCGCGGTGACGTAGCCGCCGCCGGTCTTCTCGTAGCCCACGAGCTCGACCTTGGCCGCCTTGACCATGGCGTCGGCGGCCTCGACCATGCCGACGAAGCCTTTGACTTCGATCATTCCCAGAGCATCAGCCATCTTGGTCTCCTGGTGTCTCCTGCGATCGCGCGCCGGGGCGCGCTAGCGGTCGACGAACTTCTCGGGCGCCTTGCCGGTGACCCCGGCCAGCGCGCCCATGGCCGCGGCGGCCGCGGCGTCGATCTCGGCCTCGGGCCCCGACATGTACAGGCGGCCGAACGCGCCGTACGGGGTGACGTTGACCAGGTAGACCTGGGCCGCCTTCTCGGCCTCGTTGGCGGCCAGCACCACGTAGCCGGCGGGCTCGCACTCGAGGATGAACAGCGACTGCCCGGGCAGGATCATCATGCCCTGCGAGGTGCGGTTGATGATCTGGGTCTGGTAAGCCTCGACGCCGCGGATGATCTGGTTGGTGAGGAGCTTGGGCTTGAGCCGCTCGTCCTCGCCCACGCCCAGGTGCCTGAGCACGGTGGCGCCCGCCGACAGCACCTCGCCCTGATCGTGATCGTGGATCTCGAGCAGGCCGTAGGCGCGCTCCACCACCTGCACCGCCGGCTGCACCCGGGTCGCCTTGAGGGCGGCGTCGGTGACCTGGTTGATCGCGATGCCGGGCGCGATCTCGACCCACAGCGACGCCTGGCCGGGCACCGGCAGGAAGCCGCGCGCGGTCTTGGCGATGAAGGTCGCGAGCTGCGGCTGCAGCGCGTCGAGGAAGCAGTAGGTACGAAGGACCGTCGCCATCGCTGGGGACCGACCCTAACACGCGCTGAACCGCGGTTGGTCCGGGCCGCCGCGATTTCCAGCGGGCCGCGCGGGTGACGGGAGCGCGCGGTTGACACCCCCCGGGCCCCCCCGCATGGTTGCCGCCGATGACGCCCCGCGCGCGCCTGTTCGTGGCCCTCTCCCTCGCGCTCACCACGCCGGCCACCGCGATCGCCGACCCGGTGCTGACCGCGATCCGCCTGGCGCCGCAGGACGGCGGCGGCGGCAGCGGCGGCGCGACCCCGGCGGCGCCGACGACCGGCGCCGCGCCGGCGCCGATGCTGGCCGACGTCGCCGGGCCGGCGCGCGCCGTCGGCCTGCCCGAGCTGCTCGAGCTCGCGGTGCGTCAGGCCCCGGTGCTGGCCCAGGCCCGCATCGACCTCGAGGTCGCCGAGGCGCAGATCGCGCAGGCCCAGGCGTGGTCGGACTGGGCGCTCGGGGCCGGGGTCGCGGGCTCGACGCGCGTGACCGGCGGCGCCATCAGCCGCCAGGACGGCATCAGCGTGTCGGCGGACCTCGGCCGCCGCATCTCGACCGGCGGCACCGTCGCCCTCCACGCCGAGGGCGGCTGGTCCCGGCAGGACGTCGCCCTGGGCGGCGTCGAGACCACGACGCGGAACTACGACGCCCGGCTGAGCCTCGGCCTCACCCAGCCGCTGCTCCGCGGCCGCGGCCGGGCCCAGGTCGAGGCCTCGACGCGCATCGCCCTCACCAGCCGCTCCGCCGCCGACGTCGCCAGCCGCGCCGCCGCCATCGCGCTGGTCCGCGACCTGGTCCTCGGCTACCTCGATCTGATCTCCGCCGAGCGCGATCTCGAGATCCGCCGCGCCAGCCTCGCGCTGGCCCAGGAGCGCCTGCGGGTGACCGCCGCCGGCATCGACAAGGGCGGGATCGCCAGGGCCGAGCTCATCCCCGTCGAGCAGGCGATCGCCACCCGCGAGGAGGAGGTGCTGGGCGGCGAGCTCACGATCCTCGATCAGTCGCTGGCCCTGCGGCGCCAGGTCGGCCTGCCCATCGCCCCCGGCGAGCTCGCGCTGACCTCGACCATCGACCTCGCCATCCCGGCCCAGCGCTGGGATCAAGCCGCGCTCGTCGCCGCGGCCGCGGCGAACAGCCCGGAGCTGGCGCGCCTGGCCGCGCTCGAGGCGGGCGCGACCATCGAGATCGAGGTGACCGAGAACGGCCTCCTGCCGGCGCTCGACCTGGCGGTGACGCTGGGGCCGAGCGCGGTCCGCCCCGCCAGCTCGAACGAGATCGATCCCGGCATCACCGCGTCGATCTCGCTCACGTACCAGCAGAGCCTCGGCCGCCACGCCGCCCGGGCCCAGGTCCGCCGCGCCCGCGCCCAGCGCGAGGGCGTCCGGGTCTCGGCCGCCGACGTCCGCAACCAGATCGTCGAGGCGGTGACCCGGACGGTGGCCCAGATCCAGGTCGCCGAGCGCCGCTACGCCATCGCCGTGCGCGCCGTCGACCTCGCCGAGCAGAACCTGGCCGTCGAGCATGCCCGCTTCAGCCTGGGCAAGTCGCGCAACGTCGACGTGCTCACCCGCCAGGACGAGCTGCGCTCGGCCCAGCTCCGCGCCGCCCGCGCCATCATCGACTGGCACCGGGCCAGCGCCGTCCTCGCCGCCCTCACCGGCGAGATCCTGCCGCGCTACGGCATCGCCCTGCCCTGAACCGAGGCGTAGCCGAGGCGATCTGCTCCGACTCAGGTCGGCACCGGCGTCCTCGCCGGGACCGACCGATCGACCAGTTCACGCGCGCTGTCAGCCGCCTCCGCCCCCGCCCGGCGGCCGGGCGCAGAAGTCGACGCGCGAGATGCTCTCCGCGTCACCGTCGGCCAGCTCGGGGTGGGTCCACGTCAGGGCCGCGCCCCAGAACCGGTCGTCGTCGGCGCGGACCTCGTAGCCGACCGGCTCCGGCCCGGCGAGCGTGAACCCGACCAGCCGGCCGCCGGCGCGCTGCCAGCTCGTGAAGGTGTGGGTGCCCGCCGGCGAGGTGACCTGGAGGCCGTCGACCCCGAGGTTGGCCCGCTCGACCCGGCACGAGACGGGCTCCGGCGGCGGCGGTGGTGGCGGCGTCACGACGCCGGCGTCGACGTCGGCGGGCAGCCCCGGATCGGGATCGCCGGGTCCGTCGGGTGCGACGTCGGGCATGCCCTCGGGGTCGAAGGCGCAGCCGGCGCCGCCGACGACGACGGACGCGGCCGCGGCCGCGGCGATGAGGACGATCGCGAGTCGAAGCATGCTCGGCCTCCTGGTCACGTCCCCGACCCGATGCACGAGGCGGGCCGCCCACAGCGTGAGCGGGCCCGCGCTGGTTTCGACGCGGACGAGCGCGGCGCCGCGCGCTTCCGCTCCGGCGGCCCGCGGCCCCGGGAGTCCACCCCCGCCGGCGCGGACGCGAGCCCCGTGTACGAGCCGTGCACAGCGGCGGGGCCGGCCGCGCGGGAGGCCCCCCCGCGCCGGCGCGATCAGCCGCGCTCGGGATCGGGCGGCAAGGTGGCGCGCGCCCGCAGCGCGCCCGGACCGATCGTCGCGGCCTCGCCCGACACCACCCCGGCGCTGCCGTCGAGATCCTCGAGCCGCACCGCCTTGCGCGCCGCCGCCCGCGCCGCCCGCGCCGCCCGCCCGACCTCGGTCACCAGCTCGCGCACGTTGCCCGGCCACGGCCGCAGCAGGCACGCCTCCACCAGCGACGGATGCGGCGGCAGCCGCGCCTCGCGCACCACCTCCGCCACCAGCCACGGGATGTCCTCGAGCCGGTCGCGCAGGGGCGGCAGGTGGAGCTCGAGCCGGGCCAGCCGCGCCAGCAGCGCGCCGTCGAGGCGTCCGGCCGCGACCTCGGCCCGCAGCTCGCGCTGGCTGGCCGCCACCACCCGGACGTCGGGCGCCGGGCGTCGTCCGCGCGCCCGGCCGACCGCCTCCGGCTCGAGCACGCGCAGGAGCCGGGCCTGGGCCGCCGGCGCGAGGGCGGCCACCTCGCCGATGTAGAGCGTGCCGCCGGCGGCGGCGGCCAGGTGGCGCTCGAGCGCGCGCGCCTCGCCGTCGCCGCCGACCGCGATCAGCTCGCCGGTGGCGCCCGAGGCGCGGTGGAACATCCGCGCCGCCATGCCCTTGCCCACGCCGTCCTCGCCGGTCACGAGCAGCGACGCGCCGGTGAGCGCCGCGCGCCCGATCTCGTCCCACAGCGGGCGCAGGGTCGGCCCCACGACCGCGCCGTGATCGACCGCGACCGTGGCGTGCTCGTAGGGACGGACGTCGGGCACCAGCACGCTGATCGTGCGCCCGGTCCGGACCACCACCGGCGGCAGCGCCGTGACCTCGCCGTCGGTGATCAGCGAGCCGCCGACGAACGTGCCGTTGCGGCTGCCGAGATCGGTGACCTCGAAGCGGGTCCCGTGCCAGCGGATCCGCGCGTGCTGCCGCGACAGGCGATCGTCGCCGGTGTGGGCCAGGTTCTCGCGCCCGAGGACCAGCCCGGCCCGCGACGCGCGCAGGGCGAGCAGGCGCGGCGCCTCGGCGCTCCACACCACGACGGCCCCGGCCACCGAGCGTTCGTCGTCGCGCTCGTCGCCCGGAACGTCGCCCTCGTCGCCCGCTGGGTCCGCGCCGTCGCGGGGGTGCCCTGACATGCGCGCCGAGTATATACGGCAGGCCCCGCCGTGACCGGCGTCGCGGCGGCGGGTGGCCGGCCTGGCACGGGCCTGGCCGCGGCCAGGCCCGGACGCGCCCGGGCCGCGACATCGCCGCCCCGCCCCGCCCGCAAGCCCGCGCCATGCCTGCGCTCCGTGGCCGCGGCCGCGGTGGCACGCCCATCGCTACCGGCGGACCCCACGGAGGACTCATGCAGCGAAAGAAGCCTGGACTGGTTCGCCTCGGACTCGCGCTCTCGGTCGTCGCCGGCTGCGGCGACGTCGAGGACCCCGCCGTCGACGCGTCGCCCCCGCTCGCCGTGGCCAAGCGGCCGTCGCGCTCGGGCACGATCGCGATCTCGAACGACGACCGCCGCGTCGTCATGGTCAACCCCGAGGCCGGGACGGTCGCGGTGTTCGACACCGCCACCGACGCCCGGATCGCCGAGCTCGCCACCGGCGGCGAGCCGTCGTCGGTCGTGATCCACCCCGGCGACGACGTCGCCTACGTCGCCAACCGCGCCGACGCCACCGTGGTCGCGATCACCGGCCTCGCCGGCGCCGCGCCGGTGGTCGGCCCCGCCGTCGCGGTGGGCTCGGAGCCGGCCGGCCTCGCGCTGTCGCCGACCGGCCAGCGCCTCTACGTCGCCGAGCTCGCCGAGGGCCGGGTCGCGGTGATCGACACCGCGACCCTGACCGAGGTCGACGCGATCACCGCGCCGCGCAACCCGCGCGCGCTCGCGGTCACCAACGACGGCGACGACGACGACCTCGACGAGCTGATCATCGTCCCCGAGTTCTTCGGCGAGCCCGGCCCCGGCGACGAGGCCACCGACACCTCGCGCACCGGCCGCGTCCGCATCTACCAGGCCAGCGATCTGACCGCGACCGCGCCCATCACCCTGGCCCCGCTCGACTCCGGCTTCGCGCCGTCGACGGCGCCGGCCGGGGCGCCCACGGTGATGACCTCGCCCAACCAGCTCTTCAGCGTGCTGGTCGAGGGCGACCGCGTCTTCGTCACCTCGATCTCGGCGTCGCCGGCGGCGCCGGCCAACTTCCAGGCCAACGTCCACCCGGTGGTCCACGTCGCCGGCCT
Organism: uncultured delta proteobacterium; assembly: GCA_900696455.1. Taxonomy (GTDB): domain Bacteria; phylum Myxococcota_A; class Polyangia; order Haliangiales; family Haliangiaceae; genus UBA2376. The sequence continues at coordinate 43,024 of CAADGB010000423.1, forward strand.
CGCCGGCCGCGCCGAGGACCGCGGGCCGCTCGGCACCGCCAACCTCGCCCGCCTGGTGCGCGATCAGGTCCCCGACAGCGGTCCCCGCTTCTTCCTCGCCGACATCGTCGACCTCGGGCTGGTCGGCAGCGACGTCGCCTACGTGGTGTCGCGCGGCGCCGACGTCGTGCAGCGCGTGGTCTACGCCGGCGCCGGCCCCACCCTGGGCTCGTCGTTCAACCACCAGATCGACGTCAACGTCACGCCCGCCGGCAGCCCCGGCCCCTGCCAGAACCCGACCGGCATCGCGATCACCCACGCCGGCGGGCGCGCCTACCTCAACTGCTGGGGCACCCGCCGCCTCGGCGTCGTCGATCTGTCGACCCAGGCCCTGACCCGGACCGTCGAGGCGGCCGCGGTCACCGCCGGCGAGCGCGCCGCCCACGACGGCCGCCACTTCTTCTTCACCGGCCGCGGCCGCTGGTCGCGCGACGCCTGGTCGTCGTGCGGCTCGTGCCACCCCGACGGCCTGTCCGACAACATCACCTGGAGCTTCGCCGCCGGTCCCCGCCAGTCGACGTCGATGGACGGCAGCTACAGCCACGGCCCCGGCGCCCAGCAGCAGCGGGTGTTCAACTGGACCGGCATCTTCGACGAGATGCACGACTTCGAGCGCAACACCCGCGGCGTCCAGGGCGGCAAGGGCGCCGTCACCCGACCCGACCCGGCGATCACCGGCGCGGCCTGCGGCGACCTCGCCCAGGAGGCGCCGATCGCCATCTCCGACGCCGGCCTCGGCCGCGCCGTGAAGTTCGACCAGGACAACACCGCCGGCTCGTGCACGACCGACTGGGACAAGGTCGACGCCTACGCCCGCACCGTGCGGCCGCCGCGGGCCCTGCAGAAGCTCGACCCGGCGTCGGTGGCGCGCGGTGCCGCGCTGTTCGGCGAGCCCACCGCCCAGGCCAACAACGCCGGTTGCGTGCGCTGCCACGGCGGCGCGGGGTGGACGGCGTCGCGCCGCTTCTTCACCCCGGCCGGCCTGCCCGCCGGCAACGGCGGCGCCGAGCTGCAACCGCTGGCGACCACCGCGTTCACGCCGCCGGCCCTGTGGCCGCCGGCGACCAGCGCCGCCGGCTGGAACTTCCACACCCAGACCCTGGCCGCCCAGCCGGCGTCGTCGCTGTTCACCGCGCCCGAGGCGACCACCGCCGTCGCGCCCGGTCAGGTCGCGTGCGTGCTGCGCAACGTCGGCACCTTCGGCCCCGACGCGCTCGAGACCCGGCTCGTGAGCGGCAACGTCGTCCGGGCCCAGGGCCGGCTGGGCTACAACGTCCCGTCGCTGTACGGCATGGCGCTGGGCGCGCCCTACCTCCACCACGGCCGGGCCGCCACCCTCGAGGCCCTGTTCGACGACGCGGCGTGGCTGGCCCACGCCACCGCCGGCAACCCGGTGTGGCTGTCGGCGGGGTCGGCGGCGGAGATCGCGCAGCGCAAGGCCGACCTCGTCGCCTTCGTGCGGTCGATCGACGCCAGCACCCCCGAGCAGCCCATCCCGGCGGGCTGGGACGGGTGTCCGTGACCCGGACGCCGCCGGGCCGCCGGGCCGCCGCGCCGCCGCGCCGCCGGTGGCGGTCCGGGCAGGACGGTGACGGTCAGGGCAGGAGGCCGATGAAGCCCATGTGCACGCCGCCCTCGAGCCCGTCGCGGCGGTAGCTGAAGAAGCGGTCGGGGTGGCAGCGCGTGCACGGCGGCGCGGCGTCGATCTGCGCCGCCGGCACCCCGACCGCGCCCAGCGCCGCCACCAGCGCCACCCGCAGATCGAGGTGGTCCCGGGCCGGGCCGGGCACCACCAGCCCGGGCAGCGCGCCCAGGCGCTCGCGGAACGCCGCCACGACCTCGGGCCCGACCTCGAAGCAGCACGGCCCGATCGACGGGCCGAGGGCGACCCGCACGTCGGCGGCCCGCGCGCCGCGCGCCACCATGCGCTCGATCACCCGCTCGGCCACGCCGGCCACGGCGCCGCGCCAGCCGGCGTGGGCAGCGCCGCACACCCGCGCCACCGGATCGCCGAACAGGATGGGCACGCAGTCGGCGGCGAACGCGCCCAGCACCGGGCCGGGGCGATCGCACACCAGGCCGTCGAACTCGGGCGGCTCGGGCAGCGGCTCGCCCACGGTCCACACCGCCGTGCCGTGGACGTGCTTGGTGACCTGGAGGTCGGCGAGGTCGAAGCCCTCGTGGGCGGCGAGGCGCGCGCGGTTGCGCTGCACGCGCTCGGGATCGTCGCCCCAGCGGTAGCCGAGGTTGAGCGACGCGCGCAGGCCCGTCGACTCGCCGCCGGTGCGCTCGGGGAAACCGTGACGGAACGGCCCGGCGGCGAGGAGCGGCGAGCGGAGGACGCGGAGGGCGTCGGCCATGGCGCACTCTACCCCGGCGCGGCCGGCCGTGCGTGGCGGTCGGCGCCGTGCGATGGTGCGGCCGTGCCGCTCCCTCGCGACTGGCGCCGCGACGCCCGCTCCCCCGACGAGGTGCTGGCGCACCTCGCCTCCGGCCACCACGTCTTCGTCCACGGCGCGTGCGCGACGCCCACGCCGCTGCTCGAGGCGATGTGCCGGCGCGCCGACCTCGCCGACGTCCAGCTCTACCACCTCCACCTCCAGGGCCCGGTGCCGTTCGCCGATCCCGCCCACGCCGGGCGCTTCGTCTCGAGCTCGCTGTTCACCGGTCCGGCCCTGCGCGAGCCCATCGCCGCCGGCCGCGCCGACTTCATCCCGGTCTTCCTGTCCGACATCCCGGGCCTCTTCCGCAGCCGCACGATCCCGCTCGACGTCGCGCTCCTCCCGCTCTCGCCCCCCGACGCCCACGGCCAGTGCACGCTCGGCACCTCGGTCGACGCCGCGCTCGCCGCCGCCGAGTCGGCGTCGATCGTGCTGGCCGAGATCAACGCGCAGATGCCGCGGACCTCGGGCGCGGCGTGCGTGCCGCTGGCGCGGGTCACCGCCTTCTGCCACACCGACCGGCCGCTGGTCGAGCACGCGCCGTCGTCGCCGGGCCCGGTCGAGGCCCGCATCGGCGAGCTGGTCGCGGCCCTGGTCGAGGACGGCGCCACCCTGCAGATGGGCATCGGCGCCATCCCCGACGCGGTGCTGGCCCGCCTCGGCGACAAGCACGAGCTCGGCGTGCACACCGAGATGTTCTCGGACGGGCTGGTGCCGCTGGTCGAGGCCGGCGTCGTGACCAACCGCCAGAAGGCGGTCCACCGCGGCCGCATCGTGTCGAGCTTCGTCGCCGGCACCCGCGCGCTCTTCGACTTCGTGCACGAGAACCACCTGGTCGAGATGCACCCCTGCGACCGCACCAACGACACCGCGCTCATCCGCAAGAACCCGCGGGTCACCGCGATCAACTCGGCCCTCGAGATCGATCTCACCGGTCAGGTCTGCGCCGACTCGATCGGCCACCGCATCTACAGCGGCATCGGCGGGCAGATGGACTTCGTCCGCGGCGCCGCGCTGTCGGAGGGCGGCAAGCCCATCATCGCCCTGCCGTCGACCGCGGCCGGCGGCACGGTGTCGCGCGTCGTGCCGGCGCTGCGCCCGGGCGCCGGCGTGGTGACGACCCGCGGCCACGTCCACTGGGTCGTGACCGAGCACGGCGCGGTCAACCTGCACGGCCTCGGCCTGCGCCGCCGCGGCGAGGCGCTGGTCTCGATCGCCCACCCCGACCAGCGCGGCGAGCTGCGCCGGGCCCTGGCCGAGCTCCGCCACTTCGTCGTCGGCTAGCCCCGCGGCCCCCGCCCGCCGGACCGCCGTGGTACCGTCGACTCGATGATCGCCTACGCGGAGCTCGCCGCCGCGCTCGAGCGCTGGCGCATCCGCAACGGTCTGCCGGGCACGCCGCCCCTGTTCGCGGACGGCCCGATGCGGCTGGCCAGCGCCGCCGCGGCCCCCGCCCCGCCCGCGACGTACGCCCCGCCGCCCGCCTACGCGCCGCCGGTGGCGGCCGAGCCGTACGCCGCGCCGCCCGAGCGCCGGGCGCCGCCGCCGCCGCCGCCGCCGGGCTTCGAGTCCGTCAACGAGACGATGGACGAGGACGTGAGCGAGTTCGCCGAGGCCGACGTGGTCGACGAGGCCCACGACGCGGACGGCGACGCCGAGGGCGACGCGGACGACGAGGCCCACCTCGACACCGACGGGCCCGACTTCGCGATGTCGTTCGCGACCTCGCCCGCCGAGCTGGCCGCCCGCGCCGAGGCGGCCGCGATGAACGACGACGACGCGCGCGAGGCCGCGCTCCTCGGCGTCACCGACCCGGGCATCGTGCCGCCGCCCGCCGACGCCTGGCCCGACGCCGCCGGCTACCAGACCGGCGACGCCGGGGGCCACGCCTGGGGGCAGCCCCCCGGCCGCGCCGCGGCCACGACCATCGACGACGAGGGGCACGAGCCCGAGGACGGCGCCACCATCGTCGGTCCCGACGGTGGCGAGCGGCGCTGAGCGGCCCGCCGGGATCCCGTGGCGCGAGCCTGGCGCAAGGGTGACGACGCGACCCTGTCGGAGCTGACCCTCGCCGCCCCCACGCCCGGCGAGGGCCGGGTCCTGGTCGAGGTCGAGGGCGCGGCCATCGATCCGTTCGCGGCGACCCCGCGCGGGCGCGTGCCCGGCGTGGCCGCGGTCGGCCGCGTGCGCGCGGTCGGGGCCGCCGCCGGCGAGTGGCAGGACGCGCGGGTGCTGGTGCCGATGCTGGCGCCGTGCGGCGAGTGCGACCGCTGTCGCCGCGGCGGGGTCGCGCTGTGTCCCGACGGGGCGGCCCACGGCGTCGACGGTCCGGGCACGCTGGCGACGACGATCACCGCCGCCGCGCGCTGGCTGGTGCGGCTCGAGGCCCCGCTCGCGCTGCCCGGCCCGGCCGCCGCCGCGCTCGGCGGCGAGCTGGCGCTGGCCTACGCCCTCTACGCCCGCGCCGGCGTCGGGCCGCGCGAGCCGACGATCGTCTGGGGCCGGGGCGCGATCGCGCGCGCGGCCGCCGCCATCCTCGACGCCAAGGGCGCGCCCGCGCACGTCGCCACCGACGACCCCGCGCTCGCCGAGGCGCTGCGCGCGCGCGGGACCAGCGCCGGCGAGGCGACCGCGGCCGCCGCCACCGCGGCCCTCGCCGGGCACGACCCGCGCCGACCGCGACGGGTGATCGTCACCGCGCCCGAGCTGCTGCCGGCGGCGCTCGAGGCCGCGGGCCCGCGGGCCACGGTGGTGACCCTGGCCGGCCCGGGCGCGGCGGCGGCGCCGGCCCTGGCCCTCGACCGCGCGCTCGCCACCGAGGTCACGCTCACCGGCGTCGCCGGCTGTCACCCCGACCTGGTGCCCGAGCTGGTCGCGCTCGCGGTGCGCGGCGAGCTGGCGCTCGACGAGCTGGTCGAGGTCGTCCCCCTCGCCGAGGCGGCGGCCCACCTGGGCGCGCGTCAGGCCGCGCCCACGCCCCGATCCCTGGTGGTCGCGCTGCCCGCGGCCTGACCCGGCCTGACCGCGCCCGCGCGCCGGGCGCGCCCGGCGCCGGGGCAGCTCACAGCGCGAACGCGACGACCAGGCCGATCGCCGCCAGCACCGCGATCGCGATCAGGATGAGGAGCAGGCGGCTGCCGCCCTTCATCTCGCCGATGAGGTCGCCCTCGGACACCGACGACGACGGATCGGCGACGTCGCGCATCGCCGGCATCGCGCCGGTGTGGCCGGTCTTGAGGCTGTAGCGGGCGGCGTCGCCGGTCGTGATCGTGCCGTCGTCGGAGTAGCGATCCTCCATCGGCAGCGAGTCGGCCTTGTCGGCGTCGACGCCCTCGGGGTTCTGGGCCGCGGCCTCGGCGGCGGCGGCGTCGAGCTCGCCCTTCTTGAACCACATCGTCTCGCGGAACTTGCCCTTGGCGGCCTTCTTGTCCTTGGCGTCCTGCTTCTTCTTGCCGGCGCCGGGCTGGGTGACCGCGGGCGAGACCCTGGCGGCGGCCGGCACCACCGGCGCCGCCGGCGCGAGCGAGGCCGCGGCCGGCGGTGGGGCATGCGCCGCCGCGGCCATCCCCGGCGCGGCGGCCTCCTCGGCCGCGGCGTCGAGCTCGCCCTTCTTGAACCACATGGTCTCGCGGAACTTGCCCTTCTTCTCTCCCTTTTGGCCGGACTCCTGCGCCTCGGGCTGCGCGCGCTTCTTGCCCGACGCCCCGCCCTGCGGCACG
>CAADGB010000424.1 GCA_900696455.1 uncultured delta proteobacterium
CAACGAACGGCGAGCTGCATCTCTCCGGTCGGCCTGAGCCGCCCGAGCGTGAGCGAGGGCGTGTCGAAGGCCGACAAGCCGCGGCCGTCGCGCGAGTGATGTCGGGCGCTTGCCGGCGCCGTTCGTTGGGAGCTCTTCACCGACCGCGGTCGGAGCTCGCGGGCAACCGAACGGGACGCAGCCGCGGCTGACGGTACACTCCCGGCCATGCCGACCTCCCCCGTCACCGTCGCCGCCGTGCAACTGTGCGCCACCGACGACGTGGCCGCCAACCTGGCCACCGTCCGCCGCCTCGGCGGCGAGGCCGGCGCCGCCGGCGCCAAGATCATCGTCCTGCCCGAGTGCTTCGCCTTCCTCGGCGCGAAGGAGGGCGACAAGATGGCGCACGCCGAGGTCGTCGACGACGCGCGCCCCGGCCCCATCCTCACCCCCCTGCTCGAGCTCGCGGCGTCGACCGGCGCCGTGGTCATCGGCGGCGGCATGCCGGAGACCGTGCCCGGCGACGCCGCCCGCGCCTACAACACCGCGGTCGTGGTCGCGCCCGGCCGCGGCGTGATCGGGCGTTACCGCAAGCTCCACCTGTTCGACGTCGACCTGCCCGGCCGCGCCGTCCTCCGGGAGTCCGACGGCACGGTCGCCGGCGACGGCGCGCTGGTGGTGGCGGCCCACGGCCTGCGCCTGGGGGTCTCGATCTGCTACGACCTGCGCTTCCCCGAGCTCTACCGGCGCCTGTGGCGCGACGGCCAGGCCGACGTCCTGCTGGTGCCGGCGGCCTTCACCGCCCACACCGGGGCCGCGCACTGGCACCTGCTCCTGCGCGCGCGCGCGGTCGAGGACCAGTGCTACGTGGTGGCCGCCGGCCAGTGGGGGCAGCACAACCCGAAGCGGCGGAGCTACGGCCACAGCCTGATCGTCGATCCGTGGGGCACGATCGTCGCCGAGCGCGACGAGGGCGACGGGGTCGTCGTGGCCGCGCTCGATCCCGCCCTGGTGGCCAGGACCCGCGCCGAGATGCCGTGCGGCGCCCACGCCGTGACCCTGGGCGCGCCGCCGCCGCTCACGGTGGTGGAGGCGTAGCCTCGGCCCGACCGGCGTCGCCGCCGGCGTCGGCCGCGGCGGCCTGGCCGGCGTCGGCCAGGGCGGCGGCCTCGGCGGCGGCGGCGGCGCGAGCGCGGGCGATGACCACCGCCATCTCGGCCTCGGTCATGTCGGCGCGCAGCAGCTCGCCCGCGGGCGCGACCGGCGGCGCGGGCCGGGCGTCGGCGGCGCCGGCGCCGGCGTCGACCTGGCCGAAGCCGGTGACGAACTTGCTGACCGAGCGCGCGCACGGCCGCTGCAGCACGATGAGCGCGACCAGCGCGGTCGCCACCATGACGATGCGGATGAGCTGCGGCGTCGACAGGGCGAAGCCCTTGCCCCGCGGCAGGCGGGGCACGTCGTCGTCGGCCGGCGGGCGAGGCGCGCGCGTCACGCCGAGTGCTTACCGCGTCCCCGCTGCCGGCGCCACGATCTGCTTGACCTCGAGCTCGACCCGCGCCGTCCCCTTCCAGGTCGAGCGCACCGGCGTGAAGGCGACGTCGACGCGCGCGCCCGTCCCGGGATCCGCCGCGCCCTGCCCGAAGGCGATCGCGCCGCGCACCGCGCCGGTGGCCCGGCAGGCGAGCTCCAGCTTGAGGTGCGAACCGTCGCCGACGCGACGGCTCTGGCGGACCTCGAGGCCGCGCGCCACCAGCAGCGGCGCCGGGTTGTCCTGACCGAACGGGCCCAGCGCCAGGAGCTCGTCGACCAGGCGGTCGTCGACGTCGGCCAGGCGGACCTGGGCGTCGGCGGCGCCGGCGGCGCCGGCCTCGACCTTGCCCGAGCCCTCGGCCAGGACCGCCGCGCCCAGGGCGAGGCGCAGGCGATCGATCGTGGCGTCGCGCTCGCCGGCGTGGCCGGCATGCACGGTGAGGCCGGCGGCGGCGGCGTGGCCGCCCCAGCGCTCGAGCAGCGGCGCGCACTGGCCGAGCGCGCGGTACAGGTCGACGCCGCCGGCCGAGCGCGCCGAGCCGCGGCCGACCCCGGTGACCGGATCGACCGCGATGACGAAGGCCGGGCGGGCGAAGCGATCGACGAGCTTGGCGGCGACGATGCCGACCACGCCCGGCGCCCACCGCTCGCTGGCGACCACGATCGCCGGGCCCGGGTCGTCGCCAGCGGCGGCCAGCGCCTCCTCGACCATCTGATCCTGCAGCGCGCGGCGGCGCTGGTTGACCTCCTCGAGCGCCTGGGCCCGGGCCGTGGCCTCGTCGGCGCCCGCCAGCAAGAGCTCGAGCGCCGGCGCGGCGTCGCCGAGGCGGCCGGGCGCGTTGAGCCGCGGCGCCAGCTTCCACGCCACGGTCTTCTCGTCGACCGCGCGGGCGTCGGCGGCGTCGACCCCGGCCGCCGCCAGGAGCGCCGCCAGCCCCGGCCGCCGGCGCTCGGCGACCAGGCGCAGCCCGGCGGCGGCGAGGATGCGGTTCTCGCCGGCCAGCGGCACCAGGTCGGCGATCGTGCCGAGCGCGACCAGGTCGAGCAGGTCGCGCGGATCGACCTCGGGCCGGTCCGCGAACCAGCCCTCGGCCCGCAGCCGGGTGCGGATCGCGGCCGCCAGGTAGAACGCGATCCCGACCGAGGCCATGCCGCGAAAGGGGAAGCTGGAGTCGGCGCGGTGGGGGTTGACCAGGGCCAGCGCCGGGTGGACGGCGCCCGCCGCCGGGACGGTGTGGTGGTCGACGACGATCACGTCGACCCCGCGGGCGCGGACCGCGGCGATGACCTCGCCATCGCTGGTGCCGCAGTCACCGGTGATCACCAGCCCGGGGTCGGCGGTCAGCAGCTCCTCGGCGGCGACCGCGGTGAAGCCGTAGCCCTCGTCGCGGCGGGCGACCCGGGCCACGACGTCGCCGCCGCAGCCGCGCAGGAAGCTGGTGAGGAGCGCGCAGGTGGTGACGCCGTCGACGTCGTAGTCGCCGAAGACCGCGATCCGCTGGCGGCGCAGGACCGCGGCCGCCACCCGGTCGGCGGCGGTGGCGAACCCGGCCATGCCGGCCTCGCCCTCGGGGCGCCGCAGCTCGCCGAGGCGCGGGTTGAGGAAGGCGCGGGCGCGCTCGACCTCGTCGTGGCCGCGCGCCACCAGGCAGCGGGCGGTCGCGTCGCGGACCGCGAGGCCGCGGGCCAGGCGCGCCACCGCGCCGTCGTCGAGGGAGCGCACCGAGAGCACGGCCGCACCCTAGCGGCCGGGTCTGACGTCCGGCCCCGCCCCGATCGCTCACGTCCGCCGCCGATCGACGGCGGCGGCGGCGCTCGCCTACGGCTCGGCGGCGAGCGCCTGGGCGGCGCGGGCCCGCGCCGGCGCCGGCCCGCTGTACCAGCGGTTGGCCACCCACAGGAAGACCGGCGGCGCCAGGAACAGCGACGAGTACACGCCGACGACGATGCCGGCGTTCATCGCGAACGCGAAGTTGCGGACCAGGCCCTCGCCGAAGACGTTCATCATGAGCGTGACCACGAACAGGGTCACCGAGGTCAGGAGCGACCGGACCAGGGTCTCGTTGAGCGAGATGTCGACGATGCGCTCCAGCTTCTTGTCCTTGAGCTTCTCGACGTTCTCGCGGATGCGGTCGAAGATGATGACGGTGTCGTTGACCGAGAAGCCGATGACGGTCAGCAGCGCCGCCACCGAGGTCAGCGACACGTCGACCCAGGCCACCGCGAACACGCCGATCACCATGATCGCGTCGTGCAGGGTGGCGACGACCGCGCCCGGCGCGTAGCGGATGTCGAAGCGGACCGCCAGGTAGATGACGATCAGCAGCATGGCGTAGAACAGCGACTTGATGCCGTCGTTGCGGAGCTCGGCGCCGGCCTTGGCGCTCACCTGCGAGGTCTGGACGACGACGGCGTCGATGCCGCCGAGCTCGGCCTCCAGCACGCGCTCGTACTGGCGATCGAGGCCGTGCATCGAGAACGTCATGTTGTACTCGCCGGTGCCCTCGTCGGGCTGGGTGTAGAGCGCGGCCGACTCGTCCCACGGCTTGGCCTCGAGGCCGGCGGCGGTCCAGAGGTCGGCGGCCTCGGCCTCGGCGATGGCCTTCCGGCTGCGGACGTGGAGGCGGTCGCCGGACCACTGCACGCGATCGAGCTCGCGGTCGGCGAACTTCTCCTGGAACGCGGTCAGGGCCTGCTGCTGCTGCTGGGGCGTGGTGGCGCCGAAGCGCGGCGTGCGCACCAGGATGCCGCGCACGGTCACGTCCCTGCCACCGACCTCCTCGGTCCACGACCGCTCCGAGACGTCGAAGCCGGCGGCGCCCGCCTTCTGCAGGGCGGCGCGGACCTTGCCGGAGTCGGCGCGGACGTAGCGGGTCTCGCCCGCCGGCGCCGCGGCGTCGCGCAGGGCGTAGATGACCTCGGTGCCGCCCTTGAAGTCGATGGTCCAGTTGAGGTGGCTGCCGCGGACCTCCTTGTTGATGAACAAGGCGGCGATGCTCGCCAGGCACAGGAAGAGGGAGATGAGGCCGACCTTGCGGAAGTTGGCGACGAACCGGAAGTCGTTGCCGGGCTTCAGCAGGTAGCGGAACTTGTGTTCTTGGGCCGCCATGGCGTGTGGTCCGTCCGGCTCAGATGGAGATGGTGGCCAGCTCGCCCTTCTTCTTGCTGATGTACAGGTCGAAGAAGAAGCGGGTGACGAGCACGTTGGTGAAGAGCGTGGTGCCGATGCCGACCAGGAGCATCACGGCGAAGCCGTGGATGGGGCCGGAGCCGTACTGCAGGAGGACCCAGCCGGCGGCGGCCGTGGTGAGCTGACCGTCGAGGATGCTGGAGAACGCGCGCTGGAAGCCGACCTCGACCGCGCCCTTGACCGACTTGCCCAGGTTGAGCTCGTCGCGGATGCGCTCGTAGATGAGGACGTTACCGTCGACCGCCATGCCGACCGTGAGCACGACCGCGGCGATGCCGGGCAGGGTCAGGGTGGCGCGGAACATCGCCATCACCGACAGCATCATCACGATGTTGAGGCCGACGGTCATCATCGCCAGCGCCCCCGACCACCGGTAGATGATGATCATGATGATGACGACCAGCACGATGCCGAGGCCGAACGAGAGCTGGGCCTTGTCGACGGCGTCGCGGCCCAGGGTCGGGCCGAGCTCGGCGACCTGCTGCTCCTCGAGCGGCGCCGGCAACGAGCCGGTGCGCAGGACATTGACCAGATCCTTGGCGTCGCGCTCCTGGGTGCGGGGGGCGGAGCCGCCCATCGTGATGCTCGACCGGCCCTGCCGGATCGCGCCCTGGATGGTGGGCGCCGACGCCACGACGTCGTCGAGGATGATCGCCATCTTCTTGCCGACGTTCTCGGCGGTGAGGTCGCCGAAGGCGCGGCCGCCGAAGCGGTTGAAGTCGACCACGACCTCCGGACGCAGGGTGTTGGGGTCGAACGAGACCTCGGCCTTGGCCACCGCCGAGCCGGTGAGGCGGACGGCGCGGTCGAGGTAGTAGGTGCGCCAGTACGGGCGGTTGTCGCCCTTCTCGCCCGCCGAGTCGGGGTAGACCAGCTCGTAGCCGATCTGGCCGTCGGGCGGGAGGTGGAAGGCCGGATCCTGGGCGGCCAGGGCCTCCAGGTAGCGCTCGATCACGCGGCGGCCGGTGACCTTGCAGCGGACCTTGCCGTCGCGCTCGGGCAGGTCGCGGCGGTAGCAGCCGGCCCGCTTGGCCTCCTCGATCGTGAACGACTCCTCGCGATCGTAGGCCTTGAGGTAGGAGTCGAAGAACTCCTTGCCGGTCTTGTCGTGGGCCCAGCCGTCGGGGTGGCCGGTGATGCCCAGGGCCTCGGCCGCCGGATCGGGCTGGTTGACCCGCTGGTAGAGCGCCGCGTTCCACGGGTTGCCGTCGGCGACGATCTTGAACTCGAGCTTGGCGGTGCGGGCGATCAGCTCCTTGATGCGGGCGATGTTCTCGGCGTCGAGGCCGGGCAGCTCGACGATGATCTGATCGTCCTTCTCGATGACCGTCGGCTCGGCCACGCCCTTGGCGTCGATGCGCTTCTTGATCGTCGCCACCGCCTGGGTGAGCGCGCTCTTGCGCACGCCGTCGGCGAACTTCGACGAGATGCGCAGGCACAGCGAGTCCTTGAGCGGGCCGTCCCGGGGGCACGGCATCGTGGTCACGACGTCGCCGTGGCGCGACGAGATGAGCTTGGCGACCTCGTCCTTCTTGGCCGGATCGGCGAGGGTGACGGCGATCGCGCCGGGGGCGATGGCCGGCGTCGAGACCCGGCCGGCCAGCTCCTTCTCCTCGAGCTCGTGCTCGATGTCGCGCTTGAGCTCGGCGGCCTTGTCGTCGACCGCCTTGTCGAGCGCCACCGAGTACGTGAACTGGGCCCCGCCCTGGAGGTCGAGCCCCAGGGTGATCTTGTTCTCGAAGAAGAACCAGGAGGGGATGCGCTCGCTGTCGACGAAGGTCGGGACCAGGTACAGGACGCAGTAGATGAGCAGCGCGGCGAAGCCGAACGTGCGCAGGCGCAGGCTACGATCCATGGAAGGAACCTCGGGAGGAGATCGGCCGTCGGCGCGAGCAGGCGCGTCGGGCCGGGGCAGACCGTCAGCGGGGGATCAGGCGGCCTTGTCGGCCTTGGCCTCGCCCTTGGCCTCGGTCCACTTGTTCTCGATGTAGGCGCGCGGCACGCGGACCCGGACCTTCTCCTGGATCTCGAGCACGACCACGTCGTTGCCCTGGGACCCGGTGATGGTGCCGATGATGCCGCCGCGGGTGATGACCTGCTCACCCTTGCCCAGCTTCGACAGCATGGCCTGGTGTTCCTTCTGCTTCTTCACCTGCGGACGGATCAGCAGGAAGTAGAAGACCACGAACATCAGACCCATCATGACCAGGGGAGAGAGGGCGCCCATGACACAGCTCCTGGATCGGGGTTTCCCGAAAAGTTGTGGGTGAGTAGCACCGGGGAACGCGGGGGTCAAGCGGCCCGATCAGGCGGGTGACCCTTCGGCCAGGATCCGGTCGCGCAGGGCCCGCATGTGGCGGGCGTAGAACGTGAGGTTGTGGAGGGTTGCGAGGCGGCTGTAGAGGATCTCGCCGGCCATGTGGAGGTGGCGGAGGTAGGCCCGCGAGTGGACGCGGCAGGTCTCGCACGGACAGTCGGCCTCGATGGGGGCGGGGTCGGTCTTGAAGCGGGCGTTGGAGATCGTGAGCTTGCCCGCCGGCTCGTCGCGGGTGAACAGGTAGCCGTTGCGGGCGTTGCGGGTCGGCATGACGCAGTCGAACATGTCGAGGCCGCTGGCCACGCCGTGGGCGAGGTCGGCGGGCGTGCCCACGCCCAGCAGGTAGCGCGGCCGGTCGAACGGCAGGGTGTGCGCGACCTCGTCGAGCACCCGGTACATCTCGGGGATCGGCTCGCCCACCGACAGCCCGCCGAGGGCGTGGCCGTCGAAGCCCAGGGGCACGATCTCGGCGGCGTGGCGGCGGCGGCGCGCGACGTCGGTGCCGCCCTGGACGATGCCGAACAGGGCCTGGCCCGGCGGCCGGGCCACCGCCCGGCAGCGCGCCGCCCACGCCGTGGTCCGGCGCATCGCTTGCTCGTGCTGCTCGGCGGTGGCGTCGCCGGGCGGGCACTGGTCGAAGACCATCGCGATGTCGGAGCCGAGCACGCCCTGGATGTGCATCGACACCTCGGGCGTCAGGCGGTGGCGCGAGCCGTCGAGGTGGCTCTGGAAGGTGGCGCCGTCGTCGTCGACCTGGTTGATGCCGGCGAGCGAGAACACCTGGAACCCACCGGAGTCGGTGAGGATGGGGCGCGACCAGCCGCTGAAGCGGTGGAGGCCGCCGAGCGCGGCCATGATGTCGAGGCCGGGGCGGAGGTAGAGGTGGTAGGTGTTGCCGAGGATGATCGCGGCGTCGAGCGGCGGCGCCGCCAGCTCGCCCGGGGTCATGCCCTTGACCGTGCCCTGGGTACCGACCGGCATGAACACCGGGGTCGGGATCTCGCCGCGCGGGGTGTGGAGGACGCCGGCGCGGGCGTGGCCCTGGACGGCGAGGATCTCGAACGCGAAGCCGGGGGTGGGGAGCGCGACCTTCATGAGGAGATGGAGGGATCCGGCCCGGGCCCGAGCTCGTGCTCGGGCCTGTGCGTGAGGAGCATGGCGTCGCCGTAGCTGAAGAAGCGGTAGCCCGCGGCGACGGCGTGGGCGTAGGCGGCGCGGATGCGCGCCGGACCGGCGAAGGCCGACACCAGCATGAGCAGGGTCGACTCCGGCAGGTGGAAGTTGGTGAGCAGGTGATCGACGACCTGGAAGCGGAAGCCGGTGCCGGGACGGATGAAGAGCGCGGTCTGGCCGGGGCCGGCGGCGACCTGGCGCGGCCCGGTGGCCGCGGCCTCCAGCGTGCGCACGACCGTGGTGCCGATGGCGACGACCGGGCGGCCGGAGGCGACGAGCGCGGCGGTCTCGGCCGGCACCTCGTAGCGCTCGCGGTGCATGACGTGGCGCGCGAGGTCGTCGTCGCGCACCGACGCGAACGTGCCGAGGCCGACGTGCAAGGTCACCGCGGCGACGGTCGCGCCGCGGGCCGCCAGCGCCGCCAGGAGCGCCGGCGTGAGGTGGAGGCCGGCGGTGGGCGCGGCCACCGCCCCCGGCGCGCGCGCGAACACCGTCTGGTAGCGCTCGCGATCGGCCGGCGCCGGGCCGCCGGCGCGCTCGATGTACGGCGGCAAGGGCAGCTCGCCGGCCTCGTCGAGGAAGGCGTGGACGTCGCCCGGCACCTCGACGATGACGCCCTCGCCGCGGCCGGGGTCCTCGTCGGGACCGGGGCCTTCGCCGGCGCCGGGACCGCGACCGCCGCCAGCGGCCGCGACCCCGACGACGCGCAGGCGAGCGCCGCCGCGGGCGGCCACCAGCTCCACGCCCGGGCGCAGGCCCTTCTGCGGCCGGGCCAGGCACCGCCAGCCGCCCGCCGCCGGCTCGACGAACAGGAGCTCGACCGCGCCGCCGGTGGGCTTGTGGGTGCGGACGCGGGCCGGGATCACGCGGGTGTCGTTGACCACGACCACCGCGCCCTCGGGGACCAGCGCCGGCAGGTCGGTGAGCGCGCGATCGGCCAGCGCCGCCGGGCCCAGCCCCGCCGCCGGCCCGACCACGAGCAGCCGCGCGCCGTCGCGGCGCTCGGCCGGGTGCTGGGCGATCTGCGCCGGCGGCAGGTCGAAGTGGTAGTCGCGGCGGCGGTGCAAGGCGGGATGGGTACCGCCGCCGGCCCGCCCGCGCAACCCGCGGCCGCGCGCGTCCTCTATAGTGAAGCCGATGCGCGCCCTGCCCCGCCCCGCGCGATCCTCGACCGTGGCGAGCCGGCCGACCCGGCCGGCCCGGCCGGCGCTCGCGCTCGCCGCCGCGCTGGTCCCCGCCGCCGGCGCCGCCCTCGCCGGCGCGGCCGCCGCCGAGACCGCCGACGTCGATGGCGACGGCAAGCCCGACACCGTCCGCGTCGAGGCCCCCGGCCAGCTCGTGGTCGAGCGCGGCGGCGGCGGCGGCGCCTTCGTGCCCTTCGCCCGCTCCGGGCCGCTGACCGCGCACCGCCTGTCCGTCGCCGGCCCCGGCCGGCCCTACGTCGTCGCCCTGGCCGAGCTGGGCGGGGCGTGGGAGGGCGTGGCCCTGCGCTGGGAGCGTGGCGCCCTGCGCGAGCTGTGGCGCGGCCCGGTCGGCCCCGCCGGCGACGACGACGAGTACGAGGTCTGGCTCGAGGCCCGACCCTCGGGGCTGGTGCGCTGGCAGCGGCGGCGCGACCTCGACCGCTGCGACGGCGCGCCGGTCGAGCTGTTCCGCGAGGGCTGGGACGACGCCCGCGGCGGCTTCCGCCCCGCCCGCCCACTCGTCCGGTTTCCGGACGCGATGCCGGCGGTGCAGGCGGCGCCGGGCCCGGCGCTCGGCGCCGGCTGGTACCGGGCGACCGGCGCCACCACCGCCGCCGGCGCCACCGACGCCGGCCAGCTCGTGCCGCCGCGCGCGCTCGACGACGGCGATCCGACCACCGTCTGGCGCGAGGATCGGGGCGGCGACGGCACCGGCGAGCAGTTCACGTTCCGGACCACGATGAAGGGCGGGCGGGCGGCCGCGATCCGGATCGTGCCCGGCGCCGCGGCGGCGGCGCGCGGCGCGGCCGCCGGCAACCGGATCACCGCCCTGGCCGTCATCGGCAAGGACGCCGCCTACCGCGTCGACCTGCCGACCTCGGTGCCCGCCACCGAGCCGGTGGTGGCCACCCTGCCCCGGCCCATCGACGGCTGCGTCACGGTCGCGATCCTCGCCGTCGAGCGGCGCGGCGCCGCCAACGTCACCGCCCTGGCCGAGCTGTCGGTCATCGCCGACGTCGAGCTGGCGCCGGGCGGCGCCGAGGCCGTGCTCGCCGGCCAGGTCGCGCGCGGCGGCGTCGCCGGCGAGTCGGCGGCCCGGGCCCTGGCCGGCCGCGGCGCCGCC
>CAADGB010000425.1 GCA_900696455.1 uncultured delta proteobacterium
CACCCACCGGGCGGTGCCACCCACCGGGCGGTGCCACCCACCGGGCGGTGCCACCCACCGGGCGGTGCCACCCACCGGGCGGTGCCACCCACCGGGCGGTGCCACCCACCGGGCGGTGCCACCCACCCACTGGGTGGTGCCACCCGCCGGGCGGTGCCCTACTCGCCGGGGCGGGCGGTGCCACCCATCGTGCGGGCGGGGGTGGGCGGTACCACCCACCGGGGGGGCGGTCCCACTCACCGCGGCGGGCGGTGCCACCCACCGGGCGGGCGCACCGGGCGGGCGGTGACCGGCAGGCACCGGCAGGGCGGTGCCATCCACCAGCCGGGCGCACCAGCCGGGCGCACCAGCCGGGCGCCGGGGGCGTGCCACCCAGCGACCACCCACCGGACGGTGCCACCCACCGGACGGTGCCACCCACCGGACGGTGCCACCAGGCGGCGCCACCCACCCCCACCAGCTGCACCGACCTGGCGTAGCTGCACCGACCTGCTGCCAGCCGCGGGTCGGTGACCCGCGCGCGCTCGCGCCCCCGGTCGGCGCGGCCGGGATGCTAGCTGGCGGCCTTGGATTCCAGGACCAGCTCGGGGCGGCCGCGGGCCTCGACGACCTCGCGCGTGACGACGCACTCCTTGACCCCGGTGAGCGACGGGATCTCGTACATGACGTCGAGCATGACCTCCTCGAGGATCGCGCGCAGGCCGCGCGCGCCCGACTGGCGCCGCACCGCCTCCTCGGCGATGGCCTTGAGCGCCTCGGTCCGGAAGGTCAGCTTCACGCCCTCGAGCTCGAACAGGCGCTGGTACTGCTTGGCCAGGGCGTTGCGCGGCTTCCACAGCACCTGGGTCAGCGCGTCGATGTCGAGCTGATCGGCGCTCACGATCACCGGCAGGCGGCCCATGAACTCGGGGATCATGCCGAACTTGATCAGATCCTCGGTCCGCGCCGCCCGCCGCAGCCCGTCCTTGTCGTCCTCCAGCGTGCCGATGCTGGCGCCGAACCCGAGCCCGCGCTGCCCGACGCGCCGGCGCACGATGTCCTCGAGCCCGTTGAACGCGCCGGTGCAGATGAACAGGATGTCGGTCGTGTCGATCTGGATGAGCTCTTGCTGCGGCCGGTTGCGCGCGCCATCGGGGGTGATGGTCGCGGTCTTGCCCTCGAGGATCTTGAGCAGCGCCTGCTGCACGCCCTCGCCCGACACGTCGCGGGTGGGCGACGGCACGCCCCCCTTGCGGGCGATCTTGTCGATCTCGTCGATGCAGATGATGCCGCGCGCGGTCTTCTCGACGTCGCCGCCAGCGGCCCGGAACAGCGCCTTGACCACGCTCTCGACGTCCTCGCCCACGTAGCCGGCCTCGGTCAGCGTGGTGGCGTCGGCGATCGCGAACGGCACGTCGAGCTTCTTGGCCAGGGTCTGCGCCAGCAGCGTCTTGCCCGAGCCCGTCGGGCCGATGAGCAGGATGTTGCCCTTCTGCACCTCGACGTCGGTGTTCTTGCCGCGCAGCCCGATGCGCTTGTAGTGGTTGTAGACCGCCACCGACAGCGCCCGCTTGGCCTGATCCTGACCGACCACGTAGCGGTCGAGCTCCTCGACGATCGCTCGCGGCGGCGGGAACTTGGGACGCTCCGCGGCCTCCTCCTTGGCGAGGATGTCGTTGCACAGGGTGACGCACTCATCGCAGATGAAGACCCGCGGACCGCTGATGAGCTTGCGCACCTCGCGGCGTTGCTTGCCGCAGAAGGAGCAGTGGAATTCCTCCATCTGAGACCCGATTCTTACATGTTCGCCGTCCGTGGCAACAGGCTTGGGCGCCCGATGGGATGGGTCTTGACGCGTCGGGTCATTGCGGTGATCACTTCTGCCGTGCGTGCCGTGATCATCTGCGCCGAACCGGAGCTGGCCGCCGGTGAACGCGACTCGATCTCCACCGTGCTGGCAGATCTCGGTTGCCACACCGTGCTCGGGCGGTTCGACCTCGGTGGGCTCGACGAGGAGGCGCTGCTCCGGAGCCCGCCCAACGTCGTCGTCGTCGAGGCCGGCGACGATCTGATGAGGGCCCAGCGCGCGATCCGCAAGCTGCGCGGCGGTGGGGTGCTCGCCGACACGCCGGTCCTCCTGGCCTTGACCTTGCCTCGACTCCCGGCCCTCGACTTCTCGACCGGGTTCGACGACTTCGTGCTCCTGCCGCTGGTCCCGGCCGAGCTCTACGCCCGCGTCCGCCAGCTCGACTGGAAGACCGCCACCTTCGGCTCGGAGGAGGTGCTGAAGATCGACGACCTGGTGATCGACATCGCCGGGCACGAGGCCTCGATCGGCGGCCGTCGCCTCGCCCTCACCCACCAGGAGTTCGAGCTCCTGCGCTTCCTCGCCCAGCACCGCGGTCGGGTGTTCACGCGCGATCAGCTCCTCGAGCGGGTGTGGGGCTACTCCTACGGCGGCGGCACGCGGACCGTCGACATCCACGTCCGCCGCGTCCGCGCCAAGATGGGCGCCGTCGCCGGCGGCCTGATCGAGACCGTCCGCAACGTCGGCTACAAGCTGCGGTCGCCGCGCTGATCCGCGGCCGCGGGGCCGCCGGGCGTATAGTCCCGCGCCATGTTCCAGGTGATCGAGCTCGGCAGCGACGGCCGGGTGACCGCGACCGAGGGCGCCGAGCGCGCGTGCCCGCCCCCCGCGGGCGTCGTGCGCTGGATCGATCTGGTCGAGCCCGACGCGGCGGCGCTCGAGCTCCTGCGCGAGCGCTTCGACCTTCACCCGCTGGCGATCGACGACTGCGCCACGTTCGGGCTGCAGTCCAAGGTCGACGACTACGAGCGCTACCTGTTCGTCGTCATCCACTCGTTCACGGCCGCGCCCGACGACCCGCTCGACATCCAGATCCACGAGATCCACGCGTTCGTGGCCGGCGACTACATCATCACCGTCCACGACAACCCGCTGCCGACGCACGCCGCGGTGTGGGCCCGCGCCGTCGCCGACCGTTCGACGCTCGAGCGCGGCCCGTCGTGGGTCCTCTACCGTCACGTCGATGCCATGGTCGAGGCCACCGAGCCGCTGGTGGTGCGCATCCGCGACGAGCTCGACGAGCTCGAACAGGTCGCGATCGAGGAGGCGGGCGAGGTCGATCTGCGCCGGGTCTTCCGGATCAAGCGCACGTGTGTGGCGATGCGCCGGGTCATGCGACCGCTGCGCGACAGCCTGGCCATGCTCCATCGCCGCGGCGATCCGCGGATCTCCCAGCGCGCCATGCTCCACTTCCGCGACGTGTCGGCCCACGTCGCCCGCCTGGCCGAGATGATCGAGGAGGCGCGCGAGGTGTCGGCGGGGGTGGTCGCCAGCTACCAGGCCTTCGCCGCCCAGCGGGTCAACGACATCATGCGCCGGTTGACCATCTTCAGCGCCATCTTCCTGCCGCTGTCGTTCATCGTCGGCTTCTTCGGCCAGAACTTCACCGGGCTGCCGTTCGACAGCGGGGTCTGGCTGGCGCTGATGCTGGCGGCCATGGTCATGGTCCCGGCCGGGCTGTTCGAGTGGTTCCGGCGCAACGGCTGGATGTGATCGCCGCCGGCCGGGAGCCGAGCGCCGCGAGGCGGCGCTGGTCCGGATGAGCTCGGACGAGCCCGTCTGCGGGCGAGGTCGATCGAGGGAGCGCCTGGCATCGATTCGATGACAGGCGCTGAGCCGAGCGCCGCGAGGCGGCGCTGGTCCGGATGAGCTCGGACGAGCCCGTCTGCGGGCGAGGTCGATCGATCGAGGGAGCGCCTGGCATCGACTCGATGACAGGCGCTGAGCCGAGGCGCAGCCGAGGCGATCTGCTCCGACTCAGGTCGGCACCGGCGTCCTCGCCGGGACCGACCGATCGACCAGCGCGTGTGATCCCTTCACACGCTCCGAGCCGAGGACCGGCGCCGGCGACGACGCCGGCCGGGATGGATCGGCCGCGAGAGCGATTGAGTTCCTCGCTGGCCGGCCCTTATCATCGGTGGGTGAGATCGACGATCGTCGCCGCCGCGATGACCCACGTCGGCAACGTCCGCGACCACAACGAGGACGCGCACCTGGTCGACGCCGACCAGGGCTTCTTCATCGTTTGCGACGGCATGGGCGGTCACGCCGCCGGCGAGGTGGCGTCGGCGCTCGGCGTCCGGATCACCCGCGAGCAGTGGATGGCGCCGGCGACCCAGCGCGCGATCGCGCAGTGGGCACGCGAGGCCTCGCTGGAGGCGCGCCGGACGTTGCTGTCGGCGGTCAAGGCCGGGGTCCTGACCGCCCATCGCGCCATCTGCGAGCAGGCCAGCGAGGATCTCGCCAAGAAAGGGATGGGCACCACCTTCACCGGCCTGGTGGTTGCCGGTGGCGACGCGATCATCGCGCACGCCGGCGACTCCCGCGCCTACCTGGTGCGCGGCGGCATCGCCATGCAGCTCACCGAGGACCACACCCTCCTGGCCCGGCTCCTCGCCGCCGGGCTGCCGCACACCGAGGGCGAAGAGTCGCACCGCTGGAAGGGCGTCATCACCAACGCGCTGGGCTTCGGCGACGACACCAAGGTCGTCACCTTCCTGGTCCCGCTGTCCGACGGCGATCGGCTGCTGCTGTGCTCGGATGGCGTCAGCGAGTACGTGAGCGAGGCCGAGGTCGGTCAGGTGCTCATGGGCCAGCCCAGCCCGGCGCGCGCCGCCCAGCGCCTGGTCGACCTCGCGCTCGAGCGCGGCGGCGAGGACAACGCGACCGCGCTCGTGATCAAGGTGATCGAGGCCGGCGAGTCCCAGGTGCCGGCGGCGCAGCGCCAGCGCGACGACTCGATCCTCGGCCTGTGCCCGCTGCTCGAGGAGCTGTCCCCACAGCAACGCCTGCGCGCGCTGCGCATCGCCACCAGCCGCGACTTCGTCGCTGGCGATCTCGTGCCCGAGGCGGCGATGGAGAGCCGGGTGGCGTGGATCCTGATGGACGGCCAGGTCATCGTCGGCGGCCAGACCGAGGACGCGGGCACGATCCTCTACCCGGAGGCGCTGCTCGGTCACGGCTCGCCACGGCGGGCCGACGCCCTCGCGGTCGCGGTCGGCGAGGTCCGCGCGCTCGCCATCCGCGGTGATGACTTCCTCGAGCTGGCGGGCGATGATCCCGACCTGGCCGAGCCGATGTACGCGGCGCTGGCGCGGATGATCGGCGAGCGCGGCGGGGCCTGAGCGCCGCGCGATCGTCGGCCGCGCGGTCATCGGGCCCGGCGTCAGGGCCGCTCGTAGGCGACGAGGTCGATCGTGATCTCGCCGAGTTCGGTGCGGGCGAGGAAGCGCAGCGGCACCCGGTCGGCGTCGTCGGACAGCCAGACGGAGAAGGCGCGCGGCGGCGTGTTGGGCTCGGGCGTGAGGTCGGCGCGCGTCCGTTGCGACGTGCCGTCGAGCCGCAGCGCATGCTGGTTGCCGAGGCGGGTGCCGATCACCTCGGGCCCGACCGACCACACCTCGGTCCGCCAGATGCGGCGACCGCCGATGACCCACAGGCCGATGCGCTCGCCGGGCTCCGCGGTCCAGGTGCGGATGAGCGCCATCGCCGAGTGGGCGTCGTGGACGACGGCCTCGCCGAAGTCGTAGACCAGGGTGCGCGTCGACTCGCCGGCCGGGGTCAGCTCGATCCGCGCGCCGTGATCGGAGAACGCGGTCTCGGCGTGGAAGCGGCGGGCTCCGAACACGACGTCGGAGGTGGTCCGGATCGGGCGCATGCGCTCGAGGTCGATGATCGACGTGACGTCGTCGCGGACCTCCCTGATGAGCGCGAACGGGCCGGCCGAGCGGATCGTCGAGGTGACCGGGATCGCGGGGCGCCCGCCGTCGAGGCCGGGGGCGCCGACCGCGAGCTGGGCCTCTCCGGCGAGGACACCGGCGAGCCGGACCTCGAAGGCCAGCGCCTCGCCGGCGGTGTAGCCGGCGATCGCGTCGACCGCGACGACCGCGCCGGGCAGCACCGTCGGCGGCTGTGCGCTCAGGTCGGCGCCGCCGCACGCGGCCAGGCCGGACAGGCACAGCCCGGCGAGGCCGGCGCGGAGCGCGGTGAGCGGGCGGGCCATGGGATCAACGTGAAGGACGAAGCGGCCGCTGGCAATGTTCATGTGCGGTCGGCGGTCGGCGCTGGTCGGGCCGGGGTAGGGTAGGTGGCGATGATCGGCGTCACGCTCGGCGACCCGGCGGGCATCGGCCCCGAGGTGACGGCGTGGGCGCTGGCGCGGGCGGCGGCCGAGGTCCGCCGCGAGGTCGTGGTCTTCGGCGACCCCGCGGTCCTGGCGCGCGGGGCCGCGGCGATGGGGGTCGCGCTCGACGTCGCGTGCGAAGGGGTGGCGGCGCCCGCGGTGCGGGCGGGCGAACCGTCGGCGGCGGCGGGCGCCGCGCAGGTGGCGTGGCTCGAGGCCGCGGTGGCGGCGGCGCGGGCCGGTCGCGTCGACGCGCTGGTGACCGCGCCCATCTCCAAGAGCTGGGCGCGGCGCGCCGGGTTCGCCTTCCCGGGGCACACCGAGCTCCTCGCCGCGCGGCTGGAGGCGCGCGACGTCGCGATGGCGTTCGTCGGGCCGCGGCTGGTGGTGGCGCTCGCCACCGTCCACGTCCCGCTGGTCGAGGTCGCGGCCGCGCTCAGCGTCGCGCGGATCGTCGCCGTGGGCGAGCTCCTGGCGGCGTGCCTCGACCGCGACCTGGGGAGATCGCGGCCGGTGCGGCTGGGCGTGGTCGGCCTCAACCCGCACGCCGGCGAGGGCGGGCTGCTCGGCGGCGAGGAGCAGGCGATCATCGCGCCGGCGGTGGCGGCGCTGGCGGCCGCCCTGGGCGCTGCGGTCGAGGTGTCGGGGCCGCTGGTGCCCGACGCCGCGTTCCGGATCGCCGCCGACGGCGGCGTCGACGGGCTGGTCGCGATGTACCACGATCAGGCGCTCATCCCGGTGAAGCTCCTCGACTTCGAGGAGGCGGTCAACGTCACGCTGGGGCTGCCCATCGTCCGCACCTCGCCCGACCACGGCACCGCCTACGATCTCGCGGGCCGCGGGAGCGCGCGACCGACGAGCATGGCCGCCGCGCTGGCGCTGGCGGTGCGGATGCGGGCGCGGCGGCGGGCGGCGGCGAGCGGGCGTTGACGCGGCGCCGCGTACCCGGCTCACAGCAGCGCGCGCAACGCCTCGAGGTCGCTGAGGATGACCTTGCGGCCCTCGGTGACGATGAGGCGCTTGCGCTTGAACTGCGACAGCGTGAGCGACACCGTCTCGCGGGTGGAGCCGATGAGGTTGGCGAGCTCCTGGTGGGTGATCTTGAGCGCGACCAGCGTGCCGCGCGAGTCGTCGACCCCGTACTCGTCGCCGAGCTTGATGAGCAGCTCGGCGAGCTTGGAGGTGACGTCGCGGAACACCAGCGCTTCGAGCTTGGACTCGAGTTCGGCGCGGCGCGCGATCATGAGCCGGGCGACCCCGGCCGCCAGGGTCGGCGTGGAGGCGAGCAGGCGTTCGAAGTCGCCGCGCTCGATCTCGGTGAGCATGGCGTTCTCGACCGCCTCCGCCATCTCGGCGCGGGCGCCGCTGCCCACGAGGCAGGTCTCGCCGAACATCTCGGACGGCCCGCAGTACCCGAGCGTGAGCGACTTGCCGTCGCGGGTGACCTTGCAGATCTTCACGCGGCCACCGTTGACGAAGAAGACGCTCTTGCCGGGGTCGCCGGGCAGGTAGACCACCTCTCGTCGTCTTACCTCGCGCATCTCGACCCGCTCGGCCAGGCGCGCCAGGACCTCGGGTCCAAGCTCCGACAGCAACTGGATCTTCTTGAGGTACCAGAGCGTACGCTTGGGGTCGGTCACGGCGAAAATGTAGCAGAGACCGCAAGTTGGTGGCAGCGTGTCGCCCGCCTTACGCTTGCTGGAGATCTGCGCGCGCGGTGCCACCCACCGCGAAAGACGCGGGAAGACAGGCTCGCCGACCGGGTGCGGGCGGTGCCACCCACCGGCGCGGGCGGTGCGGCGCGGGCGGTGCCACCCACCGGCGCGGGCGGTGCCACCCACCGGCGCGGGCGGTGCCACCCACCGGCGCGGGCGGTGCCACCCACCGGCGCGGGCGGTGCCACCCACCGGCGCG
>CAADGB010000426.1 GCA_900696455.1 uncultured delta proteobacterium
CGCGCGGGCGGCAGCGGCGGCAGCACGGGGCCGGGGCGCGGCGGCGGGCGCGGCGGGGGCGCGGTCGACAGCGGCGCCGCCTCGGCCTCGATCGCGACGTCGTCCATCGACAGCTCCTCGACGCCGGACGGCTCGTCGTCGGGATCGATCGCCTCGGGCACCCCCGCGTCGTGGTCACGGTCGGGCGCGACGCTGGCGACGCCGGCGTCGGCGTCGGCGTCGGGACGTGCGGCCACCCCGTCGAGCCCCGTCACGACCGGCGCCGACGCGACCGATGACACCGCGTCGTCCTCGATCGGCTGCGGCACCACGTCGGCGTCGTCGCCGTCTCCGGCGCCGCCTGGATCCCCGGCCGCGTCGGCGTCGTCGGCGGCCTCGTCCTCGTACGACGCCATCATCGCGTCGATCCGGGCCGACATGCCGCCGCGCAGACCGTTGCCCTCGGGCGGGCCGACCGCCGTCTCGTCATTCGGTCCGCCCGGCCTCCCTGGCTCACCGGACTCGGGGGGAATCGCCACCACCTCTAGATCACACCGCGGCGCCGTCTACGTCAACGGAACCAGACGACATTCCGAAGGAACTCGGGGCTCGACGCGCGCCGGCGATCGCCCTCGAAACCCTCCCGAGACCGGCCGCCCGAGGGTCCGGAACCCGCGCCACTTCTGCTACACCACCGCGGGTGAACGCCCCTCCCCTCTCGCTCGGTGACGCGCCGCTCTCGCTCGAGGACATCGCCGCGGTCGCCCGCGGCGGACGGCAGGTGCGCCTGGGCGAACGCGCCCGCGCCGCCATGCAGCGCGCCCGCGCGATGATCGACGACGTCGTGGCCCGCGGCGACGCCGCGCCCGCGGTCTACGGCGTCAACACCGGCTTCGGCGCCCTGGCCGAGGTGCGGATCTCGGCGCGCGAGGTCCGCGCGCTGCAGGAGAACCTGGTCCGCTCGCACGCCGCCGGCGTCGGCGCCCCGCTCGCCCGCGACACCACCCGCGCGATGATGCTCCTGCGCGCGCAGGTCCTGGCCACCGGCCGCAGCGGCGCCCGCGCCGAGGTCTGCGAGCGCCTGTGCGAGCTGCTCGCCGCCGGCGTCCACCCGGTGGTCCCGCGTCGCGGCTCGGTCGGCGCGTCGGGCGATCTGGCGCCGCTCGCCCACCTCGCGCTCGGCCTCATCGGCGAGGGCGAGGTCGAGCACGACGGCCGCACGGTGCCCGCCGCCGAGGCCCTCGCCGCCGCCGGCCTCGCGCCGCTGCCGCTCGAGGCCAAGGAGGGCCTGACGCTGCTCAACGGCACCCAGCACATGACCGCGGTGGGCGCCCTCACCACCCTCGACGCCCTCGCCACCTGCCAGATCGCCGACCTCGCCGGCGCGCTCTCGCTCGAGGCCCTCAAGGGCACGGTGCGCGCCTTCGACGAGCGCGTGGTGGCGGCGCGCGCCCACCCCGGGCAGCAGGTGGTCGGCGCCAACCTGCGGGCGCTGCTCGCCGGCAGCCCGCTGGCCCTGTCGCACGCCGACTGCGGCAAGGTCCAGGATCCGTACTCGCTGCGCTGCATGCCGCAGGTCCACGGCGCCAGCCGCGACGTCCTCG
Organism: uncultured delta proteobacterium; assembly: GCA_900696455.1. Lineage (GTDB taxonomy): Bacteria > Myxococcota_A > Polyangia > Haliangiales > Haliangiaceae > UBA2376. Next base: position 1,584 of record CAADGB010000426.1, read on the forward strand.
CCTACGTCCGCGCCGTGCTCGAGCGCGAGGCCAACGCCTCGACCGACAACCCGCTGGTCTTCCCGGGCGACGAGCCCGGCCAGGGCGAGATGATCAGCGGCGGCAACTTCCACGGCCAGCCGGTGGCGATGGCGCTCGACTTCGCCGCGATCGCCGTCGCCGAGCTCGCCAACATCAGCGAGCGCCGGGTCGAGCAGCTCGTCAACCCGCACCTGTCGAGCGGGCTGCCGCCGTTCCTGGCGCCGTCGTCGGGCCTCAACTCCGGCTTCATGATCGCCCAGGTCAGCGCCGCCGCCCTGGTCAGCGAGAACAAGGTGCTGTGCCACCCGGCCTCGGTCGACTCGATCCCGTCGTCGGCGGGGCGCGAGGACCACGTGTCGATGGGCGCCCCCGCCGCGCTCAAGCTCGAGCAGGTCCACGATCACGTCCGCACCGTGCTCGCGATCGAGCTCCTGTGCGCGGCCCAGGGCCTCGACCTGCGCCGGCCGCTGACCTCGACCCCGGCGCTCGAGGCGGTGCACGCCGCGCTGCGCGCCCACGTGCCGGCGATGATGGCCGATCGCCCGCTCGCCCCCGACCTCGCGCGGGTCCGCGGCCTCATCGACGACGGCACGCTCCTGGCCGCGGCCGCCGCCGCCGGCACCCCGCTCGCCTGATCGCTCCTCTCGCTCCGTTCGCCCTCACCCGGGAAGGCAAGGACCATGACCGAGATCATCCGGGCGCCGCGCGGCGCCGCGCTGTCCTGCAAGGGCTGGCCGCAGGAGGCCGCCCTGCGCATGCTCATGAACAACCTCGATCCCGAGGTCGCCGAGCGCCCCGCCGACCTCGTGGTCTACGGCGGCACCGGCAAGGCGGCGCGGTCGTGGGACGATCTGCGCATCATCCAGCGCGAGCTGCGCCGGCTCGGCGACGACGAGACCCTGCTGGTGCAGTCGGGGCGCGCGGTCGGCGTCTTCCGCACCCACGACGAGGCGCCGCGGGTCCTGCTCGCCAACTCCAACCTGGTCGGGCGCTGGGCCACCTGGGACCACTTCCGCGAGCTCGATCGCAAGGGCCTCATGATGTACGGCCAGATGACCGCGGGGTCGTGGATCTACATCGGCACCCAGGGCATCCTGCAGGGCACCTACGAGACCTTCGCGGCGGCGGCGCGCACCCACTACGGGCCGGGCGCCGACCTCGGCGGCAGGCTGGTGCTGACCGCCGGCCTCGGCGGCATGGGCGGGGCCCAGCCCCTGGCCGTGACCCTGGCCGGCGGGGTGTGCCTGGTGGTCGAGATCGATCCGTCGCGCACCCGGCGCCGGCTCGACACCCGCTACCTCGACGAGCACGCGCCCGACCCCGACGCCGCCCTCGCCCGCGCCGAGGCCTGCCGGGCCCGCGGCGAGGCGCGCTCGATCGCCGTCACCGGCAACGCCGCCGACGTCTTCGCCGAGCTGGTCCGCCGCGGCGTGACCCCCGACCTGGTCACCGACCAGACCGCGGCCCACGATCCGCTGAACGGCTACATCCCCCAGGGCCACACCCTCGACGAGGCCGCCGCCCTGCGCGCCCGCGATCCCGCGGACTACATCCGGCGGGCGCGGGCGTCGATGGGCGTGCAGGTCGAGGCCATGCTGGCGATGAAGGCCCGCGGCGCCCACGTCTTCGACTACGGCAACAACCTGCGCGCCGAGGCCCAGGAGGCCGGCGTCGTGGACGCCTTCAGCTACCCCGGCTTCGTGCCGGCCTACATCCGCCCGCTGTTCTGCGAGGGCAAGGGGCCGTTCCGGTGGGCGGCGCTGTCGGGCGACCCCGCCGACATCCGCGCCACCGACGAGGCGGTGCTGGCCGAGCTGCCCGACGACCGCGGCCTCGCCCGCTGGATCCGCATGGCCCAGGAGCGGGTGGCGTTCCAGGGGCTGCCGGCGCGCATCTGCTGGCTCGGCTACGGCGAGCGCGATCGGGTCGGCCTGCGCTTCAACGAGCTGGTGCGGCGCGGCGAGGTCAAGGCGCCGCTCGTGATCGGCCGCGACCACCTCGACGCCGGCAGCGTCGCCTCGCCCAACCGCGAGACCGAGGCGATGAAGGACGGCTCCGACGCGGTCGCCGACTGGGCGATCCTCAACGCGCTCGTCAACACCGCCGCCGGCGCGACCTGGGTCTCGTTCCACCACGGCGGCGGCGTCGGCATGGGCTACTCGCTGCACGCCGGCATGGTCGTGGTCGCCGACGGCACCGACCGCGCCGCCCGCTGCCTGGCCCGCGTCCTGCGGAGCGATCCGGGCATGGGCGTGCTCCGCCACGCCGACGCCGGGTACGACGAGGCCGTGGCCGCCGCCGACGCCACCGGGCTGCGGATCCCGCGCCGCGCCGCCGACTGATCCGGTCCGGAGCTCGCGGGAA
>CAADGB010000427.1 GCA_900696455.1 uncultured delta proteobacterium
AGCTCGCCGACGAGCTGCGCCGGCTCTGCCTCGACACCCTGGCCCGGACCTGAGCCGAGCGCAGCGAGGCGGCTCTGGTCCGGATGAGATCGGACGAGCCCGTCTGCGGGCGAGGTCGATCGATCGAGGGAGAGCCTGGCATCGATTCGATGACAGGCTCCGAGCCGAGGCGCGGCCGAGGCGATCTGCTCCGACTCAGGTCGGCACCGGCGTCCTCGCCGGGACCGACCGAGCGACCCGAGCGTGTGATTCCTCTCGCACGCGCTGCATCGAGCCAGCGCCCGCCAGCGGCGCGAGGCCGGCGGTCACCGGCCGGTCACGGGCAGGCCACCGGCGCGAGCCCGGCGTTGCCGACGACGACGGCGCCGCTGCCGGTGACGCTGGCGGTGCCGCACAGCCGGTTGGTGAGCAGGGTCGCGTCGCTGCCGGTGACGGTGATCGCCCCGGCCACCGACGAGAACGACAGCCCGAGGCCGCTGGCCGGCGCGGCGAGATCGCCGGTGATGGTCGCGCCGCGGATGCGGCTGTCGCTGCCCGACATCGTGACGTCGCCGGCCAGGGTGACCCGCCCGCCGAACACGCCCTCGCCGAACAGGGTCACGCGGCTGCCGGAGAAGTCGAGGTCGCCCTCGTAGCGGCCCCCGGCGACGAAGACCAGGGTGTCGCTCACGGCCAGGGCCGCGTTGACCTCCTGGTTGGTCATGGTGGGCGTCAGCTCGACCACGCGCGCCGCGCGGTAGTCGATCGAGACCATGACCTCGGCGCGCGCGCCGTCGGCGGCGAGCGCCAGCTCGAGCAGGTCGCCGTCGGTCATGGTGACGGTGAACGAGCCGTCGATGCCGTCGCCGGAGACCGTGATCGTGCGCGCCCCCGGGGTGAGCGGGGCGAGGACGGCGACCCCGTCGGCGCCGGTCGTCGCCTGGCGGCCGTCGTCGGAGCGCAGGCGGACGCCCGCCCGCACGGCGCCGGGCGCCGGCAGGTTGTCGTCGTTGTCGTCGTTGACGGTCGGGTTCACGACCACGACCAGGGCGGTGTCGCCGAACATGACGTCGGTGGGGTCGATCGTGCCGTCGTCTCCCCCGCCGCAGGCGAGCACGAGGACGGCGAGCGCAGGTGCGAGCTTTCGGTGCATGTCTCCTCCAGCGCATGATCGCAGCAAGATCCACGCCGGCGGCGAACCCGCGAGACGCGCGCCGGTCCTGGGCGTCGACCACGCCTCCGCTGTCGCGCATGTGCAGCGCCCGTACAGCCGGGTCCCCGACCGCCCACCCGGGCGAGGGTGGCGAGGTGGGGGTGGGGGCGCGCCCGCGGGGGGCCGGCCCGATGGATCGCCGGCGCGGCTCGTGCGTGCCAGGGTCGGTGCGCATCGCCCTCGTCCCGCTCGCCGCCGCCGCCCTCCTGCTCCTGGCGGCCGGCCCGGCCGCCGCCGACGGCAGCCCGCGGGGGATGCTCGCCCACTTCGCGGGGGTCGACCCCGGGAGGGTCGTCGCGGTCGCCGGCTACACCGTCGAGGGGCGCGGCCACGTCACCCACGTGGTCGTGGGCTCGTACCGCGACCGCGAGCACGAGCAGCGGATGATCGTGCTCCTGCGCTGCGGGCCGCGCGCCTGTCATGGCAAGCCGGTGTGGTTCGGGCCTCACCCGGTGCGCGTCCTCGGCCTCGTCGATCTGGAGGGTGCGCCGGGCCCGCTCGGTGGGGGCACCGAGCTCCGCGGCCGCGCGGACTGGACGGGGCGGCGCGGCGCGCCCGGCGCGCGCGCGCGCTGGCCGGCGCTGATCGTGGAGACGCGCGAGGAGCGCGTCACGACCGGACCGACGCGGTTCCGCAAGGAGGTGACGGGCACCGAGCGGCACCACGAGCTGGTGGTCCTGTCCCTGCGCACGGCGGAGGCCGGCGCGCCGAAGCTGGCGAGCCTGCCGACGGTGGACCTCTATCCGTCGGGCGCGGGCACCACGACCTCGTACGAGCTGGTCCGCGGCGCGGGCAAGGGCCAGCGCCGAGCGCCGCTCGAGATCGTGGGCCTCGAGCAGCGCCACCTCGACCGCGACCTCGCCTGCATCCGGCCCGAGCCGGTGCCGGTGCGCTACGTGCTGACCGGCGGGCGATACGTGCGCACCGCCGAGCGCGGCCGCGCCGGCTGTGGTTGAGCCGAGGCGCAGGTCGGCACCCGCGTCCTCGCCGGGACCGACCGATCGACCAGCGCGTGCGGCTACTCGGCGACGTCGCGGCGGCGGAAGGGCCGCGCCTGCTTGACCAGGAGCTGGCGGCCGGGCATGAGCTTCCACTCGGCGTCGACCACGTGGCCGGGGTAGAGGGTGCGGTAGCGGGCGTGGATGGCCTCGAGGTAGCTCGCCAGCTCCTCGAGCTCGGCGCCGGTGAGGACGCCGGTGGTCGACGGCCAGGCCGTGGTCCAGTGCAGGAGCGAGCTGCGGGTGATGACCTCGTACTCGGGCTCCTCGTACCAGGTGTAGTAGAGGAGCTGCTCGGGCACGGCGTCGCCGGTGGGGTTGGTGACCGAGACCTCCCCGACCTGGGCGTTGATGTAGTGGGCGGGGCGGACCTGGCTCCACTCGTTGATCGTGAGCGCCACGCCGTTGGCCAGCTCGTCGGCCTGCGCCGGGTGGATCAGGAGGCCCATGCGGACCTCGCGCTGGTCGACGCGGTAGAAGTCGCGCTCGACGAAGGCCTGGGTGTTCCAGGTCGAGGCCCACACCGTCTTGAGGGCGTTGCCGATCGCGGCGCGGCCGTCGGCGACCGTGACGCCGGCCGAGGTGTAGAGGCCGGCGCCCGTGAAGTCGGCGAGGTCCTCGACGTTGGTCGAGCTGCGCACGCGCAGGCGGGTCTCGGCCGGCCAGCGGGCGCCGGCCAGGGCGATCACCGTGGCGACCAGCGCGGGATCGATGGGGGCGCGGTAGATCGTCCACCGGAGCTGGAACAGGCGGCGCTCGAGGTCGGCCGGCGCCACGCCGCCAGCGGCGACGTCGGCGAGCAGGGCGTCGAGCTGGGCCTGGGCGCCCGACGACGCCAGGTGGGCGGCGTAGTGGTGGAACGGCACCGCGAACGGCCGCTCGGGCAGGGGCAGCGGGGCGCCGGCGGCGGTGGTCAGGCGGTAGAGCTCGCCGAGGTTGGCGGCCTTGGCGCCGACCCGGATGACCTCGGCCAGGGTGACGCGGGTGACGTCGAACATGGGCGTGGTCACCGAGTCGTGCTGCGGCACCTGGATCGCGGTCGGGCGCAGCGAGTCCCAGTAGGCCTGGGCCTCGGCGGGCGCGGCGACGCGGACGGTGAAGTCCTGGGGGCCGACCTCGAGCCGCACCAGCTCGCCCTCGAGCGGGCGCAGGCGGTCGTCGTCCCAGGCGCCGCGCAGGGCCATGTTGGGGGTGCCGCGGGTCTTGGCCAGCACGCCGATGTGGGCGAGCGGGGTCTGGAACTCGGCGGTGACGATGCCGGCCACCATCGACAGCTCGTTGGGCCCCCGGTCGAGCACGACCAGGTCGGTGGGTGACAGCGGCTGGCCGGCGAGGGTGGCGGTGCGGCGGAAGCGCAGGACGCCGTAGCCGACGCCGCGGTTGAGCGCCTGGTAGACCTGGTTGCGGAAGACGTCGTCGGTGGCGATCGTGCGGATGCGGCCGGCGAGCGCGGGGAGCAGGGCCTCCTGGTCGGCCGACACCGGCCGGTAGCGCAGCTCGTCCTCGAGGTCGGTGCGGGCCGCGACCCGGCGGAAGCCGGCGACGATGAGGTCGGCCGCGGCGTTGTCGCCGGCGGCCAGCTCCAGGGTGTAGACGTCCTGATCGACGTACTCGACCAGCTTGCCGAGGAGGAAGCGGCGCTCGGCGCGGCGGTAGTTGAGGAGGTTGAACTCGGCGAGCGAGCCCACCGGCGTCTTGCCCGGGTGGTTCAGGAAGTCGCGCGCGAACTCCCAGTGCAGGACGTAGCGGTCGGGGTCGATGAAGTAGACCGCGTCGCCGTCCTCGCGGTCGATGATCCAGTTGATCGAGCGGGTGCGGGCGAAGATCGCGTCCTCGCGGCTGGTCGACATGACCTCGCGATCGGCCGGGCAGCCGAGGCGGCGGACCGCCACCGGCGCGTCGCCGGGGTCGAGCTCGCAGGCCAGCGAACCGCAGCCGGCGACGAACATGGCGGCGGCCACGGTGAGGGTGGCGGCGAGGGCGAGGGTGAGGGGGGCGAGCCGGCCCGCCGACACGGCCTCGACCGACGCGCGCTCGCCGCCGCGCGCGGGGCGAACGGGGATCATCATGGCGCGACCTCGAGCGGCGGGTTGGCGGCGGCCGGGCTCGGCGGCAGCGGGAAGAACAGGCCGTGGCCGTCGGGATCGCGGGCCAGGGTGACGTCGGCGGGCGCCCGCGGGCCCGGCGGGTAGAGGTAGAGCAGGCCGTCGAGGACCCGGCCCTCGGTGGTGACCAGGTGGACCTCGTCGGCGACGCCCAGCGCGAACGGCGCGCGGGTGGCGGCGATGGGCTCGCCATCGACCAGCGGCGTGCCGTCGGCGTACACGATCAGGCGATCGCCGGGCGCCAGCAGGCGCGGCGGACAGGGCGCGGGCGGCATCACGCCGCCCAGCGGCAGGTAGTGATCGAGGCGATCGATGGCGTCGGTCAGGAACACGCCGCACAGATCGAAGGGCGCGGCGCTGCGATTGTAGAGCTCGACCCAGTCGGGGCCGTCGCCGCGCGGCGCGATCTCGTTGATGACGAGGTCGGCGGTGGCCTCGCTGCCCTGGCCGCGGGGGCCCTCCGGCACGACGACGAGGTTGTCGCCGCAGGCGGCGGCGCCGAGCGCCAGCGCCGACGCGGCGAGCAGGGCGGGCGGTGGCGAGGTCCCCACCCCACCATGGGACAGCAACCCACATGCCACCGGCAAGGCCGTGCAACCCCGCATGCTTCCGGAACGGCCACGCGGGCGGCCCCTCAGTTTTCCGAGGAGTCCGCCCGCGTGGGCAAGGGGTTGCCGTGGCTTCGCTCGCCTCGCTCGCTCAGGTCGCGGCGCCGCCCGCGCCGTGGCCGGCGTGGGGCAGGAGGTGCTTGAGGCCGTCGGCGCCCACGACCAGCTTGAGCTCGTCGATCTTCTCGGCGATCTCCTTCATGGTCTCGAGCTCCTTCAGGCGCATGAGCACCGGGTGCTCCGCGATCACCTTGGCGGTGTTGGCCATGTTGCGGGTCGCGGCCGCGTCCTCCCGGCGGAGGATGACGTTGGCCGCGGCCGCCTTCTCGGCCTCGATCACCTTGTTGAGCAGCGTCTTCATCTCGCCGGGCAGGATCACGTCCTTCACGCCGACGCGGTGCACGCGCACGCCGAAGGCCTCGGCGCGCGGCAGGACCTGCGCCTCGAGGTAGCGGGTGAGCGTGTCGCGGCCCTCGAGCAGCTCGTCCAGCGTGACGCCGGCGACGAACTCGCGGGCGGCGAGCTGGACCGCCAGGTAGAGCGCGTCCTTGACGTCGGCCACGGCGTGGACCGTGGTGGCGGCGTCGGTGGGCGCGTACTCGGCGGTGAGCGTGAGCCGGAGCGTGACCTTGTCCTTGGTCATGAGCTCCTGGCCCTCGATCTTGAGCTGCTGGACGCGGGTGTCGATCACGGTGACCGCGACCTTCGCGCCCGGGTGGTTCCAGAAGACGTGGCGGCCCGGCTCGAGCAGCGCCGCGAAGCGACCCTGCACGTACTGGAGGCCACGCTCGAACTGGCGGACCTGGGCCTCGACCAGCTCGCCGGCCGGGATCAGCGCGCGCAGCTCGTCGGTGAGCTCGGGCGCCGCGCCGGTGACGTCGTGGACGGCCACGGTCACGCCCGGGTGCAGCGTCCACACCCGGTGCACGCCCGGGCGCAGGAACTTCACCGGACGGTCGTCGCGGGAGACCACGGCGCGCTGGGGCGGACCCAGGGTGAGGGTCTGGTACCAGGCCGGGGGCAGGATCGCGAGGACGTCGGGCTGGGCGACCAGCACCAGGTCGTCGAGGTTCCAGGTGAGCAGCTTGGTGTGCTTGCCCCAGAACGCGTGGTGACCCGGGCCGAGCACGCGGTCGGGGACGCCGTCGCGCACCAGCACGGCGCGCTGGTGGACCTCGATCGGCGCCTCGAGCAGCTCGCCCGCCGGGATGACCTCGCGCAGCTCGTCGGTGAGCGGCGGCAGCGGCTCGGTCTCGGCGAAGGCCCGCACGATCACGCCCTGCTCGAGCTTCCAGACGCGGTGCACGCCGGGGCGCAGGAACGCCACCGGACGCTCGTCGCGGAAGACGAGGCCGTACTGGCCGGGCGCGAGGCGCACGGTCTCGTACCAGTCGAGGGGCAGCGCGGCGAGGACCGCGGCGGGGGCGGTGAAGACGAGGTCGTCGGTGTCCCAGCGGACCACGTCGTGCTGCTTCCAGAAGAAGTAGCGGCCGGGGCCGAGGGCGCGCACGGGCTTGCCGTCGCGGACGAGCACCGCGCGCTGGTGGAGGTGGAGGGTGAGGTTCATCATGGCGATCACTCCGGTTGGAGATGGGAGAAAGGTCGGCCGCCGCCGGGCGCCGCCAGCGCGCCGTGGCGCCTCGCTCGGGAGCGAGGCGCGGTTGCGCGGGGGCTCCACCCCGTCGCGGTGGGCGCGGGAGGTCACGGGCGGACGGGCGCGGGCCGGCAGGCTGGCGACCGTCGAGCGGCGTGGCGAGAGCCCGGGCCGAGCGCGACGTGGTGTGGTCGGGCCGTGGCCCTCCCGGGCGACGACCGACGACGACCAGCTCAGGTTTTTTACCGTTTACGAGACGGCTGGGATGTTGGGATGAGCAAGCCCAGTGCGTTTACCGTTCCGCCACCGCCGCATGAGGGAGGAGTGCGGCAGGAAGGAGTCGAACCTTCAGATCCCGGTCCCGCCAGGTGCCCGTGCTCCCGGAACGGCGAGTCCGCGGACGTACCGCGGATGACGACTCCGACGAGTCGACCCCGTACGCGCGCCGCCGCCGGTGGGTGCGAGCGCCGAGGCGCCCAGCGAGGTGTGTACTACTAGGGCAACCTGAGACGGCCGTCAACCGAAAACGATCTGACCGGCGCGCCGGGCGCGATCGTGCATACTCGTCTCATGGCCCGGCCGGATCCCGGACGACACGCGGGGCGCGCCGGGCGGGCGCCGGGCCGGGGCTGGGAGGCGCTGGCCGCCGCCGCCCTCCTCAACGCGGCGCTGGTGCTGGTGCTCGACGAGATCACGGTCCACCACGCGGCCGCGCCGCCGCCCGCCGGCGGCGCGACCGCGGCGCCGCCGCCCGAGGTCGCCACGGGCGCGTCGAGCGCCGCCGCGATCAGCCTGGTCTCGGGGTCCCCGCCGGCGCTCACGCTCGAGGCGGTGCTCGGCGTGAACGACGTCGCGTCGTGGGACGGCGGCGGGCCGGCGCGGCCGCGCGCCGCCGACCTGCCGGGCGAGCGCGCCGCCGATCGCGGCGGCGGTGACGTCGGCGGCACCGCGACCTGGACCGGGCGGCGCGATCACGCCCGCGACGCCGCCCTGCGCCAGCGGCTGTGGACCTCGCCCGACGCCTACCGCGCGCCGCGCCAGGTGACGGCGCGCCGCGCGGCCTCCCCCGAGGCCATCACCCGGGGCGACGCCGCCCTCGGCGACCGGGCCCCGGCGCGCCAGGCGCGCGACGGCGCGGCCGTCCCCTCGCGCGGCGACGCCCTCGGC
>CAADGB010000428.1 GCA_900696455.1 uncultured delta proteobacterium
CACGCGCACCCCGAGCGGGCGCTCCGACGGCCACACCGCCCGCACGGCGGCGAGGGCCGGGCCGGGATCGCCGGCGGCGAGGTCCCCGCCGCCGTCGTCGCCGCCGTCGTCGCCGCCGTCGTCGCCGACCGCGCCGCCGGCCTCGCTGGCGTCGAGCAGGAGCAGGTCGAACCCGGCGAACGCGGCGCGGCGCGCCGCCTCCACCGTCGCCGCCGCGCTCACCGCGGCCGGGCCGCACGCCAGCACCAGGCCGATGCGCGCCGGCGAGCGCTCGTGGACGAACTCCACGACGCGCCGCCACGCCACCGCCTGCTCGTCGCTGCCGATCGCCGGCCGCGGACCGGCGCCGACCGCCGCCACCGGCTCGGTCAGGACCAGGCCGACGCCGCCGGTCGCCCGCGCGCCCAGGAACACCAGGTGGGCGTCGCCGACCACGCCGCCGTCGGCGGCGGCCGCCGGCCACGGCGCCAGCGCCAGGCGGTTGGCGAGGCGGAGGCCCGCCAGCTCGACCGGCGTGAACATGGGCGGCGGCGGCGCCTCGTCGGCGCCGAGCTCGAGCCCGGCCCGCTCGGCCAGCACCCGCTCGACGGCGCGAGCCAGCGCCGGATCGCGCCGCAGCATCGAGGCGTGGCTGACCCGCAGGCTCCGCGTCATGAGGCTGTAGCCGAACTGGGCCGGCGGCAGGCCGAGGTAGCGCTCGGTGCCCTCGAACCACTCGAGGCTGGCCTGGGCCGCGGCCTGCAGCGCCTCGACCTCGGGGCGGCGCCGCATCTCGTAGGTGGCCAGCGCGGTCTCGACGTCGCGCTCGGCCTCGAGCGCGTCGCGCAGCGCGATCGCGTCCTCCATCGCCAGCTTGGTGCCGGAGCCGATCGAGAAGTGGGCGGTGTGGGCGGCGTCGCCCACGAGCACGACGTTGCCGGCCCGCCACCGCCGGTTGCGCACGGTGGGGAAGTTGCGCCAGATCGAGCGGTTCTTGATCAGGCGGTGGCCGCGCAGCTCGGCGGCGAAGATCTCCTCGAGGATCGCGATCGTGCGGTCCTCGTCGGCGCCGTCGAAGCCGGCGGCGGTCCAGGTCGCCGGCGTGCACTCGACGATGAAGGTCGAGCCGGTGTCGCTGTAGCGGTAGGCGTGGACGCGGAACAGGCCGTGCGCGGTCTCCTTGAAGATGAAGGTGAACGCGGTGAACGGCACGGTCGTGCCCAGCCACACGAACTTGTTGGGCCGCAGATCGACGTCGGGGCCGAACTCGCTGGCCCGGGCGTCGCGCACCCAGCTCGCGACCCCGTCGCACGCCACCACCAGCTCGGCGTCGCCGACCTGATCGAGGGCGGTGACGGGGTGCTCGAAGCGGACGTCGACGCCGAGCTCGGCCGCCCGCGCCTGCAGGATCAGCAGGAGCTGCTTGCGCTCGATGCCGCAGAAGCCGTGGCCGGTGGAGGTGAAGACGTGGCCGCGGACGTGGGTCTCGATGTCGTCCCAGCGCGCGAAGCGCTGGGTGATGGCGGCGTGGGTCACCGGATCGGCGGCGGCGAGGTGGCCGAGCGTCGCGTCCGAGAACACCACCCCGAACCCGAACGTGTCGTCGGGACGGTTGCGCTCGAACACCGTGACCTGGTGGCGCGGCTGCGCCAGCTTGAGGAGGACGCCGAGGTAGAGCCCGGCCGGGCCGCCGCCGATGCAGACCGTCTTCACGCCCGGAACGTAGACGAACATCCGCGCGCCGTGGAGCGCGGCGGGCGAGAACGTGGCGCCAGATCGTCGCGGCCGGGCCGCTCCCGTCCGATCGGACCGATCACGGCCGATCAGAAGTGGTACGACGCCGCGATCGTCAGCCGCCCGCCGGAGCTGCCGGCGACGTCGAGCTCGCCGGTCGGCACGGTCAGGGGGGACGGCGCGCCGGGAGAGGTCGTCGGCGCGTCCTCGACCTCGCGCGGCGCGATCCCGACCAGGCGCAGCTCGGCGGCCAGCCCGAACCGGCCGTCGCGGCCGAAGCGGCGCTCGACGCCAGCGCCGAGGTGGACGTGGCCCGCCGAGGTCTCGCGACGAGCCTCGTCGGAGAGCTCGGGCCGGCCGTCGGCGGTCGCGCCCACGCCGGCGATGAGGTACCCGTCCCAGCGCGCGTCCGGCCGCAGGTGGTAGTGGACGGCGAGGGTCGCGGCCTCAGGCTCGCGGCCGGGGCGCTCGCCGCGCACCGGCCGCTCGGTGACGTGCTCGAGGGCGAGCTCGAGGCGCCAGCGTGGCGCGAGCCGGTAGCGCGCGTGCAGGCCGCCACCGCCGTACTCGGTCCGCGCCTCGGGCTGGCCCTCGGGGGCGAGGCCGAGCGACGTGACGTGGAGGCCGACGCTCCACCGCGGGCGGATGGGCGAAGGCCCGGCGACCGCCGCCGGCGGGGCCTCGCAGGCGCAGGCGCCGGGCGGGCCGGCCTGGGCGTGCGCCGACGCCGCGGTGGCGGCCAGCCCGAGCGCGGCGGCCGCGACCGCCGCGGTGACCGAGGTGACCGACGTGACCGAGGCGAGCGAGGTCACGCCTCGACGGCGGGCGGGTGTGGTGTTCATCGACAGGCTCCCAGGCGCGACGGCGCGAGGCCTCCGGGTATCAAGGCCCGTGCCACCACGAGCTCACCCGCACGCGGGCCGCGGACGCGCGCGCGGCGACCGCCCAGGGCGCGCCCGGTCGGGCCACCGCGACCGGCGCCCGCCGGCTGTCGGTTCCCTCCACACCGGGCCGTGGCATAGTGCGGCGGATGTCGCCGACCGGCCACACCCTCCCGTCCGCGCCGCGCGTCCTCCCGGGCGACGGCGCGCCGCCGCTGACGCGCCTCGGCCTCGGCCTCGCGGTCGCCCTGGCCGCCGCCTGCGGCGGCGCTCGCTCCGACGTCACGCCGGCGCGCAAGGACGCCGGCCCGCTGGTGTCGACGCCCGCCGAGGCCGATCCAGTGGTCGCCGCCGGCGGCGCCGCCTACGCCAAGTACTGCGCGCTGTGCCACGGCGCCACCGCCACCGGGTACGCCGCCGACAACGCGCCGTCGCTCGTCTCGCGCACCTTCCTCGAGAGCGCCGACGACGCGTTCCTCGCGCGCAGCATCGAGCTCGGACGGCCAGGCACCGCGATGGCCGGCTACGGCCGCGACCTCGGCGGACCGCTCGGCGAGCGCGACATCGCGGCGATCGTCGCCTTCCTGCGCGACAAGGGCGGGGTCGCCGCGACGGTGCCGCTCCCCCCGCCGCTCCCCGGCGACCCCGAGCGCGGCAAGGCGCACTACGCGACGATGTGCCAGTCCTGTCACGGCGATGCCAGCGCGCGCGGCCCCAACGTCCACCTCGCCCACCCCACGTTCCTCGCGCTCGCCTCCGACGCCTTCCTCCGCCACGCCATCGTCTACGGCCGCCCCGGCACGACGATGGAGGCGTTCGCCAGTCGCCTCGACGGCGGCCAGGTCGCCGACGTCGTCGCCTACATCCGTAGCTTCGCGCAGCCGGTGGCCACCTCGCCGGCCCTCCCCGATCGGCCGGTGACGCCGCCGACCGGGCCCGACGGCCCGGTGGTGCTCAACCCCAAGGGCAAGCAGCCCACGTTCACCGCGCGCGAGGGCCGGTTCGTGCCGTCGGTGCAGGTGGCGCAGGCCCTGGCCCGCAAGCAGCGGCTGGTCATCATCGACGCGCGCCCGCCGTCGGACTGGATCCGCGAGCGCATCCCGGGGTCGATCTCGGTGCCGCACTACGACACCAGCTCCCTCGATCGCGTGCCGCGCGACGCGGTCGTGATCGCCTACTGCGCCTGCCCCCACCACGCCTCGGGCGTGGTCGTCGACGAGCTGCGCCGGCGCGGCCACGCCAAGGCCTACGTCCTCGACGAGGGCGTCCTGTTCTGGAAGAAGCAGGGCTACCCGGTCGAGGGCACCGGCGGGCCCGACCCCCACGCCGGCCACGACCACCACCACCACCACCATCACTGACCG
>CAADGB010000429.1 GCA_900696455.1 uncultured delta proteobacterium
CGCGGGGCCCATCTTTCCGGTCGGCCTGAGCCGCCCGAGCGACAGCGAGGGCGTGTCGAAGGCCGACAAGCCGCGGCTGCGTGCCGTTCGGTTTCCCGCGAGCTCCGACCGCGGTCGGTGAAGGGCTGAAGGGCGACCGGAGAGAGAGGGCGCGCCGGTCGGTGCCGGCAATCACCGACCGCGGTCGGTGAAGGGCTGAAGGGCGACCGGAGAGAGGGAGCGCGCCGGTCGGTGCCGGCAATCACCGACCGCGGTCGGTGAAGGGCTCAGGACGAGCACTTCGCCTTGTTCTTGGCGGCGGCCTGCAGCGCCTTGGTCATCGTGTCGGCCTTCTTGATCAGCACCGACCTGGGGTACTTCTGCTTGAGCGCGGCCAGGTAGGCGCGGGCCTCGGTGCAGTTCTTGAGCTTCTCGGCGGCCTCGGCGGCGCGGAACAGGGCGTCGTCGGCGAGGTCGCTGTCGGCGAACTTCTCCCAGACCTTCTGGTACTCGCCGATGGCGGCGTCCCACGCCTGCTCCTGGAAGTGGGTCTCGCCGCGGAAGTACTGGGCGTCGTCGGCGCGGCCGTGGGTGGGGAACCCGAGCGTGAGCTTCTTGAAGGCCTCGCGGGCGTCGGCCCAGCGCTTGGCGCCGAAGGCGGTCGTGGCCTGGGTCCACAGCTCGTCGGGGTTGCCGGCGGCCGGGACCGCGGCGCCGGTGCCCCGGGTCTCGAGGGTCTGCACCCGCAGCTCGAGCGAGGCCAGGCGCTCCTCGTTGCTGGCCTTGAAGCGCTCGAGCTCGGTGCGCAGCTCGTCGATCATGTTCTTGGACGCCGACACCAGCCCGGTCGAGACCCGGATGTCGTCGCGCAGGGCCTCGACGTCGGCGCCGAGATCGGCGCTGTTGCGCTTGAGGACCTTGGTCGCCTCCTCCAGCACCCGCTGCAGCTCCTCGACCTTGCTGGTGATGTCGTCCTCCTTGGCCGCCACCCGCTGGTCGAGGGCGGTGACGTCGCGGCGGAGGGCCTTGCCCTCGCCCCGGGTGGTGACCAGGCACCCGGACAGGAGGGCGGCGGCGAGCGCGGCGAGCGCGGTGGCGGACAGGATCTTCATCTCATCTCCTCGCGGTCGGCGGGCTAGCGCCACTGGAACTCGACCCGGCGGTCCTTCTCCTCGCCCAGGCCGCTCGGCTCGCTCTCGCCCTTGGGGACGATCTGGAGGCGGGCGGGGTCGGTGCCGAGGCGGGCCAGGTAGTCGGCGACGGGCTGGGCCCGGCGCTCGGACAGGGCGATGTTGTACTCGTCGGTGCCCGAGGCGTCGGTGTGGCCGACGACGTAGACCTGCTTGCCGGTGGTCTTCTCGATGCACGCGGCGTTGCCGTCGAGGCGGTCGCGCTCGCTGGCGGCGATCGAGGCGTCGTCGAGCGCGAAGTACACGGTGGCGAGCTGGCAGGTGCCGCCGCCGCTGCCGCCCAGCCACGGCTTCTGGCAGTAGCCGTCGAGGCAGTCCTCGTCGTCGGCGCAGTCGTCGTCGGCGGCGCAGGCGGTGGCTCGGTTGCACTTGCCGCCCAGGCACTGGCCGCCGGGACCGCACTCGCCGTCGGCGGCGCAGGGGCGGCAGGCGCCGGCCTGGCACACCTTGCCGTCGGGGCAGTCGAGGTCCTTGGCGCACTCGGCCTTGGCCACGCACGCCCCCTCCTTGCACTCCTTGCCGTCGCCGCAGTCGGCGCTCGCCGCGCACTGCACGCACTGCTTGTTGACGCAGACCAGGCCGTCGGCGCAGTCGTCGTTGCCGTCGCAGGCCGGCGTCTTCGGCTTCTTCTTGCAGCCGGCCACCGCCAGGATCAGGAGCGCAGCCACCGCGAGGATCGCCAGGGAGATTGTCCGGGCACGCATGGCTGGAACCTACGGGCCCCGGCCCCCCGAGTCAAATCTGGTACCTTCGGGGCCGGATGGCGCGCTCCACGATCCTCGTCATCGACGACGAGCCCAACATCCTGACGACCGTGCGGCGGGCGCTCGAGATCGAGGGCTTCGCCGTCGAGGTCGCGGGCAACGGCGCGCTCGGCCTGGGCAAGCTGGCCGAGCACGAGATCGATCTGGTGCTGCTCGACGTGATGATGCCGGGGGAGAGCGGGCTCGACGTCCTGCCCCGCCTCCGCAGCGCCCACCCCGACGTGATGGTCGTGATGATGTCGGGCAACGCCACGGTCGAGCCCGCGGTCCAGGCCACCAAGGCCGGCGCCCACGACTTCATCGAGAAGCCGCTGTCGGGGGACAAGCTCCTGCTCACGGTCCAGAACGCGCTCGAGTTCGGCCGGCTGTCGCGCGAGAACGCCCGGCTGCGGGCGCGGGCTCAGGCCGAGCACTCGATCGTCGGCCGCAGCGCGGCGATGAGGGCCATCTTCGACAAGGTGGCCAAGACCGCGCCGACCTCGGGCCGGGTGCTCATCACCGGCGAGAACGGCACCGGCAAGGAGCTGGTGGCGCGGGCGCTCCACGATCAGTCGCGGCGGGCCAAGGCCGCGTTCGTCAAGGTCAACTGCGCGGCGATCCCGTCGGAGCTGATCGAGAGCGAGCTGTTCGGCCACGAGAAGGGGGCGTTCACCGGCGCCACCCGCGACCGCCGCGGCAAGTTCGAGCAGGCCGACGGCGGCACCCTGTTCCTCGACGAGATCGGCGACATGAACCCGAGCGCGCAGGCCAAGGTGCTGCGGGCGCTGCAGGAGGGCGAGCTCGAGCGGGTGGGCGGCACCGAGACCGTCAAGGTCGACGTCCGGGTCATCGCCGCCACCAACAAGGACCTGGCGGCCGAGATCGCGGCCGGCCGCTTCCGCGAGGATCTGTACTACCGGCTGGCGGTGGTGCCGATCGAGATGCCGCCCCTGCGCGGTCGCAAGGACGACATCCCCGCCCTCATCGAGCACTTCCTGGCCCTGGCCTGCGCCCGCGACGACCGCCGGGTCAAGCGCATGACGCCGGGCGCGGTCACGCTGATGATGCAGCACGACTGGCCCGGCAACGTGCGCGAGCTCAAGAACGTCGTCGAGCGCATGGTCATCCTCACCGGCGACACCGACACCATCGGCGAGGCCGACGTCCGCGACGCCTTGCCCCGGGTGCAGCCGGTCAAGGCCCACTACGTCGCCGGCACCCCGTTCAAGGATCTGGTCGCCGCCGCCGAGCGCGAGATCATCCTGGCCGCGCTCGAGGCCCACGACCACCACGTGTCCAACACCGCGCGCGAGCTGCAGCTCGAGCGCTCGCACCTGTACAAGAAGATGCGCGCGCTGGGCATCGACCACCGGGCGGGGACCGAGGATCCCGAGTCGACGTGATCTTCCTCCTCGAGCTCTTCGGCTTCGCGGTGGCGCTGTGCGGGCTGCACGCCGTGTCGCGCTGGTTCGGCCTCGGGCCGCTCTACCTCGGCATCGGCTTCTTCCAGACCATGCTGTTCGTGGCCGACAAGGGGGCCACGCCGATCTCGGTCGACCTCATCGGCAGCACCGGGTTCATCGGCTACTCGACCTTCCTGCCGCTGCTGCTGGCGGCCACCGTCCTGGTCTACACCCTCGAGGGCACCCGCGCCGCCCGCCACCTGCTGCTGGCGATCCTCTGCCTCCACGTCCTGCACGGCGCCGCCGATCACATGCTGGCCTACCACGCCAGCCACCCGCCGGCGGGCTGGCCGTGGCTGGGCGACAGCGTCCTGGTCGAGCACTCGACCTACATCCGCCTGTGCTCGCTGGCCGCCTTCGTCGTCGACTTCGTCGTCATCCTGGTCGTCTACCAGATCCTGGTCAACCGCCTGCCCGGCCTGCCGCTCATCGTCCCCAGCTACATCGCGACCATGGCGGCGATGGTCGCCGACGCCATCGTGTTCTCGACCCTGTACGGCCTGCGCACCGATCTGGGCACGACCCAGCTCGCCACCAAGATGGAGGTGGTCGCGGTGTCGGCCCTGCCGGTGGCGATCTACATGCACCTCCACCTCCGCCACCACCACGGCGAGGTCCGGCGCGGCATCATCGAGCGCCGGGCCTTCGACGTCTTCGAGCTCAGCCGGCGGGTGCGCGAGGTCGAGGCCAAGCTGGCCGCGACCGAGCGCAGCTACCAGGAGGTCAAGCGGATCTTCGGCCGCTACGTCTCGCACGAGGTGGTCGAGCGCATCGTCGCCGACCCTCAGCGCCTGGGCCGCGGCGGCGAGCAGCGCGAGGTCACGGTGATGTACGCCGACATCGTCGGCTACACCGCGCTCGCCGAGCGCATCCCGCCGACCGAGGTCATCCACATCCTCAACCGCTACTACGACGAGGTGTGCAAGGCGATCGTCGACCACGGCGGCATGATCGTCGGCATCCAGGGCGACTCGCTGCTCGCCGCGTTCGGCGCCCCCCTGACCAGCGACGTGCCGGGCGAGCACCTCGATCACGCCGACGACGCGGTGTGGGCCGCCCACGACATGCTGACCGCGGTCGAGCGGCTGTCGGCGGGCTGGCGGGCCGAGGGCTTCCCCGAGCTGGCCAGCGGCCTCGCGATCCGCATCGGCGTCCACACCGGCCCGGTGGTGGCCGGCAACGTCGGGGCCGAGGATCGCGTCGAGTACACGCTCATCGGCGACTCGGTGAACATCGCGTCGCGGGTCGAGGACCTCAACAAGCGCTTCGCCACCGCCATCCTCATCACCGCCCAGACCCGCGAGCGCCTGGCCGACCGCGCGCTCTACGAGTCGCTGGTCGATCTCGGCGCCCACCACGTGCGCGGCCGCACCGACGCGGTCCACGTCTTCACCTTGCCCGACCGGGCGCTGGCGGCGGCGCCCGAGACCCTGCCGCCCGAGGCCCTGACCGTCGAGCCCTGACCGTCGAGCCCCCCGTCGAGCCCTGACCGGGGACGGCCCCGGGGCGGCGGCGGACGGCGGCGGGTGATCAGAACAGGCAGCCCGACTCGTCGCCGATGGTCGTGCAGCTCCCGCCGTAGAGGCAGGACCGATCCCCGGCGCAGGCGCGGTAGCAGCGGGGCGTGGCGTCGGAGCCGGGCATGCACACGTTGCCGTCGCCGCACGCCGCCGACGAGGTGCAGCGCGCGCCCAGGCCGCGGACGTCGTCGTAGGCCGGGTACAGGACGCGGGCGCGGATCGAGAAGCCGTCGGTGTCGGGGGCGGCGGCGCTGCCGTCGCTCCACATCACGAACAGCTCGCCCCCGGGCAGGGCCGCCAGCGACGGCTCGATCTGGTTGCCGGCGGTGGTGGTGTTGGTGAGGGCCGGCGCGCCGACCGCGGCGAGGTTGGGGCGGAAGAGCTGGGTGCGGATGGCGCAGCCGGCGCCGTCGCCGTCCTCGGCGCAGGCCTCCCAGGCGACGGCGAGGGCGCCGTCGGCGCGCCCGGCGAGGGCCATCGGCCGGATCGTGGTGACGCCGCGGGCGACGATGGCGTCGACGCCGGTGCGCGCGCCGGCGGGGGGGATCCGGCGCAGGACGAGCTGGCCGTCGTCGGCGTCGCCGCCGCTGGTGCGGCGCGAGAACAGGACCGCGACGTCGGGGCCGGCCGGCGCGAGCTGGACCTCGCCGATCAGGTCGGCGCCGAACGTGCCGATCGACACGTCGGCCGCCGCCCGCGGCATGCCGGCGGAGGGGTAGAAGCGCCCGCGCAGGATGCTGCCGTTGCGCCAGGCGATGCCGTGGGCGGCGCCGTCGCCGAGGGCGACCACCGCCGGCGGCGCCGGGTCGCCCAGGTTCACCGTCGAGGCGGTGTAGGGCGCGACGCTGCCGGTCACCGGGTTGAGCACGGGCTGGGCGCGGTCGTCGAGCCAGATCGCGCGCACCTGGTACTGGCCGGCCATGGCGAGCTCGGTCCAGGCGACGACGAAGCGCCCGCCGGGCAGGGCGGCGACCGCCGGCGGCGTCGGCGCGGTCCCGCTGGCGACGATGGTCTCGGTGATCGCGGTGGCGGCGCCGGCGGCGTCGATCGTCACCGCCATCAGCTCGCCGCCGTCGGACCACACCGCCAGGGTCGCGCCCGCGGCGTTGGTGGCGAGCGACGGCTCGTAGCCGATGATGTTGTTGGTGCGGTTGAAGTTGAACTGGGCGGTGCCGGCGGCGAGGGCCGAGGTCACGGCCTGGCCGGTGGCGTCGAAGCGGCGGCCGAAGACGTCGCAGCGCCCGACCACCGAGCACGAGTCGGTCCACCCGGTGGTGATCACGCCGTCGGCCCCGACCGCGAGCTGGCGGCCCCCGGCGTCGGGGCGGAAGGCCAGGGCCTGGTCGCCGACGAAGACCGTGTTGACCACGAAGTCGGTGGGCGCGAGCATGAGGTCGACGTCGGTGCGGCCGCCGAGCGCGACGGTGGCGGCCCCGATCCCGACCGCGGCCCCGGCGCCGTCGAAGGCGTCGGCGTGGAGCTCGAGCACGCCGTCGCGGCCGCCGGTCTCGATGCTGAACGTGAGCGGGAAGGCGCGGCCGTCGACGGCGAAGCGCTCGACCAGCGTCGCGTTGGCGTTGGACAGGGTGACCGCGAGCTCCTCGACGGGGCGGACCGCGGGCCGGCTCGACACCGTCACCACCGTCACGCCGTCGTCCGCGCAGCCGCCGCCGAGCGCGGCCACCACGGCCACGGCCGCGGCGCGCGCGCGGCGCGCGCGGGGGCGTCGACGGGGAGGCGCGGGCGGCATGAGATCGGAGCGTGCGAGGGGATCAGTCGAAGACGACGTTGCCGAGATCGGTGGCGGGGACGGAGGCGTCGCGCGTGAGCAGGTAGGTGCCGGCGCCGGCGCCGGCCACCGCCGCGACGCCGCCCCAGAACCACCAGCGAGCATAGATCGGTTTGCGGTTCGCTCGCCGCGGTCGGCCCGCCGGCGCCGGGTCGGTCAGCCGCGGGTCGAGGACCGGCTGCTGGCGCGCCTGCTCGGCCTCGAGCTCCTCGATCAGGCGCTCCACCGCCTCCCGGTTGTCGGCGTCGGGCTGCTCGCGCAGGTACTTGCGGTAGCTGAAGATCGCCTGGTCGACGTTGCCCAGGTTGCGGTGGCACTGGCCGATGTTGAACAGGAACGCGGGCAGCGGCCGGGCCTCGAACGCCTTCTCGTACTCGATCAGAGCGTCGTCGAAGCGGCCGAGGGCGAACAGCTTCTCGCCCTTGGTGAAGTGGCGGCGGGCGGCGCGGGTGGCGGCGTCCTCGGCGTGCGCGGTGCGCGCGCCGGCGCCGAGCGCGACCAGGAGGCTCACGGCCACGGCGAGCAGGATCGGCCCGCGGCGCGCCGTCATTTCTTCCTGGGAGCGAACGGGTCGATCGTGGCGGTCGGATCCACGTGCGGGTCCTTGCGCGGCTTGACCGGATCGGGGGGCGGCTTGACCGGATCGGGGGGCGGCTTGACCGGGTCGGGGGGCGGCTTGACCGGATCGGGGGCGGGGAGCGTGGCCGCGGCCCGGCTGCGTCCGCTGTCGCGGGGCGGCCGTCGCCCGGGGGTGGCGGTCGGGACCTCGGCCGTCACCGGCTCGAGGGCGACCGTGACCGCCGCCGGCGGCTCGGCGAGGTCGATCGTGAGGACGCGGGGCACGAAGCCGTCCTTGCGGACCACGAAGTCGCGGCGCACCGTCGAGCCGCCGTCGGCGGGATCGATCGCGACCGCGCACGGCGCCGCGCACACCGTCACCGCGGAGCCCGCGGCGGTGACCTGGGCGCCGGCCGGGGCGTCGATACGGACCTCGATGATCCGGACCGGGGCGACGGCCGGCCCGACCGCCGTGATCTCGGTCGGCACGGTGGCGGGGGCGGCCGCCGGGGCCGCCGACCGCGTCGGGCCCGCGTCGCCGCCGCGGGTGCGGGTGGCGGCGACCAGCACCGCGGCCACCGCGACGCCGATCGCCGCCATCGCCACCAGCGCGACCAGCCACGTCCGCCGCGGCGGCGGCTGGCCGGGGTAGGTGCCGGGCAGGTAGCCGGGGTGCGAGGCGAGGCCCGGGTGCGAGGCGTGACCGGGGTACGAGCCGTGGCCGGGGTACGAGCCGTGCCCCGGCGCCGCGTGCATCATGGCCATGAGCGTGCCCGGCCCCGGCGGCGGCTGGGTGCCGACCCCGGGCTGGGGCGTCAGCGGGGTCGGGCCGGCGCTGGGCGGCCCGGGCGGCAGCGGCAGGCGGGGGCGGGGCCCGTCGAGGGTGTGCTCGTGGGTCTCGATGCCCGCCAGCAGGTGGAGCAGCTCGTCGCGCAGCTCCTCGGCGCTGCCGAAGCGATGGTCGGGGTGCTTCTCGAGGCAGCGCAGGAGCATGGCCTCGATCCGGCCGTCGAGGCTGGCGCCGCCCGCGGTCTGCCGCGGCGGCAGCGGCGGCTCGCTCAGGTGCTTGCGCACGTACTCGCCGAAGGAGCGGCCGCGGAACAGCGGCTGGCCGCAGAACAGCTCGTACATGATCGCGCCCAGCGAGTAGATGTCGGCGCGGTGGTCGACGACGAGGCCGCCGGCCTGCTCCGGCGACATGTAGGCCGGGGTCCCGATCACCGACCCGGCCGCGGTCTCGAGTCCGACGTCCTCGTCGTCGCGGTTGATCAGCTTGGCGACGCCGAAGTCGAGGAGCTTGACCTGCTCGGCGCCGTCGGGCGTGCCGACGATGATGACGTTGTCGGGCTTGAGGTCGCGGTGGATCACGCCGACGGCGTGGGCGGCGGCCAGGCCGTCGCAGATCTGGATGAGCAGGGCGAGCGCCCGCGGCAGGTCGACGGTGGGCGCGCCGCTGCGCGCCCACGCCCCCAGGCTGCGCCCGCGCAGGAGCTCCATGATGATGTACGTCGTGCCGTCGTCGAGCTCGATGAAGTCGGTGACGTCGACGATGTTGCGGTGCCGGATGCGGTTGACGGTGCGCGCCTCCTGGAAGAAGCGGCTGACCGCGTCGCGGCGGCGGGCGTAGTCGGCGCGCAGGACCTTGAGCGCGACCTCGCGGCCGAGGCGGACGTGCTCGGCGCGGTAGACGAAGCCCATGCCCCCCTTGCCGATGAGCTCGAGCAGCCGGTAGGCGCCCAGGGTCTGGCCGATGCGCTCCTCGGCCCGCTCGCCCGCGCGTGGCACGGGCGGTGGCGCGGTGCGGCGCGCCGGCGTGCGCACCTTGGCCCCCGGGCTGTCGATGCGCGTGTTGGCGTCGCCGGGCGGGACGTCGCGGGTGCCCATGGGCGCCGCGGGCAGGGGCGGGAGCTGCGAGTCGCCCTCGACCGCCTCCCAGCCGCCCGACGCCGACGATGGGTGGCGCGACTCGGTGGGCTCGGGCTTGGGCAGCTCCGTGCGCGGACGCGCGGCCGTGCCGGTCGTGGTGATCGGCTTGGGGCGTGGCGTGGAGTCCCGCGGCGACATGGGCGCACCCGGGCACACCTGCACCCGGGAGGAGAATTGTACGAGCCCCGAAACCCCCGGGCAACCGGGGAGATTGCCCCGTCGCGGCGGTCACGGCTGGGGGCGGCCGGCCCGGGGATCGGGCCCCGGGCGGGGCGGCGACCCGCTAGCGCGCGCAGGCCGCCGAGGCCTCGTCGATCTCGATCCGCACCTGGTCGACCTGCTCGACATCGCGGCGGGCGCGGAGCAGCGCGCACGCGAGATCGCCGCCGATGCGCCCGAGCGCCCGCGCCACCACGACGCGCAGGTCCCGGCTGGGCGCGTCGAGGATCGGCGCCAGCAGCGGCACGTCGGCGGGGCCGCCGCTCTCGCCCAGCGCCTCGGTGGCGGCGGCCAGGTAGAGCAGCTCGGTGCCGGCGGTGGCGGTGCGGTAGCGGTCGATGCCCTCCTTGATGCCGAGCCGGGCCTCGTCGACGGGGAACTGGCCGAGCGAGCGGTAGGCCCGGATGCGGACGCCGGGGTCGAGCTCGCCGTTGGCGATGTCGGCCAGGACGCTGAGGTCGTCGCCGAGGATCGCGGTGAGGCGGGTGACCCCGGGCAGGAAGTCGACCCCGGACAGCGCGTCGATCACGTCGGTCGTGGGCGAGCCCGTGGCCGGCCGGCCGGCGCCGAGGGCGATGGCCGCGAACAGAACGATGGAGGAGAGGCGGCGCGTCATCGCAGGGCCGGGCTCGTGCGCAGCACGTCGACCTGTCCCGCCGACAGGCTGGTGCCGCCGAACTCGCTGTAGTGCATGAGGTTGTCGAGGGTCGACGGCGAGTCGACGATGGGGTCGAGGCCGCCGTCGGGCTCGACGTTGCGGAACAGCCCCAGGTGGCGGGCGACGGCGTGGGCGGTCTGGCGGGCGAGCGTCGGCCAGTCGCGGTAGCACAGCGCGTCGAGGGAGATCGCGACCCCGGAGCCCCGGGTGCCGGGGAGGGGCACGCCCGGGGTGCCGCCCACCACGAGCTGGACCCCGGCCGGCGCGATCGACCGGACGAAGAACACGGCGACGCCGCGGTCGTGGGTGTTGAGCGCGAACAGCTCCCCGGCGCGGTCGGTCGACAGGCTGGCGAGCTCGGGGTGTCCGACCACGTCCTCGTAGGTCGTGGCCCCGGTGGCCAGCGCTCGCGACAGGATCGAGCGCAGCTCGGCGAGGTACACGTCCTGGAACCCCGGCGAGGCCTGCGCGCTCTCGGCGTCGAGCTCGCCGCCGATCGTGGCGGCGCACGGGTGATCGGCGAGGTCGGCGAAGTAGAAGTGGAGATCGAGGGCGGCGCCCAGGCCCAGCTTCTCGGTGACGCGCAGCCGGCGGCCGGTGCTCGGGGGCCCACCGTCGTCGCGGAAGACCCCGAGCGACAGCGCGTACGCGCCCGGCGCCAGGGGCTCGTCGGGCGAGCCCGGGATCTGGAGCGCCGACACCCCGGGGGACGGCTGGTGGCGGACGCGGTTGCGGAAGTAGGTCTCGCGGTCGACCGGTAGCTCGTACAGGCGTCGGCCCAGGGGCGACTCGAGCAGGGTGGCGCCGATGCGCCGGAACGGATCGTCGACCTCGAGCACGGCGCTGAGCGCGACGGCGTTGCTGGGCACGGCCAGCATGACCGTGGGCTCCCGCACCGCGGGGTCGAGCGGGATCTCGAAGGTGATCGAGCCGGTGCCGGGCAGGCAGGCGTCGAAGTTGCCGAGGAGCGTGGTGGCGTCGTCGGACAGCCGGGGGACCGCGGCGCAGGCCCAGCGCGGCTGGCACTCCGACGGCGCCGCGCACAGCTCGACGCAGTGGCCGAGCGCGCACGCGCCGCCCCGGCAGTCGGCGTCGACCCCGCACGGCGCGCCCGGGATGCCGCCCGTGGTGTGGCGCGCGCACGTGCCCGGGGGCGTCGACAGGGTCTGGCGCAGGCGGCAGGTCAGCCCCGGGCCGCACTCCAGCTCCGAGCTGCACGGATCGCCCTCGATCCCGGCGCTGGCCCGGCACTGGCCGCCCTCGCAGCGGTAGCCGTCGCCGCAGTCGATGTGGTGCAGGCAGCGCGGGACGCAGCGGCCGGCGAAGCACTGCAGGCCGTCGGCGCAGTCGCTGATGGTGTCGCAGTGCTCGCCCACGCCGTGGCCGCCGCCGGTGCAGCCGCCGGTGGCGAGGGCGAGGGCGAGGGCGAGGGCGAGGGCGGTGACCCGGGCGGCGCCGACCGTGACGGCGATCATCGCGCGAGGCGCACGCCTCCCGGCACCATCGGCGGAGGAGCCGCGGTGGCTCGGAGCCTCGGGAAGATCAAGGGTGGCCACGGGATTCGACCGGGGAACGTGGCGACCGTCGCAGCGCGCCTCTATATAATCCCGCGCAGCCGGAGGAGACCATGCCTTTTCGCCCAGCTCATCGTGGATTCGCCCTCGTCGGGGCCGCGCTCGTCACCCTGGGGCTCGGCCTGAGCGTGGGCGCCGGCCGCGCCGCCGCCCAGGCCGCGCTCGACGACGACGACGGGGGGCCGGCCACGCCCGCCGCCGCCCTGTACGCGCCGCCGCCCACCAAGATCGGCGTCGGGCTCCGCCTCCGCAACGTGCTCATCCCCGAGGGCATGCTGGAGTGGTTCGTCGAGGACGCGCCGGGCGGCGTGTCCAACGTCGGGTTCGGCGCCGAGCTGTCGCGGCGCAAGGGCGACTTCGAGGTCCAGTTCGGCCTGGAGTACGAGAAGCTCACGGTCACCCCCGGCATCTGGATCGAGAAGGACAAGCCGCTGCCCGGGGCGACCGCCGACCTGGTCCGCGACGACAGCTTCCGCTGGCTGACCGCGGAGCTCACGTTCATGTACCACACGCCGATCATCCCCCAGCTCGCCGTCCGCTACGGCGGCGGCGCCGGCATCGGCATCCTGATGGGGTCGGTGCGGCGCACCGACCAGATCTGCACCACCAGCTCGACCGATTCGTGCATGGACGATCCGGCGGGCGAGAACGACGACACGCCCTACGACCTGCCGCCGGTGATGCTGGTGGTCAACGCGATCATCGGCGTGCAGATCAAGCCGACCGAGGAGATCTTCATCAACGTCGAGGGTGGCCTGCGCACGGTGCCGTTCTTCGGCATCACCGGCGGCTACTACTTCTGACGTCGGCGCGCGGTCGCTCGCGCCGGTCGCCGACGCGCGGTCGCTCGTCCGCGCAGGTGGCGCCGGCCGCCGACGCGCGGGCGCTCGCTAGCGCAGGCGGCGCAGGTCGCCGACGCGCAGCGTGACCTTGCGGGCGTCGAAGTGCTCGGCGAGGGGGATGGCGTACTTGCGGCTGGTGCCGGTCAGCTCCTTCCAGGCCTGCGGCGTGATCTCGCGGTGGGCGGCGAGGTAGGCGCGGAGGCGGGCCTCGAGCTCGGCGAGCGCGTCGGCCCCGACGTAGAGGTCGGGCTTGACCCGCACCACGCCGCCGTCGGCGACCAGGGCGGCCAGGGCCTGGGTCACCGCGGGCTCGGGCTGGCCGAGCAGCGCGGGCAGCTCCTTGGGCCGCGGCGGCTCGAGCGCCCAGGCCCCGAAGCGGCGGGCGAGGTCGGCGGCCAGGGGCGAGCGCGGCGCGGCGCGGGCCGTGGCGGCGGGGCGCAGGTGCTCGCCGTGGGCCTCGATGACGCCGCGCGCGACCAGCCCGTCGACGACGGCGTCGAAGGCGCGCGCCGGCAGCGCGGCCGGCAGCTTGCGCCGGAGCTCCTCCCGCGGCAGCTCGAGGCGCGCGAGCACGGCCTGCTCGAGCGCGGCCACCGTCTCGGCGTGGAGGTGGACGGCGGCGGCGCCGGCGCCGGCGCGCAGCGCCAGCCCGGCCGCGCCCATGGCGTCGAGCGCGCGGGTGACCGTGGCCGGATCGTCGCCGGTGCGGCGCACCAGCTCGGCGACGGTGGGGGCGGCGGCGCGGGCGGCGCGGAGCTCGAGGGCGAGCCGCTCCTCGGCACGGGCGGCGGCGAAGCGGGCGACGACCGCGGCGTGATCGCCGGCGCGGGCGCGGGCGGCGTGGACGCGGACCACCTCGCCACCGCCCAGGGTGGTGCCGTGATCGGCGAGCGGCTGGAAGCCGCGCACGATGAAGCGATCGCCGGGTAGCGCGGCCAGGGGCGTGGCGCGATCGAGGCGGAGCTGGGCGAGGCCCTCGGCGCCGGGCGCGATGCGCGCGCCGCGCTCGCCGACCACGACCAGGGTCGCGCCGACCTGGGTGGTGCCGTGGTGGACCAGGACCTTGCTGCGCGGTGGCAGCGGGGCGCGGGCGGCGGCGAGCAGGCGGAAGCGGACGTCGAGGAGGTGGGTGGGCGCGACCGCGCCGGGGTGGGCCAGCACGTCGCCGCGGGCCAGCTCGTCGGTGCCGACGCCGCCCAGGTTGACGGCGCAGCGCTGGCCGGCGCGGGCGCGGTCGACCGCCTGGCCGTGGACCTCGAGGCCGCGCACCCGGGCGGCCAGGCCGCGCGGCAGGATCGCCAGCTCGTCGCCGACCGCCAGCGCGCCCGAGGCGATCGTGCCGGTGACCACCGTGCCGAAGCCGCGCAGGGTGAAGACGCGATCGACCGGCAGGCGGAGGACGCCGGTGGCGGGGCGCGGCGGCAGCTCGGTCACGGCCTGGGCGATCGCGGCGCGCAGCGCGCCCTCGCCGGCCCCGGTCCGGGTCGACACCGCGAGCCGGGGCGCGGCGGCGAGGAAGGTGCCGGCGAGGGCGCGGGCGAGCTCGGCGTCGATCAGCGCCAGCCACTCGTCGTCGACCAGGTCGCGCTTGGTCACCACCACCAGGCCGCGGCGGACGCCCAGGAGCTGACAGACGTCGAGGTGCTCGCGGGTCTGGGGCATGACGCCCTCGTCGGCGGCCACCACCAGCAGCACCAGGTCGAGGCCGGTGGCGCCGGCGACCATCGCGCGGATGAAGCGCTCGTGGCCGGGCACGTCGATCACGGCCAGGCGCCGGCCGCCGAGGTCGAGGTGGGCGAAGCCGAGCTCGGTGGTGATGCCGCGCTGCTTCTCGACCGCGAGGCGGTCGGTGTCGATGCCGGTGAGGGCGCGGACCAGCGCGGTCTTGCCGTGGTCGATGTGGCCGGCGGTGCCGAGGACGATCGGCAGGCTCTCGGGGGTGGCGGTCACGGCACGGCTCGGCGGGCGCGGCTCAGGCCGGGTGGCCGCGCAGCTCGCGCTTGAGGACCTTGCCGGTGGGGTTGCGCGGCAGCTCGTCGAGGAACACCACCTGGCGCGGGCGCTTGTAGTCGGCGAGGTGGGTGCGGCAGTGGTCGCCGACCTCGGCCGCGGTGACCTGGTGGCCGGGGCGCACGACCACGAACGCGCGCAGGGTCTCGCCCCACTCGGGATCGGGCACGCCGACCACGGCGACGTCGAGGATCGCGGGGTGGGTGAGCAGGTGGTCCTCGATCTCGCGCGGGTAGATGTTGACGCCGCCGGAGATGACCATGTCGTGCTTGCGCGACTCCAGGTAGTAGTAGCCGTCGCCGTCGACCCGGGCGAGGTCGCCGACCGAGAAGAAGCCCGCGCGCTGCGAGCGCTCCGTGGCCTCGGGGTTCTTGTGGTAGCCGCCGATCAGCATCGAGTTGCGGACGTAGAGCTCGCCGACCTCGCCCGGCGCCACCGGCTGGCCGACGTCGTCGAGCAGCCGGACCTCGTTGCCGCGCAGCGCGCGCCCGACCGTGCCCGGGCGCGCGAGGTGGTCGCCGGGGCCGGCGAGGGTGACGACCCCGGTCTCGGTCGCGCCGTAGAAGTTCCACAGCACCGGCCCGAACCGGTCCATGAAGCGGCGCGCCGCCTCGGTGGGCAGGGGCGCCGCGGCGCTCATCACCCAGCGCAGGCTCGAGGTGTCGTACCGGCGCAGGGTCTCGTCGGGCAAGGCGCCGATGCGCACCAGCATCGTGGGGACCACCAGGGTCGAGGTGACGCGCTCGCGGGCGACGAGCGCCAGCGCCGCCTCGGGCTCGAAGTGCTCCATGAGCACGGTGGTGGCGCCCAGCGACATCATCATGGCGACGAACGCGGGCGCCGCCGAGTGGTAGAGCGGGCAGGTCACCAGGTGGCGGTCGTCGTGGTGGAGCCCGACCTGCAGCATCAGATCGGCGACGGCGTCGAGCCCGGTCTGTTTCCAGTTGCGGGCGGCGCCCTTGGGCTTGCCGGTCGTCCCCGAGGTGTAGACGATGACGCCGCCGCCGTCGTGGCGCTCGAGCACCGGCGGGGCGTCGGCGGGCTCGCGGCCGAGGGCGTCGGCCCAGCGATCCCAGCCGGTGGGCAGGTCGGCCGCGCCGAGGTCTCCGGCGACGATCACGCGCGCGGCGTGGGTGGTGCCGGCGGCGCGCTGGCCGGCGGCGAAGGTGTCGACGTGGGCGGCGCCCACGATCGCCACCGCCGGCTCGGCGTTCTCGAGGATGTAGGCGACCTCGGCGGGCTTGGAGCGGTAGCCGATCTGCACCGCGGTGCCGCCGATCCGCGCCAGCGCCTGCTGGGCGAGGACGTACTCGGCCGAGTTGCCGAGCATGCAGGCGACCGGGGCGTTGGCGCCGCCGCGGGCGGCCAGGGCGTGGGCGAGGCGGTTGATGTCGCGGTCGAGCTCGCGCCAGGACCAGCGCCGGTCGCCGTCGACCAGGGCCTCCTTGGCGGGGTTCATGCGGGCGTGCAGCATCACCGCCAGGTGCGGTCCGGGGCGGGTGGCGCGCGCGGCGCGGACGAAGGGGGCGAGGCCCCGGACCCGCAGCGCCCCGGCGAAGCCCGTGCCGCGCAGGACCCGCGCCACGAACGCCGCGCGGGCGGCGCGCCCCTTGACCAGCTCGAGGATCGACACCGGCGGACGATAGCATCGACCGCGCGCGCTCCGCGCGTCAGCGGCAGCCGAGCATCTCGCGGCGGACCTCGTCGGCCTGGACCCGGTTGGTCGGGTTGCGCTCGAGGTAGGCGCGCCACGCCCGGCACTTGGCGCCGTCGCTGGCGCGGGCGCGCTCGGCGGTGCCGAGCAGCCAGTAGGCGTCGGTGAGCCACGGCACGGTGACGCCGAGGGCGCGCTCGTCGGCGAGGCCGAGCTCGGTGGCGCGGGCGAGGGCGGCGGCCGCGGCGCCGCTGTTCTCCATGTCGAAGTGGATGACGCCCAGGCGGTAGTAGGCGTCGGCGCGGGCCTTGGCCCGGACCGCGCGGGTGAGCCACTCGACGGCGCGCGGGCGATCGTTGAGCTCGGCGTAGGCCATGCCGATGCCGTAGGGGATGCTGGGCTCGGCCGGCGCCAGCTCGAGCGCCTCCTGGAACGCGGCCAGGGCCTTGCCGTGCTCGTTGCGCTCCATGTGCAGGCGGCCGCGGCCGAGCCGCGGGTTGAGCATCTTCGGGTCGAGGTCGCTGGCCTGGACGTAGGCGGTGAGCGCCTCGTCCCGACGCGCGGTGTCG
This sequence comes from uncultured delta proteobacterium, assembly GCA_900696455.1. GTDB lineage: Bacteria > Myxococcota_A > Polyangia > Haliangiales > Haliangiaceae > UBA2376. Next base: position 16,695 of record CAADGB010000429.1, read on the forward strand.
CCGCTGCGCGCGGCCAGGGCCTCGCAGGCCCGGCCGAGGCCGTCGAGGAACTGCGGATCGGGGTCGGCCTTGACCGCGCGCTGCAGCAGCGTGCGCGCCTCGTCGAGGTTGCCGTCGGCGATCAGGCCCTCGGCCCGCAGGAACTGGCCGGTGGCGCTGGCGGGGTCGACCTCGAGGATGAGCTCGCCCTGCTTGCGGGCGGCCTCGACATCGCGGACACGGGCGAAGAAGCGGCCGGCGCGGAGGCGGACGTCGAGGGTGGCGGTCGGCACCGCCACCAGGCGCCGGAAGAGCTCCGCGGCGCGCCCGTCCTCGCCGGCGGCCTCGAAGCCGCGCGCCAGCTCGACGCCGAGATCGATCCGCGTCGGGTCGAGCTCGAAGGCCTTGACCAGGGTGGCCAGCGCCTCGTCCTGCTTGCCCTGGCGGCGGAGCGCCTCGGCGAGCTGGAAGGTCGCCTCGACGTCGCGTGGCCGGCGGGCCAGCGCCTTGCGCAGCCAGCGCTCGCTGTCGGCGGCCGCGCCGGCGGCGAGGTAGGTCACGCCCAGCGTCACCGCCAGGGTCGGATCGGCCTCGGCCTCGGCGGCCAGGCGCTCCAGGCGCTCGCTGGCCTGGGCCTCGAGCGCCTTCGCCCGGACCTCGTCCTTCGCGGCGCGCGCGGCCCCGGCCATGCGGCCGAGCAGCATCGCCGAGGCGATCGCCGGCTCGAGCGCGTCGGCGCCGAGGACGCCGGCGGCCTCGGCGTAGGCGGCGAGCGCGGCGTCGGGCTGCTGCTCGGCCTCGAGGCGCATGCCGTCGATGAGGTGGAGGCGGCCGAGCTCGTCGCCGGCCAGGGGCGGCGTGCGGGCGCGCAGCGCGGCCAGGCGCTGGGCGGCGTCGGCGAGCCGGCTGCGCGCGAGGTCGAGCTCGGCGGCGACCAGGTTGGCGCGCACGCTGGTGGGCGCGAGGCCGATCGCCTTCTCGATCTGCGCGGCGGCTTCGTCGAGCTTGCCGTCGCGGAGCTCGAGCGCCGCCGCCGACACCAGGGCGCCGACGTCGGTGGCGAGGACGGTGAGCGCGCGGCGGTAGCGCTCGCGGGCGGCGTCGAGGCGGCCGGCGCGGGCGGCGTCGTCGCCGGCCAGCGCCCACGCCCGCGCCACCACCCGCGGATCGGCGGCGTCGATGCCCTTGCGCTGCAGGATCGCGAGCAGCGCGTTCTCGCGCTGCACGAACTCGTGGGGCGGCATGGCCTCGGCCTCGCCGACCAGCGCCCCGACGTGCTCCTTGTCGGCGGCGATGACCTCGAGGAAGGCGGCGCGGGCCGCCTCGCGCTCGCCCTTGCCGAGCAGGGCGCGGGCGGCGCCGAGGCGCGTGGTGGCGGTGAGCCGCGGCAGCGCCGCGCCGGCGGCCTCGAACGCGGCGCGGGCGCCGTCCCAGTCCTCGGCGGCGAGCCGGGCCCAGCCCAGGAAGAGCTGGGCCAGCCCGTCGCCGCGGGCGGCGAGCGGCTCGAGGCGTGCGCTGGCCGCGGCCAGATCGCCGTCGAGCACCAGGTCGAGCGCCTGGGCCCGCTCGACGGCGGGCGTGCGGCCGGCGCCGGCCGGGACCGCCTGCAGGTGGCGCAGGGCCTCGGCGCGGCGGGCCTCGGCCTGGGCGCCGTCGTCGAGGATGGCGGCCAGGAGCGCCTGCGCCGCCAGGCCCTGGGCCTCGGCGTTGCGGGGGTCGAGGGCGATCACCTGGCGCGCGGCGGCGACGGCGCGCCCCCAGCCGTTCTTGTTGCCGTCGGTCATCGCCTGGCGCGCGGTGTCGAGCGAGGCGCGGATGTCGGCGGCGCGCTGCTGGTGCCCCTGCCAGCGCTGGTAGTAGAGGTAGCCGCCGGCGCCGACGGCGGCCAGCGCCAGGGCGGCGATCAGGAGCACGCGCTGGAGCTTCCGCGACAGGCGCGGGGCGTCGTCGGTGCGGGTGGCGGCGCGCGCGGCGGGCCGCGCCTCCTTCGCCGCCGGCTCGCGGCGCGACGGCACGGCGAGATCGATCTCGCCCGGCGCTCCGCCCGCGGCGCCGCTGCGGCCGACCTCGTCGCTCGAGGCGGGCTTGAACGACACCACGCCCCGGCTCGCGCCCGCGGCGGCGGCCGCGCCCGTGCTGGGCGAGGGCAGATCGAGCCCGTCGAGCCCGAGCCCGTCGTCGCCGAGCTCGAGCGGCGGCGGGTTGGTCGAGGGCGGGGTGCGCCCGGCGGGCGCGGCCGCGGCCTGCCGCGCCGAGGCGACGACGGGCTCGAGCTCCAGGCCGCCGTCGGACGACGGCCCCAGATCGAGGCCGTCGAGATCGATCGACGCCGAGCGCTCGTGGCGACCCGTCGGCGCGGCGCCGGGCGCGGCGGGAGCCACGGGCTGCGGGAGGTCGTCGAAGAAGCCCTTGGGGGCGACGTCGGTGGAGGAGGTGGACGCCCCCTTGGGCTGCGGGAGGTCGGCGAAGAAGCCCTTGGGAGCGACGTCGGTGGAGGAGGTGGCCTTGGCCGCTCCCTTGGGTTGCGGGAGGTCGGCGAAGAAGCCCTTGGGGGCGACGTCGGTGGAGGAGGTGGCGGGTCCCTTGGCCGCTCCCTTGGGCTGCGGGAGGTCATCGAAGAAGCCCTTGGGGGCGACGTCGGTGGAGGAGGTGGCGGGTCCCTTGGCCGCTCCCTTGGTCGCTCCCTTGGGCTGCGGGAGGTCGTCGAAGAGACCCTGCGGCGCGTTCAGGTCGACCAGGTCGGAGGCCTCGCCCGGGCCGCTCGGTCGCTTGGGTGCGGGCAGATCCGCGATGACCGGTCCCTTCGGCGCGGGGAGGTCGTCGAACAGCGCGGCTGGCGGGGCCGCCCCGCCGCGCCGTGGCGTCGGCAGATCGGGGGGAGCGGCGGCGCGCTTGGGCGCGGGCAGATCGGGGAGGTCGGCGGCGCGGCCGGGAGGCCGGTCGGTCAGGCCGGGGCCGGCGGCGCGCTTGGGCGCGGGCAGATCGGGGAGGTCGACGCCGCGGCCGGCCGGAGGGAGGTCGGTCGGGCCGGGGCCGGCGGCGCGCTTGGGCGCGGGCAGATCGGTCACGCCGGTGGGCGGCGGCAGCTCGATGGGCGCCCCCACCGCCGGGCGCGCCTCGCCGCGTGGCGACGGACCGACCGGCGCGAGCAGATCGATGCTGTCGAGCGTGAGCGGATCGCGCTCCACCGGCGGCGGTCCCTTGGGCGCCGGGAGGTCGATGCCGAGGTCGGCGGTCGACAGCGGCGCGCTGGAGCCGGGCCGCGCCAGCGACGGCATCGGCAGGTCGAGGGGCTCGGCCGGTCGCGCCCGCGGCGGTGGCGGCGCCGGGATGCGCCGGGGCGCCGGGAGGTCGGCCAGATCGATGACGTCGCCGGCGCCGCCGGCCATCGGCGCGTCGCCGGGCACCACCACGCGCGCCTTGCACTTGGCGCAGGTGAGCGTCTTGCCTGCGGGCGGGATCTCCGCGGGCGCAAAGCGGTACACGGCGCCGCAGACGGCGCAGGCCACCTCCTTCATCGGTTCCCGATGATACCGCGCCGGCGTCGACCTCGCCCCCCCTCCGTCAGGGGATCGCGGGGGCGCCGTCGGGTAGCGGGCCGGGCCCGCTGCGTCCCCCGCGCCGCCGGGGCCGCGGGTCCAAGCCGCCGCGCCGGGGCGCCGCGTCGCGGCGCAGGCCGCGCAGGATCCGGCGGTCGATCTCGGGCAGGACGTCGAGGAGCCGCGCGGTCTGGGCCGGCGACAGCAGGCGGCGCAGCTCGGCGAAGCGGCGTCGCTCGGCCGCCCAGCGCGCGTCCTGGTTGGTCACCAGGCGGTCGACGGTCCGGTCGATGCGGCGCGCGTCGCGGGCGGCGGCCGCCGCCCGCAGCTCGTCGCGCAGCGCGGCGCGCTCGGCCAGCAGGCGGGCGAGCTCGTCGTCGTAGCGGGTGAGGATGGGCGCGAGGCGGGCGGCGGTGGCCTCGTCGAGCTGCAGCTCCTCGGCGAGGATGAGCGCGCGCATCGCGCGGATCCGCTGCCGGGCGCGCTCGCGCTTGTCGGGCTTGTCGGGCCGGTCGGCCTTGTCGCCGCCCGGGCGATCGCCGACGCGCGCGCGGGGATCGGCCGCGGCCGCGGCGGCGCCGCCCGCGGCCAGCGCAACGACCAGGGCGATCGCGAGCGCGCGTGGGGCCCTCATCCGGCCTCCCGCTCGAGCCAGGCCAGGGTGCGGTCGAGGTCTGCGTCCGAGAGGCGCTCCAGCCACAGGCTGACCCAGGCGCCGTCGGGCAGGAGCTGCTGGTCGAGGTCGTCGTCGGCCTGCTCGAGCAGCTCGTCGTGGTCGGCGTCGTCGAGGGCGGCGGCGGCGAGCTCGAGCAGCTCGTCGTCGAGGGTGATGCCGCCGAGGTCGTGGTCGGCGGCGCCGGCCGCGAGCAGATCCTCGGGGTCGGGGTCGGGGTCGGGGTCGGGGTCGGGGTCGGGGTCGGGGTCGGCGTCGGGGTCCCCGGGCGCGGCGCCGGCCGCGAGCAGCGCCTCGGGGTCGAGGTCGAGGTCGGGGTCGGGGTCCCCGGGCGCGGCGCCGGCGGGCGCCCGCGCCGCGACGTCGAGGGCGCGGGCCCCCGGGGCGCCCGGCGCCGGCGCGACGCGGTCGTGGTCGGGGCCCGATCCATGCGTCCGGCTCCCGGACATCCCCCCGGCCACCACGACGACCGCGGCCAGGGCCGCCGCGACCGCGGTCGCGCCGCC
>CAADGB010000430.1 GCA_900696455.1 uncultured delta proteobacterium
CGGGGCGTGGGCGTAGGCGAGGCGCGCGCCGTCGCCGGCGACCGCGAGCAGCGTCGGCTCCAGCGGCTCGAGCGGCAGCGCGACCTCGCCGGTGACCCGCAGCCGGCCGCCGCTGGCGTCGAGCCGCAGCGCCGCGTGATCGGCGCCGCCGTCGCCGGTCGAGCGCCGCACCAGCGCGATCGCCGCGCCGCCGCGCACGACCTCGAGGGCGCGCACGCGCAGGCCGCGGCGGGCCAGGGTGTCGACGGTGGCGCCGTCGCGGTCGACCAGCGCCAGCGTGTGATCGGCGAACAGCACCAGGGCGCCGCTGGCGTCGGCGAGCGGCGCGACGTGCAGCACCATCTCCTGGCCCGGCCCGCCGAGCGCGGTCGCGCCCAGCCGGCGCCCGTGGCGGCCGTGGCGGAGCAGGTGCCCGCCGCCGCCGGCGGTGACCAGGCCGCTCAGCACCACGTCGGCCGTGGCCTGCACGCGCATGCCGGTCACGCCGCGCACCGGCACCGCCTGGGCGGCGACCGCGCCGTCGAGGGTGGGCCAGAGCCGCACCTCGCCCAGCGCGTCGCGCGACAGCGCGGCCGTGGCGTCACGGCTCACCGCGGTCGCCACCACCGCGGCGCCGTGGGGGACGCCGCGCGGCGGCGACCTCCGGACCGCGGTCCGCACCGGCTCCGGGGCGGCGACCGTCGCCGGCAGCTCCGGGCCGTCAGGCGCAGGTGGCGCCGGGGTCGTGGCGACGGCGCGGCCGTCGGGGCCGCAGGCGGCGCCGACGACGGTCGCGGCGACCAGGAGCCCGAGGGTGCCGAGGGGGCGGACGAGGCCCGTCAGGCCGGAGCGGCGCATCCCCCTGCTAACGCCCGGGCGGCCGCGGTGATCTGACGAGCCCCGCGCCGGCGGGTCAGTGCCGGTGGCCGTCGGGGTCGACCTGCGCCCGCGCCGGCGGGTCAGTGCCGGTGGCCGTCGGGGTCGACCTCGCCGACCGCCGCCGGGTCGTCGTCGTCGCCGCCGTCGTCGCCGCCGTCGTGGCCGTGGCCGTGGCCGTGCCCACCGCCGCCCTCGCCGTCGGCCCCGCACGGCGCCGGGCCGTCGTGGGGCCGCTCCGGATCGCCGTCGTGGTCCTCGGGCTCGACCTCGGGCGCCGGCCCGGCGAGGTCCCCGGCCCGCTCGGCGTCGAGCGCCGCGGCCGCCGCCTCGTCGTCGAGCCCGCCGGCGCCGGCGATGCGCGCCGCCTCCTCCGGCTCGAGCCCGGGCACCCGCCCCGACCGCGCGAGGTGGGCGACGTAGTACGCGTCCTCGCGCCGCGCCTCGAGCGCGCCGGTCGCGACCTGCTCCTCGAGGTACCGCTTGAGGTCGCCGATGAGCCGCGACGGCGGCAGGCGGAAGGTCTCCATGATGGCGTTGCCGACCCCGCCCGGCAGCGGCGGCAGCCGCGCGTCCTCCTCGGCCAGCCGCTCCATGCGGTCGGACAGGGCGGAGATCTGCTCGAGGATCTGCTTGCGCCGCCCCGGCCGCTTCGAGGTGATGTCGGCGCGCGACAGGTCGAGCAGGTCGCGCAGGTGGGGCAGCATCTCGCGGTGGAAGCGGCGGACCGCGCTGTCGGTCCACTGGCTCGAGTACTGGTTCGAGCGCAGGTGATGGCGGATGAGGAAGCGGATCGTGCGCCGGTCGTCGCGGTCGAAGGGCAGGCGCTGGCTGACCTTGTCGAACATGCGCGCGCCGACCTCGGCGTGGCCGTGGAAGTGGACGCCGTCGGTGGTGAACGTGCGGGTCGGCACCTTGCCGATGTCGTGGAGGAGCGCCGCCCACCGCACCAGCGGCCGGCGCACCGCCTGCTTCACGACCTGCTTGGTGTGGCCCCAGACGTCCTTGTGCTGGCGCCCGGTCTCCTGCACCAGGTGCACGGTGGCCTCGAGCTCGGGGAAGACCACGGCCAGGAGCCCGGTCTGGCGCAGCCACTCGAGGGCGTGGTCGACCTCGCGGCCCATCAGCATCTCCCCGATGGCCGCGCGGACGTCGGCGGGCGCGGCGCGCGCCACCAGCCCGACCGCGTCGTGGGCCGTCCGGGTCACCGCCTCGGCCGGCCACACGCCGTCGCCGCTGGCGATGGCGGTGGCGATGTCGAAGAGGACCACGGGGTTGGCCTCGGCCCAGGCCTGGACACGCGCCGCCGTATCCGCATTGTTCGGAAGGCGGAGCAGACCCTGGACCTCGGCCGACGGCGACATGGGCCGCCGGTTCCTACCGGCCCCCACGCCCCCCGTCAAGGCGTCCTCGACAGATGGTACAGGACGTGCTCAGGTGGCGGGCTCGTGCAAGGCCGTCTCACTCGCCGTCACCTGCCCCTGGCCGAGAAGTCGTGCCCGGGCATCGGCGAGCTGTACCGCGAGCTCGACGACAAGCCCGCGACGTTCTTGCAGCTTCTGTGGATCTACGAGGCCCGCCGCGCCGGCATCGCGCGTCCGGCGCGCCCCGCGCAGCCTCGCCGCCGCCGCTAGCGCTGGCGCCCCCGCTGGCCGCCGCCATGGCAGCCCGATCAGCCAGTGCGCCAGCACGGCGCACCTGGCGACGTTGCGGACGCGCCCTCTGCCCTGCCCGCCGGCGGCGCGGCCGTCGGCGCCGTCGGCGTCCGTGCGGCGCGACGGCGTCCGTGCGGCGCGGCGGAATGGCTCGGCGCCCCCTGGCGAAATCATCGCCCCGGCGGTACGCGTCCTCTGGACATGGACATGGACATGGACATGGACATGGACATGGCCGCGCCCGACCCCCGCCGCCCCATCGGCGTGTTCGACTCCGGCGTCGGCGGGCTGACCGTGGTGCGCGCGCTGCGGGCGCGCCTGCCCGGGGAGGACGTGGTCTACCTGGGCGACACCGCCCGCGTCCCCTACGGCTCCAAGAGCCCGCGCACCGTCGAGCGCTACGCCCTGGCCTGCCAGGCCTTCCTCCTGGCGCGCGGCGTGAAGCTGGTGCTCATCGCCTGCAACACCGCCTCGGCCAACGCGCTGCCCGCCCTGCGCGCCGCCAGCCCGGTGCCGGTCATCGGCGCGGTCGAGCCCGGCGCGGCGAGCGCGCGGGCGGCCACCCGCAACGGCCACGTCGCGGTGATCGGCACCCTCGGCACCGTGCGCTCGGGCGCCTACGAGCAGGCGCTGGCCGCCCCGGAGGTGTACGTCACCGCCCTGGCCTGTCCGCTGTTCGTGCCCCTGGCCGAGGAGGGCTGGACCGGCGACGAGGTGGCGCGGGTGGTGGCTCGCCGCTACCTGGCCGAGCTGTTCGTCCGCGATCCGGCCATCGACACGATCGTCCTCGGCTGCACCCACTACCCGCTCCTGCGCGAGGTCATCGCCCGGACCGCGGCGGAGCTGGCCGGCCGCGAGCTGGCGATCGTCGACTCGGCGACGGCCATGGCCGAGGCGGCGGCGGCCGCGCTCGGCGGCGGCGCCCACCCCAACCTGCGCGCGGCGCCCGGGCGCCTGGCCTGTCACGCCACCGACATCTCGCGCCTCGACGAGCTGGCGCCGCGCTTCCTCGGCGAGCCGGTGTCGAGCTTCGAGCTGGTCGATCTGTAGCGGCGTGGCGCGGTCGCGGCGTGGCGCGGTCGCGACCTGGCGCGGCGCGCGCGCCCTCAGCCGGCGATGCGCGACTCTTCGGCCTTGCGCCGGCGCATCACGTCGGTGACGGTCGACGCCTTCTTGAGCTTGTCGTCGATGATCTTCTCGTCGACCGGGTAGTCGGTGCGGAAGCCGAGGCCGTCCTCGAACAGCTCCTCGCGCGCCTCGTCGTCCTCGAGGCAGGTCTTCATCTTCTTGCCCTTGTAGGTCTGGTTGCGCAGGCCCTCGACCTTGCTCTCCAGCCACGGCATGAGCTCGCCCATGACCGTGCGGCACAGCTCGAGATCCTGGTCGAGGCCCTGGAACAGCTCCGGGAACCGCTCGGCGAAGGCCCCGCCGTCCTCGCCGCTCGACGCGACCACCGCGCGCAGCGCCAGCCGCAGGAGCAGGGCGTCGTCGGCGAAGCTCGCCACCGCCTCGTTGCGATCCGAGACGAAGTCGTTGGGCGAGACGACGTACATGATGGCGCCCGCCGCGATCTCGCGGGAGCTGCGTGGCAGGTTCTCGTCGTCCATCGCCTCGTACGCGATCTTGAGATCGTGAGGGAGGGAAACCAGCCAGCTCTTGAACAGCTCCACGAACCGCACTTCCGGGGTCGACACGAAAACACTCTCTTGCAGGTCCTCGATCGAGAGGACGGGTTGACGACGGCAGGGCCGGAACGACCCCGGGGACGGTCTGGAGTACCAACCCCATGGCCGAATTACAACCGGGACGTGGTACGGTCGTACCGAGGCCGTGGCCGCCAAGCGTTCGCCCATCCTTGGCTACAACCACAATGTCCGCTACCGGGGCATCGTGTTCCATGTCCAGACCGAGGACTCGGGCATCATCAACCCGCACGTCTTCACGCACCTGTTCCACGGCGGGGTGATCCTCTCGACGCGCAAGCTGGTCTACGACCCGGACGCGACCGAGGACGTCGTCAAGTCCCTCATGCAGGCCCAGCACAAGGCCGTCATGAAGGACCTCAAGAACGCGGTCTTCGACGAGAAGATCGACCAGTACCTGGGCGGCACCGAGGGCCTCCTGCCCCGGGGCGCACCGGGGGCGGTCGCCGACGAGACCCGGCCGGTGCCGCGGATCGACGATCCCACGCCGCCGGCGGCGCCACCGCCGCAGCCGCCGGTCGCCGCCGGGGCGCCGCTGCCGCGCTCCGAGCGCGCCGACACCTGGAACGAGTCGTCGGAGCCGGTGATCGAGCTCATCGAGGGCGGCGCGACGACGCCGGTGCCGGTGGTGCTCGACGAGCTGCCCATGACCGGCATGCCGGGCGGGATCGACGCGCCCATGACCCGCGCGCCGACCGAGCGCGTGGGGCCGGCGGCCGCGTTCAGCCTCGAGCCGGAGCTGGCGCCGGCGCCGGGCCATCCTCCGGTGGCCCCGAAGCTGTCACGCAACGACATCTCGGAGGCGATGAACGCCATCCAGGTCGGCGACGACGAGCTGGCCGCCGCCGGCCTGGTCGAGGTGGCCGACGCGGACGTGGGCCAGGTCCACTCGCCGGCGCCGCCGTCGACCCCGGCGCCGCCCGGCGTGCAGCCCGAGCGGCCCGGCCAGTACAGCGTGCGGCGCGGCAGCGGCCCCATCGACCCGATCCCCGGGCCGCTCCCCGGCGGCCCCGGCGCGGGCCACGGCCACGGGGTCGGCCATGCCCCCCCGGGCGGCCCCGGCGCCAACCGGCCGCCCATCCCGCGCCCGACCCCGCCCAGCAGCAAGCTACCGTCGGTGCCGCGGGCGCCCACGCCGCCGCCGGTCCGCCCGGTGGGCCCGGGCGCCCGGCCGACCCCGACCGGGAGCAAGCTGCCGTCGCTGCCGCCGTCGGTGCCGCGGACGCCCACGCCGGGGCGCGCCGAGCCGCCAGCGACCACGCCGCGGCCTCCGGCCCAGCCCATCCCGCGGCCGGGCACCCAGCCGCAGACGGCGCGCGGGCGCCCCCCCAGCGGCGGGGTCGTGGTGTCGCGGCCGCCGGTCATCGTCGGCGGCCCGGCGCGGACGGTCGGCACCCCGGCGGGGCAGGGCAAGGTGCGGCGGGCCAAGGACACCGACGCCGGCATCGGCGGCGACCTCATCTCCGAGCGCAGCCTCGACGAGGTCATCCTCGCCTACCTGTCCGAGGACACGAGCGACGAGTAGGGACGCCCGCCGCGGGCGGCGGGCCGTCGCCGGCCGCGCGCCGGGCCTCGCCGCCGGTCGCGGCGTGCGCTAGCCTCGCGGACCTCCATGAGCGCGCCGCGGGTGGTGATGTACACGGCGATCTACTGCGGCTACTGCCGGCGGGCGCGCGCCCTCCTCGACCAGGCCGGCGTCGCCCACGAGGTCAAGGACATCACCGTCGACTTCGCCGAGCGGCGACGGATCGCCCGCGAGACCGGGCACCGCACCGTGCCCGCGATCTTCCTCGACGGCGAGCTGCTCGGAGGCCACGACACGCTGGTCGAGCTCCTGCGCACGGGCGAGCTCGCCCGCCGCCTGGCCGCCCCGCCGCCGGCCTGAACGTCCGGGACCCGGACGCGCCGCGCGGCGCGTCCGCCCCCGCCTCGCGTCCGCCGCCGCCGCGCGTCCCGTCCGCCGTCTACGCCGGCGCGCCGTCGAGGATGCGCCAGTCGGTCCCGCCCGGGGTGTCGAGGACCTCGACCCCGAGCGCGGTCAGCTCGCCGCGCAGGGCGTCGGCGCGCGCGAAGTCCTTGGCCTTGCGGGCCTCGGCGCGGGCGGCGAGCAGGCCCTCGACCTGGGCCACGTCGAGGCCGCGCTTGCGCACCAGGCGGTCGCGGCGGGCGCGGGCGTAGGCCGCCGGGTCGGCGCCGAGGACGCCGAGGGCCCAGCCCACGGCCCGCAGGTCGCGCCCGAGCCGGGCCAGGCTGCGGCGGCGGAGCGCCTTGTCGACGCCCTTGCCCTCGTCGAGCAGGCGGTTGGCCAGGCGCGCGGCCTCGCCCAGCGCCGCCACCACCACCGGCGCGTTGAAGTCGTCGGCGATGGCGTCGCGCGCCGCCGGCACGAGCTGCTCGGCCTCGGGAACCACCGCGCCCTCGCCGCCGTCGCCGCCCTGGGCGACGAAGTCGTCGTTCCGACGCAGCGTGGTGTAGAAGTACTCGACCCGGCGGTCGGCGGCCTCGAGCGACGGGAACTTGACGTCGAGCAGCGCGCCGGCGGCGTCGCGGGTGGCGACGTACTCGAAGTCGATGGGCGAGCGGTAGTGGTGGCTGACGAAGTAGAAGCGCAGGGCCTCGGTGCCGACCTCGCGCTCGATCTGGGTGCACGAGAAGACGTTGCCCTCCGACCGCGACATCTTCTCGCCGTCGAAGTTGAGGAAGCCGTTGTGCAGCCAGTAGCGGGCGAAGGTGTGGGTGCCGTGGGCGCCCTGCGACTGGGCGATCTCGTTCTCGTGGTGGGGGAAGACCAGGTCCTTGCCGCCGCCGTGGAGGTCGAAGGTCTCGCCGAGGTGGGTCGCGCTCATCGCCGAGCACTCGATGTGCCAGCCGGGGCGGCCGCGGCCCCACGGCGAGTCCCACGCCGGCTCGCCGGGCTTGGCCGCCTTCCACAGGGCGAAGTCGGCGGGGGCGCGCTTGCGCTCGTCGACGGCGACCCGCTCGCCGGCGACCAGGTCGTCGACCGACTGGCCGCTGAGGCGGCCGTAGGCCGAGAAGGTCGCGACCTCGAAGTAGACGTCGCCGTCGACGACGTAGGCCTTGCCGGCGTCGACCAGCTTCTGCGTGATCGCGATGATCTCGGCGATGTGGGTCGAGACCCGGGGCTCGACGTCGGGCGGCAGCACCGCGAACCGCGCCATGTCGGCGTTGTACTCGTCGGTGAAGTGGGCCGACAGCGCCAGCGGATCCTGGCCGGTCTCGCGGGCGCGGTTGATGATCTTGTCGTCGACGTCGGTGATGTTGCGGACGTACGTGACCTGCCAGCCGAGGAAGATGAGGCCGCGGCGGATCGTGTCGAAGCAGACCGCCGAGTAGACGTGGCCGATGTGGGCGGCGGCGTAGGGCGTGGGGCCGCAGACGTAGACGCCGACGCGGTCGGGGACCACCGGCTGGAAGGGCACCTTCTGGCGGCGCAGCGAGTCGTAGAGGCGGACCGGGTGGGCGGACACGGTCGCCCTTGTACCATCAACGCCCGGCGGCGCGACGGGGCGCGACCGCGGTCACGCGTCGGCGGGGCGGGCGGCGCGGGCGCGGCCGTCGACGACCTGGCGGCGGACCGCCAGCACCAGCGCCCAGGTGAAGAGCGCCGCGAACAGCGCCAGGCCGCCGTAGACCGGCGTGAGGTACCAGTAGCTGGCCGGGGTCTCGCCGACCAGCAGCACGCGGGCATCGCCGGGGATCCGGCGCGGCGCCCACACCGCGGCCACGTCGATCGCCGACCACGGCACGACGCCGTCGGGCAGGGCGACCCCGGCGTCGCTGGCCGGCAGCTCCCGCCAGGCCACGCGGTAGCGGGTGGTGGCGGGCTCGACCCGCGCGCCCCAGAGCTGGGCGGCCTCGATGACGCGCTCGGCGCTGGCCACGGCGTCGGGGCGGCGCAGCTCCCAGCGCGCGAGGTCGGGGGTGAGCTGGAACGGCTCGCCGCCGGGGGTGACCAGGCCGGCGGCGGTCAGGGCCTCGTCCCAGGCCCGCACGTCCTTGCAGCGATCGTTGAAGGTGGCGACGATGATCGCGGCGCCGGGGTCGGCGATCGCGACCTCGATCTGATCGGTGGGCCCGAGGGTGAGCGTGCCGCCGCCGACCAGGGCGACCTCGCTGGCGCCGGCGGCGCGGGCGCGGCGCAGCTCCTCGCCGGCGACGAAGCGGGGGGCCGGCTCGCGGGCGGTGAAGGCCGCGACCGGCTCGGCGAAGCGCACGCTCGCCAGCGGCCGCAGGCGGCCGGTGTAGACCTGATCGTGCTGGTAGGGCGACCACGGATCGCCGGCGACCGCGACCCACAGCCGGTCGCCGGTGCCGACCACCGGCACCACGCGGGCGCCGGAGCTGGCCTCGCTGACGCGGGCGCGCACCGCGGCCGGGCGATCGAGCTGGGCGTCGATCGTGACGTAGCTGTCGTCGCCGACCTTGCCGGCGAGCACGTCGGCGACCGAGACCACGCGCGGGCTGTCGCCGCCGCGGGCGAAGGCGAGGTCGTGGCGCAGGCGCACCATCAGGATCACGCACAGGAGGACGATCGCGGCGGCCGTCACCACGCCGATGCGCGGCGCGGCCCGGCGCAGGCTGACGAGCTCGGGGTCGATCTCGTCCTGGGCGATGGGGGCGCCGGGGTCGCGGGCAGGAGGGGCAGCAGCCATGGACGTCGCCGGCATCGTATCCGCTCGAAGGACACCGCGCCACCGCCGGCGGTTGCAGCGATCGCGAGGGGTTGGGTAACGTGGGGCCGGGTGACCACGGACGCCGAGCCCAAGCCCGCGTCGCGCGAGCGACCGCTGACCGTCGCCGACGTGGTGCGGTGGGCCAACCACGCCGTCGAGCGCTACGGCCTGCTGTGGGTCGAGGGCGAGGCCGCCGAGGTCAAGCGCCCGGCCAGCGGCCACGTCTACTTCAGCCTGCGCGACCGGGGCGCGGTCATGCCGGCGGTGATGTGGCGGACCACGGCGGCCCGCCTGCGGTTCGCCCTCGAGCCCGGGCTGCGGCTGCGGGTGCGCGGCAAGCTGGGCGTCTTCGACCGCGACGGCCGGCTGCAGCTCTACGTCGACTTCGCCGAGCCGGCGGGCGCCGGCGCCGCGGCCGCCGCGCTCGAGGAGCTCAAGCGCAAGCTGGCGGCCGAGGGCCTGTTCGCCGCCGACCGCAAGCGGCCGCTGCCGGCCCTGCCGCGGCGGATCGGCGTCGTCACCTCGCGCACCGGCGCGGCGCTGCGCGACGTCGTGCGCACGATCCAGCGCCGCTTCCCGCCGGCGCACATCGTGGTCGCCGACTGCATGGTGCAGGGGCCGAGCGCGCCGGGACAGATCGTCAACGCGCTGCGGGTGATCCAGCAGGCGCGGGTCGACGTCGTCATCCTCGGCCGCGGCGGCGGCGCCACCACCGACCTGGTCGCCTTCAACGACGAGCGCGTGGTGCGGGCGGTGGCGGCGTGCCGGGTGCCGGTGGTGAGCGCGGTCGGCCACGAGGTCGACGTCACGCTGTGCGACCTGGCGGCCGACGCCCGGGCGTCGACGCCGACCGCCGCCGGCGAGCTGGTGGTGCCGGTGCGCGACCAGCTCGCGCGCCTGCTCGCCGCCGAGGAGCGCCGGCTGCGCCGCGAGCTCGGCCTGCGCCTGCGCGACGCCCGCCAGGAGCTCGACGGCCTGGCCGAGGGCGCGCGGGCGACGGTGCGGGCGCGGCTCGGCGCCCACGCCACCGAGCTGCGGCGGCTCGAGCTGCGGCTGGGCGCGGCCCACCCCCGGGCCCAGCTCGCGGCGCGGCGGGCCGAGCTGGCGCGGCTCGAGGGCCGGCTGCGCCGCCACGATCCGGCGCCGCGGCTGGCGGCGCGGCGGGCCGAGGTCCGGCGGCTGGAGGCGGCGCTGGCGACCGCGGCGCGGCGCGGGCTCGACCGGCGGCGGGCGGCGTTCGCCCAGGGCGTGGCCCGCCTCGATGCGCTGTCGCCCCTGCGCGTGCTCGAGCGCGGCTACGCCCTGGCCACCCACGACGGCCGCGTGATCGCCGACGCCGCGGCCGTGCGCCCGGGCGATCGGCTCGAGCTGCGCTTCGCGCGCGGGCGCGCGGCGGTGACGGTGGAGGAGGTGGGCGGCGAGGGCGGGGGTGGTGGCGGGGGCGCGGGCGCGACAGGCGGAGGCGGAGGCGGCGCTGGCGGAGGCGGCGGAGGCGGAGGCGAGGGCGGCGGCGTGGCCAGCGGTGGTGGCGGTGGCCGGGCGGGCGGTGGCGGCGGCCGGGCCGGTCGCGGTACCGTCGGCCGGTGACCGACAAGCCGCGTCCCCGCGCCGCGACCCGCACCGGGGTGCGCAAGGCTCCGACCGCGGCGGCGCGCCGCGACGGCGCCGAGGCCGCGGCGCGCGCCGATCGCGAGCCCGCGCGGCGCGGCCGGGTCGATCTCACCGCGCCCATCGACGACGAGCAGCTCGTCGAGGAGGCCGAGCTGACGCCGCTGCCGTCGGCGCGGGTCGCGATCTGGGAGACCGCGGCGGCGCCGCTGTCCCAGGCGCGGGCGGCGGTGGTGGCCCAGGGCTACGAGGTGCTGATCGCCGGCGCCGGCGCCGGCGCGCTCGCCGAGGTCGGGGCGCGGCTCAGCGGCGACCCCGCGCCCGACGTCGTCGTGGTCGCGCTGCCCGGCGGCGAGGCCGTCCTCGACGCGGCCCGCGCCCTGGCGCCGCGCCGTCCGGTGCTGGTGGCCGCGGTGCCCGGCGCCGGCCGCATCGCCGCCGAGCGCGCCCACGCCGCCGGCGCCGATCTGGTCGCGCTCCGCCCCCACGAGCCCGAGCGCCTGGGCCCGGTGCTGTTCGCCGCCGCCAAGCTCGCCGCCGAGCGCGGCGAGATGCTCACCGTCCGCGGCACCGAGGCCCGCCTGCGCGATCGCCTCGAGCGCTTCGGCCACGCCGACACCGTCACCGGCTTCCAGCAGCTCGAGTTCTTCCAGCGCGTCCTCGAGCTCGAGCTCAAGCGCGCCCGCCGCTACGGCTACCCGCTCTCGGTCTGCCTCCTGCGCCAGGTCGACCCGCCGCGCGCCGCCACCATCAAGCGCGATCTCCGCGTCCGCGCCGCCGCCGCCGTCGCCTCCGCCATCCGCGACATCGACATGCCCGTCGAGCTGCCACCCGATCGTTTCCTCGTCCTCCTCCCCTACACCGACGCCGACGGCGCCGCCCTCGTCGCCCAGCGTATCGTCGCCGCCGTCGCCGCCCACCCGCCCGTCCGCGCCGCCGGCGCCGACCTCCGCGCCCACGTCACCGCCGGCGTCTCCGGCATCACCGCCGGCACCGACGTCTCGTTCGCCCGCCTCATGCGCGACGCCGGCGCCGCCCTGCGCGCCGCGGAGGACGCCGGCGAGCCGGTGATGATCGTCTGAGGACGCGGGGCGGGCTCAGCCCGCGGTGGGGAGCCCCGGCCCGCCGACCGGCACGGTCTCGAAGCGCTCGCCGAAGCCGGTGATGTGCGGCCGCACGTGCGCGATGGCCTCCTGGACCGCGGGGAGCGTGAGCGACGCCTGGTGGCTCTCCTTGCGGTCCCACACCTCGGTCACCCAGATCGCGTTCGCGTCCATGGCGTCCTCGGCGATGACGTAGCTCAGGCAGCCCGGCATCCCCTTCGTGCCCTCCACGAGCGCCTGCACGACGTCACCCCGTCGACCAGGCGCGATGTTCAGCTTCCCGATGAGTCCGTACATGCAGGTGGTTCTCTCTCGTGGCTCTTGTAGCCGGTGAGCCCGGCGACCGTCGCGGGCGGCCCGCCGCGATCTGCTCGAGCCGGCACGCGATGCACGCAGGGGATGATCACGTGCCGGCCAGTGGTCGGCGGCACGAGCCGCCGAGCCGCGGAGCCGTTCTTGCCGCTGTTTGCCAGGCAACTCTCGCCGACCCGCTGACGATAACGACGCTCGAATGCAGCGAACCAGGGGCAACGATCGGGCGCGTGGAGGCCACGCCGATTTCGGCACTGGCCCGCAGGGTCGGTCAACCGGGCACGATACAGTCCACGTGGGCTTCGGGATCTTCAGGAGATCGGACGATGTTGACCGCATGGAACGATGTCCTTGCCCTGTCACGCGCCGTCCCCGCTCGTCATGTCGCCATCCGGTCGCCGCCGGTGTCGACGGGATTCGGTCCGCGTTCACTGCTGCCTCGCCGGGCGCCCAGCCTCCGCATGTCGCGTCGTCCCTCGACCCATCACCACGTCTTCACCCTCGACACTAGGACATCGCCGTGTTCACACCGCTGAAAGACCACCTGGAGCTGACCCTGGTCGAGCTGGCGGCGGCAAGCGCCCCGCTCGCGCAAGCGCTGGTCGCGGAGCTGAGGAAGCGCGATGTGAAGTTCGATGCCAAGGCTCCCATCGGCTTGATCCCGATGGTGCGGCAGCTCATCGAGGAGTCGCGCCTGGCAGATGTCGTCAAGCTTGCACAGGTCTCCACCAGCGCGGCCGACGCGCTCAAGACGCTGTTGTCCCCCGAAGCGATCGACAACGGAGCCTTGCAGGCGCTGGTGAGCAAGTCGTTGATCACCGCGGCGGAGGCGAGCGCGCTCGGGAAGGTTCTCGAGCGCTACTACCTGTGCGACGACGACGCCGACCTCGTCAAGGTGGTCAACAAGCTCGCGGGAGAGAACCTCAACAGCGAGCTGGCGGCATGGGCACCCGCTCGGTGGACGGCTGGTCTGCGATCCGTGGGCGCCACGGTCCCGCCGGGGACCACGATCGACGACGTGTCCATCGCGCTCTCGCGTCGCTTCGAGGTGCTCTTCCCGACGAGCGCGCTGGTCGGCCGTCTGCCGCCGCCCACCGACGCCGTGCACGAGGCACTCGAGGCGCTCGTCGGCCTGGAGAAGCGGAACCCGCGGCGGTTCGATCGGCCGTTCGACGAGCTGGACCTCGAGGAGGTGCCGCCGGACTCGCACAAGGAAGTCGAGGCGCGCTGGCAGGTGCTGATGCGGATGGTGCGCGCGTACCGTGGTCTCGGGCTCGACGAGGTGTTGGACACGTACACACTCAGCACCAAGGAACGGTTCGCAGAACTACAGCAGCGCATCGAAGCGTTGACCAAGGCGCTGCTGACCGCGGCCGGCTCCGGGCTCCGCGCCGATGTGCTCACGCTCGACCTGAGCAGGGAGAGCAAGGACTGGCAACGATTCCAGCTCTCCACGTTCGTCGATCCGATCAAGGCGACGATCCGGACGTTCCAGCGCATGCGCGCCGTGGCCGGGGGCATCGACGGCGCGATGACCCTGCTCGCGGCGGGCTTCTCGTCTGCGACCGAGATCGCGCGACAGCGCCTCTCAGAGATCCAGGCGTTGCCCGGTCTGTCGGGTCGGCGCGGCGAGCAGATCTGGGAGACGGCACGAACCCTCGCCGCCGACGCGGCCCTGTATGCTTCGGGGATCATCGACGAGGTCGGTGCGGCCAACGGTCCCGCACCAACCCTGCCGCCACCGAGCGTCACGCAGTCGTTCTCGTCGCTGGATGGCTACGCCAGCTTGTTTGGCAACCAGTCCTACTGCGACTGCGCGCATTGCGCATCGGTCCTCGGGCCGGCGGCGTACTTCGTCGATTTGATGGACTTCGTCCGCCGCGAGGTCGGAGCCCAATTGCCGCCCGGCGCGCCGATGACGCTTCGGCGCCGCCGGCCCGACCTGTGGACGTTCCCGCTCACGTGCAGCGCGACGACCACGCCGGTCCCGACCTTGACCATCGTGAACGAGGTCCTGGAGAACGCCGTCGCCACCGCCGCCCAGTATTCGGGATCGTTCGCCGACCGCGTCGCCGTCGAGGACTTCGTCTACCAGACCTCCGCGGGGCTTCCCGGACACACGGCCTCGTTCGATCAGCCGTTCGCGCTCGGGCTCGCGAGCGTCTCCGCTCACCTGACGGCGTTTGCGGTCGCCCGGCCTGTCCTCGCGGACGCCCTGGGCGTGGAGACGGCGCGCACGCTGCTCGGTGTGAGCCTGGCCGTGGAACAGCTCATCACCACGCCGAGGACGACGCTGGCGGCCATCGGAGAAGTCTACGGATACACGTTCGGGGGAACGCCGGCCGCCGTCGCCGAGGTGGACGCGACCGTGCTCGGCCCCGCGATGGGACTCGACCGCGACGCCCTCGGCCACGTGGTGAACGCGTGGTTCACGCGCCAGGGCGGTGCCACTCCCCGCATCGACCCCGACCGCCGCGATCCGTCGAGCGTGCAGAACGACATCGAATGGGTGCGTGGCCTGACCGTGGATGCGCTCGACCGCATGCACCGGCTGGTGCGACTGGCGCGGACCGCGGGGCTAGACATCGGCCAGACCGATCGGCTGTTGCGAGCGCTGGGCGACCGCTCGCTGCTTTCGCTCGAGCCGTGGGCGCTCCGCCAGCGCCTGGCCACGCGGTTTGGCGCCGCGCTCACCGACCATGACGCCGCGGTGCTGGCCGGTCCTCTCGACGCCGAGGCCGCCGGGCCCTTCAACCGCGGTGTCCGTGACCCGGCGGCGGCGTGGCCCAACGCCGCGACACGCTTCCTCCATCCGGCGCTCGTCCCGTCGGTCGCCGCGGCGGATCGCGGAGCGTCGGTGCGACTCGCCTCGGGATTGGCGCTCACCGACGCAGCAGTGCTCGCGCTGGTGCGCAATCTGGCGCCGCACCTCGCCCAGGAGTCCACCCCAGGCTTTGACCCGGATGCCCCCGATCCGGCCGCGCGCTACTTCGTCCTTTCCACCGCCAACCTGACGCTCTTGCTTCGCCACGCGCGGCTTGCCGCGCTGCTCGAGCTGTCGATCGACGAGCTGGTCACGATCATGCGCCTCGCCGGGGTCGCGAGCGTGACCGGCCTCGCCGACGCCCGGGCCGTCGTCGACGCCGTCGACGCCTGGCGAGCCAGCGGCCGCACGCTCGACGCGCTCATGGCCGCGACGGGCGGCGCGCCGACCAACGCCGGCACACTGCTCTCGGTTGCAACGGTCGCCGCGTCGATCCGCCGCAGGTTCGCTCTCTCTCGCGCGGTCCCCGACCATCTGTTCGCCGCTGCGTATGGCCTGTCGGCCGCAGACGCCGCCGCGATCTTGTCCGCGAACGCGTCGTTGTTCGCGACGGTGGGCGGCGTGCGGGTCATGGCGGATGACGCGGCGTTGACTCCGGCGGCCGTGACGGTGCCGCCGGGAATCCGAGTGACCGTCGATGGCACCGAGCGTGCGCTTGCGGCCGCCGACCTCGTTGCGGCGCTCCTGCCCCACACCGCCGAAGGTCAGGTCCAGTCCGGACTCGCAACGTCTCTCGGTCGCGACGAAGCGGAGGTGATCCAGTTGCTCGGACTGGCCGCGATCGCGAGCGGCGCCGCGCTCGCGCGTTCGGTCGTCGATGCCGCGAACGGGACCCACCTCGAGGTCGCCATCGCGGCCGTGTCCCGCGTCGATGTCGCAACCCGTGGCTGGTCTGCCGCCGGACTCGCTCTCCTGAAGGACGCGCCGACGACGTTCGGCCCCGGAGCATGGCCGACCATCGACCCGGCCCGCCCTGACGTACCGCGCTTCACGTTCGCCCAGGCCACCGCGCTGGGCCGGGCCGCCGGGAGGGGCAGCGCGACCGATCGACAAGATCCGTTGCTCGCCGTCGCGTCCCAGTTCGATCCGGCGACCGCCGAGTTCGCCCCCGCCGCCGATCCTACCCTGGCACTCCTCCTCGGGACGACCGCGGCGAAGATGGCCGGGCTGCGCGGTCGCGTCGCGTTGCCGAACGGAGTCATCGCGGCGCTCGACCGTCTGAAGGCCGCGGTCGGGATCGCAACCCGGCTCGGCGTCGACGGCGACACGTTGCAAGGACTGGTCTCGGACGACGATGTGACCCGCGCGACAGCCGCCGCCGCCCTCGAGCAGGCGGCGAGTGAGCGCGGCGAGTCCGATGCCGCGGAGAAGAAGCTCCTTGATGACGGTCGCGCGCTGTTGCGCGAGCGCAGGCGTGACGCCCTGGTCGATCACTTGCTCCGCGCTCGAGCGATCGCCCCCGATCGAAACGCTCTCGCCGGACTCCTGCTCGTCGATATCGACGCCGGCGGCTGTGCGACCACATCGCGCGTCGTCGCCGCGACGAACGCCGTGCAGGAGTACATCACGCGGATCACGCTCGGCGTCGAGACCAACGGCGCCGATCCGGTTAGCGCGTCGTTCGCGGCTGTGACCTTGTCCGACGACGGTCAACGGAGCTGGGAGTGGCGCCGCGCTTACCGGGTCTGGGAGGCCAATCGCCGGGTGTTCCTGTGGCCCGAGAACTACCTCGACCCTGGCGTCCGCGACGACAAGACCCCGCAGTTCGTCGAGCTGGAGGAAGGGCTCGGGCAGTCGCCGCTCGACGAGGCGAGCATCCTGAGCGCGTACGCGACGTACTTGCAGGAGCTCGAAGCGCTCGCCGGGCTGCGCCTCGCTGGCGCCTACCACGACCTGGGCGGGGGTGCCCCCAGCGACGTGCTGCACCTGATCGGTGTCACCGCCCGTGACCCGGCCACGTTCTACTATCGGAGCGTCACCAACCTGCAAGCCGCGCTCGCGACGCCGGTGAAGTCCGCGATCTGGGGCCACTGGCAGAAGCTCGCCATCTCGGCCCCGACACGCACGGTGTCGCCGGTGGTGCATCAAGGCCGACTCAGCCTGCTGTGGCCGACGGTCAAGACCCGAGCGCTGCAATCGCTCGGCGGTGGCAACATGCGGTTCACCGGATATCGCCACACGTTCAATCTGGTAAGCGTCTCGCTCCTGCCGACGGGAACCTGGGGGCAGGCGCAAGCCATGGGGCTGCCGTTTCAAGAGGGTGGCTGGTTCGATCGAGGCGAGGGCGTGATCGAAGAGGGTCTGAACAACGGCACACCGAGATACGACACGAGCGGGCGCAGGCACGGCCAACCCGTCGATGGATACTCTCTGACCGGCACGAGCTGGGCGCGGGCCGTGCCGATCGTTCACAAGCAGCGGCTGCGCGTCGTCTTGCGCAACCACCGCTTCGTCGGAGACCTCGACCTGTACGCGCGCGTGGTGGCAGACGATCGACTCGTCGCGGCCCAGACCTACCCGGGCGCATTCCTGCGACTCTCTGGCGCGTCTGGACGAGACCTGACGGCGATCCGTCCTCGCTTCAGCCATCTTCATCCCGAGGTCTTGGCCAGCGCGGCGGCGACACCCGCCAGTCGCCACATGTACGCGCAAGATGTGTCTGCGAGCTTGCTGCCGCAAGCGTTTGAAGGTCAGCCGGAGCTGCGGCTGGCGAGGCACAGCAGCCCCGCCGACGTGCTGCCCGTCCTGGGCCGACCTGAAAGCGCGATCGTCCACGATGGTGAATCGTTCCTGGTGACACCGCTGGGTGACGACGCTGGCCGTTTCGCCTTGCGGCGCACCGGCTCGTCGGTGGTCTCCGGCCTGGGCCGCGCGCTGTTCGAGGAGGGGATCGACGGCCTCCTGGCCACCGCGCGCCAGCTCGCGCTCGCGGAAGCGACCGTCCCTTTCTCGATCGAGCCAGTCGTCCTCGACCGGACCGACGCCGGCACCCTCAACTTCCGCGGGTCGATGGGTACCTACCTGCGGGAGCTGTTCCTCCACATCCCGCTGCTCATCGCCACGGCGCTCGCGGCGCGCGGACGCCACGCCGACGCGCGACGCTGGTTTCACCGCGTCTTCGATCCCACCTCCACGGAGAGGATCGACACCACGACCACCCCTGCGAGCGACCGTCAGCAGCGTCGGCTGGATCGGGTGTGGCGGTATCGCGAGCTCCGCGGCCTCACCATCGAGAGCGCCCGCGACATCCTGACGGACGGCGAAGCGCTCCATGCCTACGTGCAGGATCCGTTCAACCCACACGCGATCGCCCGCCGGCGCCTGTCGGCCTACAAGCGCTACGCGTTCGCGCGCTACGTCGACAACCTCCTCGATTGGGGCGACCTCCTGTTCGCGCAGTTCACGCGCGAATCCGTCGAAGAGGCGCGCGGGCTGTATCAGCTCGCCGCCCAGCTCCTGGGCACGCGCCCCGCGCGGCTCGGCGACTGTTCCCCGCACTCGTCGCAGCCCAGGAGCTACGGCGAGATCGAGCCGCTGCTCGACCAGGCCGAGTCGCTGCGGATCGGTGCGGAGAACGAGGTCATGGCGCGGCGAGCCGTTGCGACGTCTTCTGGTGCCAGCGCGATCCCGTGGATGGCTGCGATCCCTCGCCTCACCAAGGCGCGCAACGAGATTGCCTGGCGGACGGCCAGCTCACTCGCCCCCAGGCCGTCGGCGTTCGACCGGCGGTGGCTGCGCGGGCGCGTGGACGTCTGGGGGCCCTCGAAGTCGCTGAGCGCCGTCGACGGCCAGCACGGCCTCGCCGGCCAGGTCGTGGACGACACGCGCGGTCAGGTCGGTGCCCCGGCGCGCAGCCCCGCCGACCACACGCTCGCGTCAAGCGTGCTCTCGATCCTCGGCCCGGTGTTCTGCTTGCCGGTGAACAGGACGCTGCTCGCGCGGTGGGACCGCGTCGAAGACCGTCTGTGGAAACTGCACCACTGCCTCGATCTCGACGGTGTCCGTCGCGATCTGGCGCTGTTCGCACCCGAGCTCGATCCGATGAGCCGGGTCGCCGCCACGGCGCTCGGCCTCACCCCCGATGACCTGGTCTCGGATGTGGCAGCCGACGTGCCGCCCTACCGCTTTGCGTACCTGATCGAGCGCGCCAAGGGGTTCGCGTCCTCCCTCGCCGGCTTCGGCAGCTCCTTGTTCGGCGCGCTCGAGCGACGAGACAACGAAGCGCTCTCGATCTTGCGGCAGGAGCAAGGTCTGGCGATGGCACGCCTGACGCGACAGCAGCGCGTGCTCGACCTCGAGTCGGCGAAGGAGAGTCACGCCGCGGTCGCGCGCCAGCTCCAGTCTGCGGAGTACCGCGAGGCCTACTACGACGGCCTTCTCGCCGAGGGCAAGAGCACACGAGAGTGGATCGAGATCGCCTCACGCGAGGCCGCGATGATCGCGCGCACCCTCAGCGCCGCCGCCCACCTCACCGCGACGCCGCTGCGAGCCATCCCCGAGACGTGCGCGCCTTGGGCCGTTTGCTTCGGCGGCGAGCAGCTCGCCGGTGTGCACAGCTCGCTCGGCGCGTGGGCGGGCGTCGTCGGTGCGCTCTCCGACGGGGCAGCGGGGATGGCCGGTCTGGAAGGTGGCTTCGAGCGGCGAGATGACGGCTGGCGGCACCAGCGGCGACTGTCGCGGGACGAGGTCGCAAGCCTGCGCCGTCAGGAGCGCGCCGCCGCCCTGCGCGTCACTGCCGCCGAGCAGGCGCTGACCGCTCACGACGAGAGCATTCAGCAGCTCGAAGACATCCTCGATTTCGAGCGCGAGAGGGTGACCAACCTGACGCTGCACACACGCATGGCGCAGGGGCTCAAGGCGCTCTACCGCCTCGCGTACGGTCATGCGCTCGCCCTGGCACGCCTCGCCGAGCGCGCCTACCGCTACGAACGCGGCGACGGTGTCGGCGGACTCGCAAGCGGCTACTGGGACGCGCACACCGGTGGCCTCCTCGCCGGAGAGCGGCTCCTCTCCGATCTGCAAGCGCTCGATCGACGCTTCCTCGAGACCCACCACCGCGAGCTGGAGATCGACCAGTCGTTCCCGCTCTCCATGCTCGACCCAGTGGCGCTCGTGGCGTTGCAGGAGTCCGGCACCTGCGCGTTCGAGGTCCCCGAGGTCGCGTTCGATCAGGCGTACCCTGGGCACTACAAGCGGCGCCTGCGCGCCGTGCGGTTGTCGATCCCGTGCGTCAGCGGCCCGTACGTGAACGTGAGCGCGATGCTCGAGCTGGAGGCCAGCCAGGTGCGGCCCGCCGCCAGCGGCGACCTCGTCGAGGTCCCGCGCGCCCACGGAACCACCATCGCCGCCTCGACAGCCCAGGCAGACGGCGGCGTGTTCGAGCTGTCGTTTCGCGACGAGCGCTACCTGCCGTTCGAAGGACAAGGCGCGGTGTCCCGATGGAAGCTCACGCTGCCGGGTACCGTGCGATCGTTCGACTACCGGACGATCACCGAGGCCGTGGTCTCGCTCGCGTACACGGCCCGGTACGACGCCGCGCGCCGCGACGCCGTGGAGGCTCCGGCCGGTCCCGCATCGCTCCTCACATTCTATCGCGAGCAACCAAGTCAGGTGCTGATCAGCGGGCGTCGCGACTGGAGCCACGCCTTCGCTCAGCTCGTGCATGCGGAACTGGGGACCGCGGTGCCCTTCGAGCTTCCAACCGCGGTGCTCCCGCCCGTCTATCAGGGGCGGGCCATGCTCGTCGAGAGCGCTCCCGAGCGCCTCCTGGGACTCGCGCTGCGAACGGCGCCCGACCTCGACCTCGCCGGCGTGAGGCTCACCTTCGACGGGACGCCGGTCAGTGGCTTCCAACCCGAGCCAGCCCTGGGCGGGCTGTGGTTCGCACCGTTCCCGTGGCCCGCGGGGGCGAGCTGGGGCGAGCACTCGATCTCCTTCACCGCCGGTGGGCCGCTGGTCTCCGACGGGGCCATCGATCCCACGATGCTCGACGACGTCCTGCTCCTGTTGCCGGTCCGGCTCCGTGGCGGGCAGGTGTAGGCTCGGTGTAGGCCATGGTGGACGAGCGGAGCTCGCGCGACACGGTCACGGTGGCCAAGGTCGATCACCAGGTCGCCGTGGACGAGTTCACCGGCGGCGCGTCGATCGACGTGCCGGTGCCGCTCACCGCGGCGCGCGCGCTGACGCCGCGGCTCGGGCTGCGATGGAGCGGCGGTGGCAACTCGGTGGTGGGCCGCGGCTGGTCGCTCGGCGGACTGCCGGCGATCACCGTCGACGCGAGTGAGCACTTGCCGCGCTGGGACGGTCGCGACGGGTTCGCGCTGGGCGGCGTGCCCCTGGTGGTGTGGCGCGCCGACGACGGTACGCCGCGGCGGCGCATCGACGGCGACTACCAGGTCACCGACCTGCGTCCGCGAAGTGGCTTTACCCGCGTGCGCGTCGAGCACTGGGTGCATCGCCCCACGGGCGCTGTCCACTTCCGCAGCCGCGACGAGGCCGACGTGCTGACCGTCTTCGGCGCACGGCCGGGTGGAGCTGCGCAGATCGCCGATCCGGACGCACCCAAGCGTATCGCCGCTTGGTTGCCGGAGGTGATGATCGACCCGGTCGGCAATGCGCTCTGGTGCGAATACGCGGCCGAAGATCGGCGCGGGATCGATCGCACCGCGCCCTGGGAGCCACGGCGCCCGTCGATGGCGCAGCGGTACCTCACGCGCGTGCGCTATGGAAACGTCGCCCCGGTCGCGCTCACGGCCGACGTTCTGGCCGGAGCCTTGCCCGCGGTGCGGTTCGCCTTTGCGCTCGTGGTCGACCACGGCGATCACGGCGACGCCGATGGCGTCCCCACGTTCGAACCCGATCGCGATTGGCCGGCGCGGCCCGATGTGTTCGCGAGCGCGCGCGACGGCTTCTCGGTGCGCACGTATCGCCGCGTGCGACGGCTGGCATGCTTTCACGACCTGCCCGCGCTGGGCGGGGCGCCGGGCGCGGTGTCGGCCCTCGAGCTCGGCTACGTCGACGATCCAGCGGGGGCGCAGCTCCGCACCCTGCGCCGCGTCGGGTATCGCGACGGCGTGCGCGCGACCAGCGCGCCCCTGACCTTGACCTATGCCGAGCCCGGCGTGGCGGTGTCGGAGCTCGCGACCACGTCGACCGGCGTGGTCGGCGCCGGCAAGGCCCTCGTGGATCTGTACGGCGAGGGCCTGCCCGGCGTGCTCTACCGTGGCGATCGCGGATGGCTCTATCGCTCCAATCGCGGAGGCGGTCGGTTCACCGAGCCGGCGCTGGTCGGTGCGCGGCCCAGCCTCGAGCTCGGCGCGGCGCTCGGAGATCTCGATCGCGATGGTGACACCGAGCTGGCGATCACCACCGGGCGCATGGCCGGCGCGTTCGCGCTCGAGCGCGAGGACGCGCGCTGGCAGGGGTTCCGGCCGTTCGCGCGGTGGCCCAAGATCGAAGCCGTCGCCGGACACACCTACTGGATCGACCTGAACGGCGACGGCCGCGCCGACGCGGTGGTGGCTCGCGGCGACGCGCTGGTGTGGTTCCCGTCGCGCAGCGGGCCGCTCGACGAGCGCGACGGGGAGTTCGGCGACGCGATCACGGTCCCCTTGCCGACTGGCAGCGACCGGGCTCCCGGCGGCGTCCCCGATCCGTCTCTCGGCTTGACGTTCGCGGATCTGGATGGCGATGGTCTCCCCGATCTGGTGCGGGTTCAGCGCGGCGGCGTCGAGTACTGGCCGTCGCTCGGCAACGGGCGCTTCGGCGAACGGATGGCCATGAGCGGCGCGACCGAGCTCGGGCAGATCGTCGACTTCGATCACCGGCGCGTGCGCTGGGTCGATCTCGACGGCAGCGGTACGGCCGATCTGGTGTACCTCCGCCACGGCGAAGTGTGGCTGTGGCCCAACCATGGCGGCCGGCGCTTCGGGCCGCTACAGCGCTTGCGCAGTCTGCCGCAGTTCGATGCTCGCACCGCGATGATCACCGACGTGGCAGGGCAGGGGCGTCCGTCGCTGGTGTGGACCACGCCCGATCTGGGTCGAGGGACCACGCTCTCGTACCTTCCGCTAGCGCCCGCGATCGCGCCCGGTACCGTCACGGCGATCGACGACGGCTGCGGACATCGCACCGAGCTCACGTGGGGGAGCTCGGCGACGCACTACCTGCGCGACGCCGCGGAGGGCGTGCCCTGGGAGACCCGATTGCCAGGCCATCGCGCGGTGGTCGACGCGCGGGTCGAGCGCGAGCTCGTCGGCGGCACGTCCGTGACCACGCGCTACCGCTACCGCGACGGCTTCTATGACGGCGCCACCGGCGCGTTCCGCGGCTTCGGCCGGGTCGAGACGCTCGACACGCCGGCGGTGGGAGCCACGCCCGAGGGCGCCGCGTTCGCGCCGCCGCTTCTGACCCGCACGTGGTTCCACCTCGGTACGCCGATGCGGAACCATCACCGGCCGTTCGCGCCGTACACCGGCGACGCATCGCTGCCGACGCTACCCGCCCACGTCGACCTGCCCGGCCTGCATGCCCCCGCCGATCATGCGGCGGCGCGACGACTCCTCGCCGGTGCGGTCGTGCGCCGCGAGCGCTGGGCCGTCGACGCACAGGAGCGTCCCACAGCGCACCCGTTCGACGTCGAGCAGGTGAGCCATCAGCTGGTGCAGGTGCAGGCGCGGCACGGGCGCGCGCGTCCGGTCTTTGCGCAGCTCGCGCGTGAGCGCCTGGTGGCGGCCTACGAAGGCAGCGGTGGAGATCCGCGGGTGACGCACGACGTGGTGGTGGCGTTCGACCCGTGGGGCGCGCCGACGCGTACCGCGACCGTGGCCTACGCGCGGCGCGGTGCGGTGGAGGATCCTGCGCAAGCGCGCACGTGGGTGACTGTCACCGATGCGCGGCGAACCAGCATCGATGCGTCCGCGCAGTTCGCGCTGGGGCTCGTGGTCGAAGAGACGCAGCTCGAGCTGGTCGGCGTCGCGGCGGGGGTGGGGCGGATGACGCCAGGTGCCCTGGCGAGCGTTCCAGTGAGCTCGGCCCTGGCGGCGCCAGTCCCACTCGAGCAGGCGCTCGATCCCGGCGCAGCCGTTCCGGCGGCGCGGCGCCTGTCCTGGCAGCGCACCTACTACTGGAGCGACGCGCGCGATGGCGCCGCACCGCTGGGCGAGGTCGGCCGCACGCCGCGGCGCCACCATGTGGACGAGGCGTGCCTGACCCCGGGCTTGATCGCGGCAACGCTCGGGGCGCGGGTCGATGATGCGCAGCTCGCGGCGCTCGGTTACGTCGCTGCCGACGGACACTGGTGGGTCGCATCGCCGCGCGAAGACCTGGCCGGTCCGTTCGCGCTGGCCGCGGGCAGCCACCGCGGCGACGGCGCCACCACGAAGATCGCCTACGACGCCGACTGGTTGTCGCCGGAGTCGACCACCGACGCGCTCGGGCTCACCACCGCGATCGCGATCGATCCGGTCGCACTTCAGCCGGCGACCACGACCGATCCAAACGGCACCGTAGCCGAGGTCGTCCGCGATCGGTTCGGGCGCATCGTCGCGACCGGCATCGTCGGCCACGTCGGGGGCGGGCCGTGGAGTGGCGGCACGACCGCTAGCTGGCAGCTCCCGGCCGAACCGCGCGTGGCGCAGATCCTCGCCGACCCGGCGGGCTGGCTCGGAAACGCCGCCACGGCGACGTGGGTCGACGATCGCGCGTGGGAGCGCGACGGCACGCCGATCGCCGAGATCACCGTGGCCCGCAGCGCGCTGGTCTCTGGCGGTGGCGACAGCGACGCGCCGCTCGACGTGCGGATCCGCTACGTCGATGGCTTCGGACGCGTCCTGCAGGAGAAGGTGAAGGTCGAGGCCGGCCCGGCGATCACGCGCGGGCCCAGCGGTGACGTCATCGTCGACGACGGCGGGCGCCCGGTCCTGACGCACAGCGCGACCCGATGGCGGGTATCGGGGCACGTGGTGTTCGACGCCAAGGGCCAGCCTGGCCGCATGTACGAGCCGTACTTCTCGCCGACCGCGGCGTACGAGGGCGACGCCGTCCTCGAGCACTTCGGCGTCTCGACGCTCACGACCTACGATGCGCTCGGCCGCGCCGTGCGCGTCGATCTTCCCAACGGCAGCTACACGCGCTCGTTGCATGCGGCGTGGTCGACCGAGGTGGCGAGCCCGAGCGACACGGTGCAGGACTCCGTCTATCGAGCGCTGCGCGAGGGCCGTCCCGCCGACGATCCCGAGCGCGCGGCGTACCTGCACGCCGCCGCGCATGCCGGGACACCGGTCGTCTCGATGGTCGACGCGCGCGGGCTGGCGTGCGCCACGCGCGCCATCGGCGACGCCACCGCGGCGACGGTGGCCGCGCGGAGCGTGCTGGACGCGACCGGTCAGGTCGCGGCGCTGGTCGACGGCCGCGGGCTCGAAGCGTTCAGCTATGCGCGCGATCTCCGCGGGCGCGTGCTGGCGCAGCGAAGCGTCGACGCCGGTTCCACCTGGGCCCTGGCCGACGCCTACAGCCGCGCGGTGTGGAGCTGGGACGCCCGCGGCTTTGCGGTCGAGCGCCGCTTCGACCACGCCGATCGGCCGGGCGCGGTCCACGTCCGCGGCGGCGACGGTGCGTCGGCCGTCGATGCGGTGGTCGAGACGTATCGCTATGGCGACGAGCTGGCGGATCGCGCGGGTGCGATCGCGGCGAACGCCCTTGGCCGCGCCGTCCTCGTGCGCGACGAGGCGGGCGAGCTCGAGGTCGAGACGTACGATCCGCTCGGCGCGGTGCGCACCCGCACGCGGCGGCTGCGCGCCCTGCTGGACGACACGCCTGACTGGCGCGGAGACGTCGCGATCGAAGCGGAGGCGTTCACCACCGCGACCCGCACCGACGCGCTCGGACGGACCGTGTGGACGCAGCTCGCTGACGGCACGATCCGTCGCGAGGCGTTCCACCCTGGCGGCGCGCTGGCCGCAGTGCGGCTCACCACGCCCGACGGCGCCCTGCTCGATGCGCCGATCGTCTCGGGTCTCGAGCGCGACGCCCACGGGCGCATCGCCGCAGCGACGCTCGGCAACGGCTGCGTACAAACGTGGCGATACGATGTCGAAAGCGGACAGCTGGCCGCGCAGGATGCCGTACATGACGGCCGCGCGCTCCAGGCGCTGCGCTACACGTACGATCCCGACGGCAAGCTCGTGCGCGCACTCGACCTGGCGCAGGAAGGACCTGGTGCGCTGGTGCCGGGCGCGGTCAGCGCGCGCCGCGATTACCGCTACGACGCGTACGGGCGCCTGCTCGAAGCCACGGGCCGCGTACACCAGGCGCTCTTGCCCCACGACGGGCCCGCCACCGCGGGCTGTATCCACGGCGCGCGCCACATCTCCCTCGACAACGGCGCCGCACTAGAGCGCTACACGCAGCGCCTCCAGTGGGATTCCGCAGGCAACCTGGCGCGAGTGCAGCACATCGGCGCCACGGCGAGCTGGGCCACCGACTACTGGATCTCGCCGACGTCGAACCGCGCCAGCCCCGCCCTCGACGAGAACGGCAACCCGATCATCGCCCCCGAGACGCTCTACGACGCCGGCGGCAACCTGAATCGGCTCTGGCACCTCCGCACGCTCGGCCATAGCTGGCGCGCTTGCCTCACCCACGCCGTCACCGTCGCTCGCGCCGCTGGGCCTGTCGACGACGGCGAGCGCTATGCCTATGCCGTCGATCGCGTGCGCGCGCGCAAGGTGGCCACGCGGCTGGTCGTCGGCGGCGACGCGCCGGTCATCGAGACCCGCGAGGTGGTGTATCTCGACGGCGGTCAGGAGCGCGTGCGGGTCCGCCGCGGCGATCAGCTCGTGCTCGAACGCTTCACCACCCACGTCAGCGACGGCGACCGCCGCGTCGCTGTCGTCGATCGCCACGTCGTCGATACCCTCGGCCACGAGGTCAATGCGATCGGCCCCGCCCGCGTCCGCTACCACCTGACGACCGCACAGGGCTCGCCCCCCCTCGAGCTCGACGAGCTCGCCCGCCTGATCAGCTACGAAGAGTACCTGCCGCATGGCGGCAGCGCCTTCATCGCCGGCGACTCCGTGCGCGAGGTCGCGCGTCGCGACATCCGCTACGCCGGCAAGGAACGCGACCGATCCACCGGACTGCACGCCTATCCGCAGCGTTACTACGCGCCCTGGCTCGGCCGCTGGCTCACCCCCGATCCGCTCGGCCTCGAAGACGGCCTCAACCTCTACGCCTTCGTCGGCGGCGATCCGATCGGCTACGTCGATCCCGACGGCACCGATCGCAAGCCGGCCGGCCTGCGCCAGGTCGCCACGGAAGACCCCGCGATCTACCACCTGGTCAACGCAGGCGGCGTGACCGTGGGGATCCAGCACTACGACCTCGAGGCCAAGAAATGGGAGACTGAGTGGGGCGAGCCGGTGTACGTAGAATCCACCGCGCCACTTGACGTTGAACCGCCCGTCAATGAGGGCGGCGTCGACGACGGCCCGCTCGATGGGCTCACCGAGGGAATGTCGGCCGAGGTGATGTGCCAAGGGCGTTGCTACGAGGACGCGGACATCGAGGCGGCCATCTTTGGCCCACGCCCGCAGCCCTCAGCGGCCGAGGCGGAGCTCCAGAAGGAGATGTCGTGGGCGCGAGACGTGCTCGCAAAGAAGCGAGCACGCTACTCGGACAAATCGTGGGGGGCGGCCCCCGCCGAGACGTTCTACGTCTACAGCCTCATTCTCGACGAGATCGAAGACTCGGCGAGGACGGGGGATCCCATCGACACGAGGGCGCTCTGGGACCGAGCGCACGACTTCAACTGGGACTTCCCCCACATCGGGTGGATGTACAGAGGCTCGAGGAACGGACCCGACTCGTTCTCGTCTACCGGCGTGTACGGCGGCCAGACGGTCTGGGGCGTGGATCCCGATCTGGTATTCGCTATCGCCATCTCGGATAGCAACCCGAAGCCGACGACCTTCGAGAAGACGATGAAGACCACCGGCAAGGGGATGGAGTTCGCGTTCCTCTTCACGCTCATGGGCGGGCCCGAGATGCTTGGCCTAGGCGGCGCGATGAGGCTCCCAAGTGCCCCGCTCGGAGTCGAGAGTACGGCGCTCCGTGCCGAGGCGACGGTGCTCCGAGCCGAGACAACGGCGCTCCGCGCCGAGGCAACTCCGGCACTGCCACCGCCGCGGCCAGCTAGAACGGTCACAACAGACTCTGCGACCGTGCCCCGGGCGGCACCCTCCTCGGCGCCTCCGAGCCGCATCGAACCGGCCTTGTCGACCGCGCCTAGATACGAAACGCAACGGCTACGTTCAATGTATGAAGGAGAGAATCTCCGTCCGTTCACCTGGCACGGAAAGCCGACCACGGTCCGCTATCTGAACGATATCGAACGTCAGGGATATCTCCTGACAGCAAGAGACGGTAAGCTCTACAACGCGCGAGGAGAGTTGTTCGACACGACGATGGCCAAGAGTGAACACGCCGGTGGCGGCCACGCGATCTTCGTGATGGATGCCAACGGCAATATCTACGCTTCCACCGCTCACAAGGTTGGTGAATTTCATCACTCGAGCCTGCTCGCAGGTCAGCCCGTTGCTGGAGCCGGCGAACTGGTTGTTGAGAACGGCATCGTGCTGACAATCACTCGCGCGAGCGGTCACTACTGGCCGTCGGAGGCGCTCATGAATCAGGTACTGACTCAACTCAAGAAGCATGGGATCCAACCCAAGAACGTCGTCATGGGGTTCTGATGGACTTGCGAAGCCTAGCTTCCTTGTTCTACGTAGTTCAGTTCGATCGAGATCTGAATGCGGCGGTCGATCGACTTTGTCGAGACGAGGAGGTCGTAGGATTCACACGCGTCGAGCTTCTGGATCTTCTGACGGCTGCACTCTCGAGCGATGAACCGCTTGCCCGCTTCGACATGTCGATGTTCCCGCGATCGGAGGAGTCGATCCGGGGGTTCCTGCAGGCGCTACACGACCGCTTGGCCGCAACGAACGAATGAAGTGTCCGAGCTGGACATGGCAAAGCGTCGGAACCACGACCGAAGGCGCCCGGGCGCGGTCAGCGCGCGTCGCGACTACCGCTACGACGCGCACCAGAGTTAATACCGGAGGTGGCGGAGTGATCTGATGTCGCGGGGTTGCGCGTGGAGGAGCGGATCGACAGGGAGTGGGAATCCGGAGGCCCTGGCGGTGGTTGAGCAGGCGATGGAAGCTC
>CAADGB010000431.1 GCA_900696455.1 uncultured delta proteobacterium
GCCGCCCCCGCGGCCGTGACCGTGCGCGTGACCGGCGCCGCCGCGTCCGCGGCCCGCGCCAGCCCGCGCAGGTCGCCGGTGCCGCGGGCCAGCGCGATCGGCCCCGGCGCGAACAGCGGGCGCGAGTCGAGCAGCGACGCGGTGTCGCCGGTGCGAGACGCCGGCTCGTCGTCGTCCTCGCGCTCGGCGACGTACCAGGGCTCGGGCCTGGCGCCGAAGAACTGGGCCAGGACCCGCCGCACCGCGCCCGGCCCCGGCGCCAGGCCGAGGTGCGACGCCGCGTAGTCGAGCGCGTGCCCGAAGGCCTCGGCGTCCCCGAAGCGCTCGTCGGGATCGCGGGCCAGCGCGGTCATGACCACGTCCTCGAGCTCGCTCGGATACCCGGGCACCACCACCGACGGCGGCGTGACCTCGCCGCGCACGATCCGGTGCGCGACCTCGAGCTCCGACGTGGCGGGGAAGGCGCGGGTCTGGGTGGTCAGCTCGTACAGCATCACGCCCAGCGAGAAGACGTCGGCGCGGCGATCGACCGGGTGGCCCAGCGCCTGCTCGGGCGCCATGTAGCCGGCCTTGCCCTTGATGAAGCCGGTCTTGGTGTGGGTCGCGCGCTCGGTGGCCTTGGCGATGCCGAAATCGATCAGCTTCACCGCCCCGTCGTAGCCGGCGATCACGTTCGACGGCGTGACGTCGCGGTGGACGATGCCCAGGCTCTTGCCGTCGGGGCCCCGCCGCTCGTGGGCGTGGTGGAGCCCGGCGGCGGCGGCGGCGACCACGGTGAGCGAGAAGTCGAGCGGCAGGCGCTCGCGCAGATCGCGCGCCCGCTCCAGCACCGCGCGCACGGTCTCGCCGTGCACGTACTCCATCGCCAGGTAGTAGGTGCCGTCCTCGGCCACGCCGACGTCGAAGACCTGGGCGATGTGCTGGTGGTGCAGGGTCGCGACCAGGCGGGCCTCGTCGAGGAACATCGCCAGGTACGAGTCGTCGTCGGTGCGCTCGGCGCGCACGGTCTTGAGCACGAGGTGGCGGGCGAAGCCGCCGACGCCGTCGACCCGCGCCAGGTAGACGCGCGCCATCCCGCCCGACGCCAGGTGGCGCAGGAGCTCGTACTTGCCGAGACGCTCGACGCGCGGAGTGGGGGGCATCCTGTGCGAGCCGTGGCGAGAGGCGCCAGGGGAACGGAGACGTGGAGTGCGAGGCTTCCCTTCACCGGGCGAGGGAGTCAAGCGGCGCACGATCGGAACCTACCCCGACGCGACGATCGGACCGCCGTCCGGTTCCGGAAATCTACCGACTCCGGATCGGGTCAACGGGCGCCGCTGACAGCCGCCAACAGATCCGCGCTCCGGACCGGAGGTCGGACCCGCACCGAAATCAGATGGAGATCGATCCCTTGCGGAAGTCGGTCGGCCGCAGGTGGACGTTCAGACAGACCGGCTTGCCGCTGCGGGCCAGGGCCCGGGCCTCGGCCAGGGTGCCGTCGACCTTGGTCGGGTCGGTCAGCACGAGGCCGACGCCGCCGTAGCCCTCGGCCACCCGGTGGTAGTCGGTGCGACGCAGCTCGGTGCCGAGCGCGGAGCCCAGCATCTCGACCTGCTCGCGCGCGATCTGCGCCCACGACGCGTCGTTGCCGATGACCGCGATCGGCGC
The DNA here is from genome assembly GCA_900696455.1 of uncultured delta proteobacterium. Taxonomy (GTDB): domain Bacteria; phylum Myxococcota_A; class Polyangia; order Haliangiales; family Haliangiaceae; genus UBA2376. Next base: position 1,648 of record CAADGB010000431.1, read on the forward strand.
GTGGCCGTGGCGGACGAAGGTGTCGAACTCCGACAAGCTGTAGGCGCTCGAGCCGTCGCCCCACACCAGCCAGATCTCCTTGCCCGGGCGCGTGGCCGCCGCGCCGACGGCGAAGCCGCCGCCCACGCCCAGGGTGCCGAAGACGCCGGGATCGAGCCACGACAGCGGCGCGCGCGGTCGCACGATGTAGCTGGCGGTGGCGACGAAGTCGCCGCCGTCGACCACCAGGATCGCGTCGTCCGCCATCTGCTCCTCCATCCGCAGGAAGAAGTGGATGGGATCGATGAGCGCGCCGGCGGGCGCCGCCTTCTTCGCGATCTCCTCGTCGCGCGCGCGCTCGCGGCCGCGCAGGGTCTCGAACCAGGTCGGCCAGCGACCGCCGTCGCCGCCGGCCTGGGCCGCCAGCGCGGCCAGGAAGTCGGCGGGGTGGAGCTCGACGGCGATCTCGGGCCGGCGGTTCTTCTTCATCTCGGCCGCCGACAGGTTGGCGGTGATGACGGTCGCGCCCTTCTTGATCGAGCGGCCGTAGCCGAGGCGGAAGTCGAACGGGAAGCCGCACACCACGACGCAGTCGGCCTCCTTGAGCGCGGGCGTGCGGGCGTGGCGGAACTGCAACGGATCGTGGCGGCCGAGCAGGCCGCGGGCCGAGCCGGCGAGATAGACCGGCGCGCCGAGGTCGCGCAGCGCGCGCGCCACCCGCTCCGGATCGCGCAGCCCGACCGTGGTCTGGGCGCCGACGACGATCACCGGCCGCTCGGCGGCGCGCAGGGCGCGAGCGGCGGCGGCGAGCCCGTCGCCGGCGCTGCGCAGGGTCGGCAGCCGGACCTCGGGCAGGGACAGATCGGGCAGGACCGGCGCGTTGAACTGGCGGTAGAGGTGGCCGCGCACGTACAGCTCGAGGGCGCGCGCGCTCAGGCCCTTGGCCTTGCCGAGCCCGACCTCCTTGGCGTACATCGCGCGGATCTGCGACTCGGGGTAGAGCAGATCGACCGGGACCTCGATGAAGACCGGGCCCGGCACGCCGCTGGTGGCGACGTGGATGGCGCGCTCGACGGTGGAGGCCAGCGCCGGCACCGTCGACACGCTGGTCGCCCATTTGGTGAGCGGCTTCATGATCGAGAGCTGATCGATGTCCTGGAGCGAGCCGCGGCCCTTGAGCAGGGTGGCGGTGGCGCCGCCGAACAGGAGCAGCGGGGTCTGCGCCATCTGCGCGTTCTTGAGCGCGGTGACGGTGTTGGTCACGCCGGGGCCGGCGGTGACCGCGGCGACGCCGACGATGCCGGTCATGCGCGCGGCGGCGTCGGCGGCGAACACCGCGTGCCCCTCGTCGCGGACGTCGACGACCTTGATGCCGCGCGCCTGGGCGCCGGTCAGGATCGGCGAGATGTGTCCGCCGCACAGGGTGAAGAGGTGCTTGACCCCGTGCCGGGCCAGCACGTCAGCGATGATCGATCCCCCGTGACGCTCGTTGACGGCGCTCATGGCGGGACTATCGACCGCAGGCCCGGCGCCGTGCAAGCGCGCCGGCGCCCGCTACAGTCCCCTCCCCGACCGCTGTCCCCCACCCTGGAGCCCTGATGCCGCGTCACATCCTGCCCGAGGACCAGATCCACCCCGCGATCCGCGACAAGGTCGCGACCAACCACCGCGACATCGTCGAGGAGGTGCAGGCCGCGATCGCCGCCCACGACGTGGTCGTGGTCGGCATGGCGCAGAACCCGTACCCGCGGCGGGCGCGCAAGGCGCTGACCGCGCGCGGCGTGCCCTTCCACTACCTCGAGTACGGCAGCTACCTGGGCACGTGGCGGCGGCGGACCGCGCTCAAGATGTGGACCGGCTGGCCGACCTTCCCCATGATCTTCGTCAAGGGCGTGCTCAGCGGCGGCGCCAGCGACCTCGAGCGCCTGCTCGAGTCGGGCGAGCTGCCGAAGCTGCTCGCCGGCTGATCCGTCCCCGCGCGCCCGGCGACCCGGTCGCCACCGGTCGCCACCGGTCGCCACCGGTCGCCACCGGTCGCCACCGGTCGCCACCGTTCAGTCGGCGTTGAGGCCGGGCACGGTGACCGTGAGCGGCCCGGCGACGCCCTGGTAGTGGCCGGCGCCGAGGTGGAGGACCACGGGCGCCAGCGGGAAGCCCGCGGGCGCGGTCACGCGGAGCCGCTCGGCCCAGGCCGCGCGGTCGGCCGAGGTCTCGAAGACGATCGCGCCGCCGTCCCCCCGGATCCGCCAGAAGGCGTGGGCGGTGCGGTCGATGGGCAGGGTGCGCTCGCCGATGAGGACGTCGTCGACGTGGACCTGGAAGGCGAGCGACGTGCCCTCCAGCGTGATCTCGGCGCGGGTGCGGTCGTCGCCGGGCCGCGCGAGCTGCAGGTAGCTGACGAAGCCGCTCACCGTCGGGAAGCCGGCGCCGGCGATGACCACGCCGTCGCCCTCGCTCAGGTCCCAGAGGTGCGACGACGACATGCCGCAGAAGGCGACGCCGCTGCCGCTGGGGTAGCTCATGACCAGGGCGCCGCCGCTGGGCGCGATCGTGCAGCCGCTGTCGGCGTAGGACTCCCAGACCGGCCACAGCGAGCCGCCGGTGAAGTCGTCGCGCAGCTCGGCGACGGCGCAGTAGCGACGGGCGGGGGCGGCCAGGTTGACGTCGTCGAAGCGCGACCGGCCGGCGACCGGAGAGGTGCCGCCGGCGGCGAGGATGCCGCGGACGTGGGCGACGTCGAACGGCAACGTCCGCCGGTGCAGCTCGCTCCAGCTCTGCCGATCCCGCGACACCTCCCACACCATGTCGCCCTGATCCTCGCGGATGCGCCAGTGACGCTCCGCCGGATCCCACAGCCGCTGCGCCAGGGTGCCCTCGCCCGGCACGTCGTAGATCGCGGCGTAGACCTCGCCGTCCTCGTGGGCGAGCTGGGCCATGCCACCGACGTGGTTGCGGACCTCGAGGATCGTGCTGCGGACCCCGACCTCGGTGACGGTGGCCTCGATCGCGCCGCCGCGCAGGTCGTAGGCGTGGGCCGAGGTGTAGCCGGCGTAGGCGAGCGCGCTGGCCCCGACGTCGATCACGAGGTGACCGCCGCTCTCGCCGAGCGCGGCGCCGGTGTCGGCGAAGCTCCAGAAGTACGGCTCGCTGCCCGGGGTGTCGAACGCGTCGCGGAGCAGGTCGAGGGTGCCGCACGCCGCGCCCGGCCCGCCGTCGGGGGCGGCGGCGTCGGGGCCGGCGTCGGTGGCGACGCAGAAGCCGTCGACGCAGGTGGTGCCCGGCGGGCAACGATCGCCGACGCCGCAGCGGTAGCGGGTGCCGTCGAAGCCGACGTCGAAGGTGCACGCCGCCAGGCCGAGGCCCAGCGCGGCAGGCACGAGCAGGCCCGGGCGCACGGGGCGATTGTCGCACCACGGCGGTCCGTTGCGGAAGCCGGGTCCGACCGCTGCTATCATTTTCACTTGCCACCCGAGGACGGGGCCTCGCAGCATGTAGGGTGGAGGTCCGGCTGTCCGGCATCGACCGACGAGTCATGACCCAGGTCTCGAAGCGCGCCACCGGCCGCGACGTCATGTTCGGCCGCTACCGCCTGCGCGGGCGGCTGGCCGCCGGCGGCATGGCCGAGGTGTGGGCGGCGCAGCTCCTGGCGCCCGGCGGCTTCGTCAAGCCGATGGTCATCAAGCGGGTCCTGCCCGAGCTGGCCGAGAACCCGGCGTTCCTCAAGATGCTCATGACCGAGGCCCGGGTGGCGGCGCGGCTGTCGCACGCCAACGTGTGCGCGGTGTTCGAGCTGGGCGAGGTCAACCGCGAGTACTACATCGCGATGGAGTACCTGCGCGGCGCGCCGCTGTCGGCCCTGCTCAAGCACGGCGGCGCGGTGCCGCCGTCGCTGGCGGTGGAGCTGGTGGCCCAGGCCTGCGACGGCCTGCACTACGCCCACGAGCAGCGCGACGGCCAGGGCACCCTGCTCGGCCTGGTCCACCGCGACGTCTCGCCGCACAACCTGTTCGTCACCGTCGACGGCGTGGTCAAGGTGCTCGACTTCGGCATCGCCAAGATCGACGACGGCATCAGCGAGCGCACCGAGGACGGCAAGGTCAAGGGCAAGCTCACGTACATGTCGCCCGAGCAGCTCGCCGCCGAGCCGCTCGACCGCCGCACCGACGTGTGGGCGCTGGGCGTGGTGCTGTGGGAGCTGCTCAGCGGCAAGCGCCTGTTCGGCGGCGGCGGGCCGGCCGACACCGTCGACGGCATCCGCAACGCGCGGGTGCCGCGCCTGGCCGAGCTCGGCGCCGAGCACGCCCGCCTCGACGCCGTGATCGCCGGCGCGCTGCGGGTGGAGCGCGCCGCCCGCTTCGCCACCGCCGCCGAGCTGCGGCGGGCGATGCTCGAGGCCCTGGCTCCGACCCCGCGCGCCGAGGGCGATCAGGTCGTCCACCTGGTGTGGGAGCGGTGCGGCCACCAGGTGCGGGCCAACGATCGCCGCTTCGACGACGACGACGGCGAGCCCGAGGCCGCGCCGCCGCCGGGCGGCGAGCTGCGCGAGCGCCTGCCGCTGCGAGCGGAGGCGACCGACCCGTCGGTGCCGCGGGCGCTGCCGCTCGAGGCTGGGCTCGGCGACGGCCCGTCGACCTCGCCGGAGATCGAGGTCATCCCGGCCGAGCCGACGCGGGCGACGGTGGTGATGCCGACGTCGGTGCCGACGCCGACGCCGACGCCGATGCCGACGGTCCCGACCCCGGCGCCGTCGGCATCGGTGCCCGCGGTCGCCGGCTTCGAGGCGCCGGGGCGGCCGTGGGGGAAGGTGGCGATCGCGATCTTGCTGCTGGGCGCGGTGGCGATCGGCGCGCTGTGGGCGGTGCGGAGCCGCGAGCGGGCGCCGGCGCAGGTGGCGGGCGCGGCGGGGGTCGGAACCGGGGTCGGAGGCGGAGTCGGATCCGGAATCGGAACCGGAGTCGGAGTCGGATCCGGAATCGGAACCGGAGTCGGATCCGGAATCGGAGTCGGAGTCGGATCCGGAATCGGAACCGAGCCCGGATCCGAGACCGAATCCGGATCCGAGACCGAATCCGGTTCCGAGACCGAATCCGGTTCCGAGACCGAATCCGGATCCGAGACCAGATCCGGATCCGAGACCAGATCCGGATCCGAGACCAGATCCGGATCCGGGACCGCGGCCGGCGCCGCCAAGGCCGACCGCACCGTCGCCGTCGCCGTCGAGCGGCCGCGGCCCCGGCCCGCACCCGCGAGGCCCGGCAAGCTCTTCCTCGACGCCCGGCCCTGGGCCACCATCTACGTCGATGGCAAGAAGCTCGGCGTCACCCCCATCGTCGGCGCCACGCTCTCGGCCGGCGTCCACACCGTCAAGGCCGTCGCCGAGGACGGGCGGACCCGGATCCTGCGCGTGACCGTGCCCGCCGGCGGCGACGTGCGGACCAAGGTGACCTGGTGACGACGCCGCGCCGCCGCATCGCCACCGCCGCCGGGCTCGGCCTGGCGCTCGCCCTCGCCGTCGTCCTCGACGCCGCGCCCGCGCGCGCCGACGACCGGGCCGCGCTCCTGGCCCGGGCGCAGGCGGCGATCGACGACATCGACTACCAGGCCGCCCGCAAGCTCGCGACCCAGGCCCTCGACGGCGGCGGCCTCGCCGCCGCCCAGCTCCACCTGGCGCTGCGCCTCGCCGGCGAGAGCGCGGCCGCCCTCGGTGACGGCGCGGCGGCCCGCGCCCACTTCGTGCGCTGGATCCTCCTCGATCCCGCCGCCGCCCTGCCCGCCGGCAGCTCGCCCAAGCTGATGCAGCCGTTCGCCGACGCGCGCGCCGAGGCCGACCGCCTCGGCCGGTTCGCCGTCGACGTCGAGATCGGCCGCGGCCAGGACCGGCTCGAGATCGTCCTGTCGGCGCACGATCCCCTCGGCCTGGTCGCCGGCATGCGGCTGCGCCTCGGCGACGCCTCGGAGGTCGGCGTCACCGGCACCCGCGCCGTCCTGCCCGCCGCCGACGCCGCCCGGGTCGCGGTCGCGATCGCGGTCGTCGACGCCCGCGGCAACGAGCTGGCCCGCCGCACGGTCGCCGGCACCGCCGGCGGGGGCGACGCCCTGCCCGGCGCCGCGGGTCCCGGCGAGGGCGCATCGGCGATCACGGCCACCGCCCCGCCGCGCCGACGCTGGCCCGCGATCGTGCGCTGGCCGGTGTGGACCGGCGTCGCGGTGGTGGCCGCCGGCGCCGGCGGCTTCTTCGCCTGGCAGGTCGGCCAGAGCGAGGACGAGCTCGCCGCCCTCAACGCCGCCGCCGATCAGCACTCCTTCGACGACGCCCTCGCCATCCGCGATCGCGGGCGGCGTCAGGCCCTGTTCGCCAACCTCGGCTTCGGCGTCGCCGGCGCCGCCGCCCTCGCCGCCGTCCTCACCTTCACCCTCGAGCCCCGGGCCACCGTCGAGGTCCGCCCCGCGCCCGGCGGCGCCACGGTCGGCGCCACGCTCCGCTTCTGACCGGCGCGTCGCGGCCCCGTCCGGATCGCGGCTCCCGTCCGGATCCCGGCCTCCGTCCGCATCGGGGCCCCGTCCGGATCGCGGATCGACTACGATCGCGGCCGTGAAAGCGGTCGGGTTGCGGTTCCTGTTCGTGGTCGGGGTGGTGATCGGCGTCGTCCTCGCCGGGCCCATCTTCGTGTGGGCGCTCCTCAAGCGGGCGCGGCCCATCCACTTCGACGGCGCCGTGCTCGAGGGCGAGCTGGTGGCGGCCGCAGGTCAGGCCGCCGGCGAGCGCCTGGCCGGTCCGGCACTGGTCCGGCTGTCGGGCGGGCTGGGCGATCAGGCGGCCACCGGCAAGGACGTGCTGGGGCTGGCCATCCGCTGCCAGCGCGGGGCCTTCGACGAGGAGCTCGGCGTGGGCGACCAGGATCTCGTCCTCGGTACGTTCCGCTCGTTCCTCTCGCTGCCGCGGACGATCGGCCAGGTCCGGGTCACCGACTACCTGGCCAACGACTACCTGTCGGTGACGCCGTGGCGCGCCCGCGGCCTGGGCGTCGTTCACCTGCGCGCGGTGGCGCCGCGCGCGGAGCCGGGCGAGGGCAGCTCGCGCCTGGACCGCCTCGATCGCGACCTCGCCGCCGGCACCGCCGCCCTCGAGCTGGTGGCCGAGCGCGGCGGCGAGCGGCTCGCCCTGGCCCGGCTGGTGCTGCGCCGCCGCCTCGACTCCGACGGCCGGGCCCTGCGCACGCGCATGACCCGCACCGGCCGCGGTTTCCACCCGACCGGCGCCCGCAACGGCGTCCGCTTCGTGGTCTACCCGGTGAGCCAGGCCGCCCGCCGCCTCCGCGGCGGATAGGCGCCCGCCACGCCTGCGGGAGAGCCCACGCTCGTGTAGGATCTTTTCCGAGTGCTCGAGGGCGCGCTCGCCACGGGGAGGTATCAGGTGGTCCGCCGCATCGGTGCGGGCGGCATGGGAGTGGTGTACGAGGCGGAGGATCGGGAGCGCGGCCAGCGGGTCGCGCTCAAGACCATCTCGAACCCCGACATCGAGAAGGTCTACCAGCTCAAGCGCGAGTTCCGCGGCCTGGCCGACCTGTCGCACCCCAACCTGGTCGCGCTCTACGACCTGGTCGTCGACAGCGACGCCTGCTTCTTCACGATGGAGCTGCTCGACGGCGACGACCTGCTCGCCTACCTGTGGAACCGGCCGCCCGACCAGCCCGCCGCCGACTGGGCGCTGGCGGCGACCGCCGACGAGATCCCGTCGGCCGACGCGCCCACCGGCAGCACCGACGTCGTGATCGCGTCGCCGCCGCGGGCGCCGGGCAAGGTGCCGTGCGCGTGCGACCTCGAGCGCCTGCGCCAGGCCCTGCCCCAGCTCGCCCGCGGCCTGCACGCGCTGCACGCCGCCGGCAAGATCCACCGTGACGTCAAGCCGCCCAACATCCGCGTCACCAGCGAGGGCCGGGTCGTGCTCCTCGACTTCGGGCTGGTGGCCGAGCTCGAGCGCCGCCGCGGCTACGACTCGGGCTCGATCGTCGGCACCGTGGCCTACATGGCGCCCGAGCAGTGCGCCGCCGACACCGCGCTGACCCCGGCCGCCGACTGGTACGCGCTGGGCGTGGTCATCTTCCAGGCCCTCACCGGCAAGCTGCCGTTCGAGGGCTCGCCCGCCCGCGTCGTCCTCGACAAGCAGACCCGCGACGCCCCGCCGCCGTCGGACCTCGCCGACGGGATCCCCGAGGAGCTCGACCAGCTCTGCCGCGATCTGCTCGAGCGCGATCCGTCGGCGCGCCCGTCGGGCCGCGCCCTCATGGTCCGCCTCGGCCTGGCCGAGGACGAGCGCAGCCTGACCAGCCTGTCGCGCTCGCGCGACGGCGGCTTCGCCGGCCGCGACGCCGAGCTGGCCGAGCTCGACCGCGCCCTGGCCGAGGTCGGCGACGGCCGGGCCGCGGTCGCGATCGTGCGCGCGCCGTCGGGCATGGGCAAGAGCGCGCTGGTCCACCGCTTCTTCGAGCGCGCCCGCGCCCAGCACGAGGAGCTGCTGGTGCTGCGCGGCCGCTGCTTCGACCGCGAGGACGTGCCGTACAAGGCCATCGACGATCTCATCGACGAGCTGTCGAGCTGGTGGCTGGAGCTGCCGCCCGACGAGGCCGAGGCGCTCCTGCCCGCCGACGCCTGTCTCTTGCCCGCGCTGTTCCCGGTGCTGGGCCGGGTGCCGGCGATCGCCGACGCCCCGCGCACCCGCCAGCTCGCCGACCGCCAGGAGCTGCGCAGCTACGCCTTCGCCGCCCTGCGCGAGGCCCTGCAGCGACTGACCGAGCGCCGGCGCGTGATCTTCTTCCTCGACGACATGCAGTGGGTCGACCGCGACACCACGACGCTGCTCGCCGACCTCATGCGCGCGCCCGATCCGCCGCGCCTCCTGCTGCTGCTCGCCACCCGCGTCGACGGCTCCGAGGCCGTGCTCCAGCTCGCCCGCCGCTTCGACGCCACCCACGTCACGATCGAGCTCGGGCCGCTCGATCCGGCGGTGGCCATGGAGCTGGCGGTGGCCCAGCTCGGCCCCGATCACGAGGACACCGCGCGCCGCCTGGTGCGCGAGGCCGCCGGCAACCCGTTCTTCCTGATGGAGCTGGTCCGCTTCCTCCAGGGCCGCTCGCTCGACGACATCGCCGGCAAGGGCCTCGACGCCATGCTGTCGGCGCGCATCGCAGACCTCGGCGATCAGGGACGCCACCTGGCCGAGGTGCTGGCGGTCGCCGGCGAGCCGCTGCCGCAGCGGGCGCTGGCCCAGGCCTCGAGCCTGCCCAGCGCCGACCTGCAGCGCCAGCTCGTCCACCTCCGCGCCCAGCGCATCGTCCGCACCAGCGGCTCGCGCGCCGACGACGCCATCGAGCCCTACCACGATCGGATCCGCGAGACCCTGCTCGCGATCCTGCCCGGCGAGCGCCGCGCCCGCCACCACCGCGCGCTGGCCACGGCGCTGGCCGCCCGCGGCACCGCCGAGCAGCTCGCCCGCCACTGGCACGGCGCCGGCGAGGTGGTGCGCGCCGCCGGCTTCGCCCGCCGCGCCGGCGACGAGGCCCGGGCCAAGCTCGACTTCGACCGCGCCGCCCGCTGCTACCAGATGGCGCTGGAGAGCCCGGACTGGACCGCCGAGGACCAGCGGGCGCTGCGCGGCGCGCTGGCCGAGTCGCTGGCCGACGCCGGCCGGCCGCGCGAGGCCTCCGATCAGTTCCTGGCCGCGACCGAGGGCTCCGACGCGTCGACCACCCTCGAGCTACGCCGGCGCGCCGCCGAGCAGCTCCTGCAGTCGGGCTACATCACCGACGGTCTCGACATGACCCGCACCGTGCTGCAGGGCGTGGGGCTGTCGCTGCCGAAGACGCCGATGCGCTCGCTGGTGTCGATGCTGGCGCGCCGGCTGTGGCTGCGCGTGCGCGGCATGGGCTTCAAGCCGCGGCCGATCACCGAGTGCAGCCAGGCCGACCTCACCCGGGTCGACGTGTGCGAGGGCACCTCGTTCGGCCTGGCCATGGTCGACCCGTTCCGCTCGGCCGACTTCGCCGCGCGCTTCATGCACCTGGCCCTCAAGCTCGGCGAGCCGTGGCGGGTGTCGCGAGCGATCGCGCTCGAGGCCGACTGGCTGGCGGCGATGTTCAAGGCCCGCCGCTCGCAGCGCCTGCTCGATCGCCTCGAGCAGATGACCGACGCCTTCGGCCACGCCCAGGCCCAGGCCCAGCTCCTCACCACCCGCGCCATGCTCGACATGCTGCTCCACAACAAGTGGCGCAGCGCCTACGACCAGTTCACCGAGGCCATCGCGCTCTACCGCGCGGTCGTCGGCCGCGCCGGCTTCGAGCTCGACACCGTCAGCATGTTCTGCTGCTTCGACCTCTACTACCTGGGCGAGGTCCAGGAGCTGTCGCGGCGGGTGCCGGCGATGGTGCAGAGCGCCAGCCGCACCGGCAACAAGTACACCGCGGTCACCCTGCGCTGCGGCTTCCCGGTGGCGTGGCTGGCCCGCCTCGATCCCGACGAGATCGAGGGCGAGATCGTCGACGCCCTGGGCTCGTGGACCTCGCCCACCGGCAGCAAGCAGATGCAGCACATGCTGGCCCTGTGCTCGCGCCTCGACCTCGCCATGTACCGCGGCGATCCCGAGCGCGCCACCCCGCTCGTCGACGCCGAGCTGCGCGCGATCCGGCGCGCGATGCTCGACCGCGCGCCCATCTTCGATCTCCTCATGCGCGCCACCCTGGCCCGTCACGCCCTGGCCTGCGCCGCCCAGGCCCCGACCGGCAGCGCCCGCCGCCGCGGCGCCCTCGCCGACGCCCGCCGCATCATGCGCCGCTTCCGCCGCTCGCCGATGCCGCTCATGCGCGCGTGCTCGACGATGATCGCCGCCACCATCGCCGAGCTCGAGGGCCAGCCCGAGCGCGCCGCCGCCGACTACCGCACGACCCTGGCCGCCTTCGAGGCCACCGAGACCCACCTCTTCGCCCACGCCGCCCGTCACCGCCTGGGTCACCTGCTGGGCGGCGACGAGGGCGCCACCCTGCGCCGCACCGCCCACGACGCCATGGCCCGCCAGGGCGTGCGCGCGCCGGCGACGATGCTCGACATGCTCCTGCCCGGTGCGCGGCCCTGAGCGCGCTCCCCGCCGGCCCGGAGACGACTGGAGGACGTTGCCCGTGTTCGATCCCACCACCTACGCGTCGCGCGCCCTGACGGTGGCCGCGGAATTGGTCGCAGACGACGAAGCCGTCGCGGAGCTCCGAGGCCGCCTGCAGGTCATCCACGACGACCTGCTCGGCGACAACGCCGGCAAGCCCCGGCCCGCGCTCGACGCCGCCAGCGGGCGGCCGGTGGTCAACACGATCTTCCGGCCGGCGCAGCTCCCCGACACCCACTTCACGCGCCTGGTCATCGTCGACGACCCGCGCGGCCCGGCCGACGACAAGCTGCCGCTGGTCCTGGTGTGGGAGAGCAACCACGACGGCGCCCCGGCCGACTACCTGCGCCAGGTCCTGGCCCGCGCCACCAGCGGCGAGCCCGGCGTCCACCTCGACTTCGACGCGATCTTCGGCGCCTGCGTCGGCTACCCGTCGATGGCGCGCGGCGACGAGTGGGTGGCGTGGATGCTCGCCCACGCGCTGCGCGCCGAGGCGTTCTACAGCGGCTACCGGGGCGTCCCCAAGCGCCGGGTCGACGCCGCGGGCCGGGTCCACGCCGCGATCCGCCGCTTCCTCGACGAGCACCGCGCCGACCTCGCCGGCCAGGATCCGGTCGCGGTCCACCGCCGCATCCGCGACCACCTGCGCGCCGGGCCGCCGGGGCTCGAGCCCGGAGACCTCGAGCCGGCGGTCGAGCGCGGCGCCGGCTTCTGGCTGCGCAAGTGGGCGACGCTGGTGCTGCTCGGCGTCGCCGCGCTCCTGCTCCTGACCTTCCTCCTGCCGTTCACCCTCGCCTGGTACGTGACCCTGCGCCGGCACGAGCGTCGCGACAAGCCCGACCGGGCGGTGCGCGCGGTCCACGGCCTCCCCGACCTGATCGCCGTCGAGGACCGCATCGTCCAGAACCAGCTCACCCACCTGGTCGACCTCAAGCCCGGGGTCTTCCGCTACGTCACCCAGCGCGTCGTGCTGTTCGCGATCGACCAGCTCGCCCGCGTGATCTTCGTCCACGGCGAGCTCGGCGGCATCACCAGCATCCACTTCGCGCGCTGGGTCATCCTCCACGACCGCCGCGACGTGCCGGCGCACCGCCGCCGCCACCGCCTCCTGTTCTTCTCCAACTACGACTTCTCGTGGGACAGCTACCTCGGCGAGTTCGTCGATCGCGCCGCCCGCGGCCTGACCGCGGTGTGGTCCAACACCGAGGGCTACCCGCGCACCGAGAACCTGGTCAACCAGGGCGCGACCGACGAGGAGACCTTCAAGCAGTGGGCGCGCGACCGCCAGCTCGCCTCGCAGGTGTGGTGGAGCGGCGTGCGCTACTCGACGGTGGAGAACGTCAACAACGACGTCGCGATCGTGCGCGGCCTCGGCCGCGACCTCGACGACGAGGACGCGCCGGGCTGGCTCGTGCGCCTCTGACCCCTCACCCGACCGGAGCCCCATGCTCGCCGCCGACCCCGATCCCGCCGCCGTCCCCGACACCCTCGCCGGCGCCGACCTGTCGCAGATCCAGACCCTGGTCTTCCGCGGCGGCGCCCGCGACTTCCCGTGGTCGTCGTTCCTGTTCGTGAGCCTGCCGTCCGAGGTCGCCGCGGCTCGCGCCTGGCTGCGCGAGGTCGCCGCCCAACTGGCCTGGCACGGCCGGCCGCGCCCGACGCTGCGGGTCGAGGGCGGCGAGCTCGTCGGCCGGGTCCAGCTCGCCCTGACGACCCGCGGCCTGCGCCGGCTCGGCCTCGATCGCGCGGTGATCGGGCGCTTCCCCTTCGAGGCCAAGGCCGGCATGGAGCGCCGGGCGCGGGTGCTGGGCGATCCGGTGGACGATCCCCACGCCGGCGATCCGCTCGAGACCCTCGAGCAGTTCGAGGCCAACAAGCCCCTGCCCACCGACTGGGCCGGCACCGGCGGCGTCGACCTGCGGAGCTGCGACGCCGTGCTGCCCCTGTTCGCGACCAGCGCGCCCGATCGCCACGCCCTCGATCTCGCCCAGCGCGACCGTCTGCGGCGCGCCGGCGGCACGACCCTGACCAGCGAGTACAGCGCCGAGTGGAAGGAGCGCGAGCCGTTCGGCTTCGCCGACGGCCTGTCGCAGCCGGCGGTGCGCGGCCAGCCGACCCGGGCCACGCCCAGCCCCGAGAACGAGCTCGCCGCCGGCGAGATCCTGCTCGGCTACCGCAACGAGTACCACCAGGTGCCCAAGAGCCCGCGCTTCGATCTCGACCACCCCACCCACGGCGGCTTCGACGTCGGCAAGGACGGGACCTTCCTGGTCTTCCGCAAGCTCGAGCAGGACGTGCTCGCGTTCTGGCGCACGTTCGCCGCCCTCGGCCAGCGCTTCGCCGGCCAGGCGGTCGGCGACGGCTACACCGTGCCCGCCGACCCGTTCGCCGCCACCCACTGGCTGGCCGCCCGCGCCATGGGCCGGTGGACCAACGGCAACTCGACGCTCACCCATCCCCACGCCGCCGGCGACCGGCTGCCGCCGACGACGATCAACGACTTCGTCTACGGCGCCGATCCCCACGGCCTCGCCTGCCCCATCGGCTCCCACGTCCGCCGCGCCAACCCGCGCGACCAGCGCGGCGGCCCGACCGACGAGTCGTGGAAGGTCGTCAAGCGGCACCGCATCCTGCGCCGCGGCCGCGCCTACGGCCACCTCCACGACGCCGACACCCTCATCCGGCTGCTGCTCGCCGGCGAGCCGGTCGAGGAGCGGCCGGCCAGCGGGCTCCTCTTCGTGTGCCTGCAGTCGAACATCACCCGCGGCTTCGAGTTCGTGCAGCAGATCTGGAACAACAACCCCGGCTTCCACGGCGTCTACCAGGAGGCCGACGCCATCGCCGGCCCCGGCGGCTGCCGCTACTCGATCCCGGCGAGGACCGTGCGGCTGCGCCTCGACAACCCGTTCCCGGATCCGGCCGAGCCCGACGAGGACCGGCGACTCGGCCTGCCGCGCTTCGTGGTGCCGCGCGGCGGCGGCTACTTCTTCGTGCCGTCGCGCGCGACCGTCGAGCTCCTGACCGCGGCCGCGTGACGGGCGCGCCAGGCGCTGGGCGGCTCGCCGGCGACCCGGCGGAACAGGGCGCTGAAGTGCTGGGGCGAGGCGCAGCCGACGTCGAGCGCGATCTCGGTGAGCGAGGCGCCGGAGGTCTCGAGCCGGCGCTGGGCGACGCGGACCCGGGCCTGGTCGAGCTCGCGCTGGAAGGCGGTGCCGGCGTCGCGCAGGTGGCGCTGCAGCGAGCGCGGCGCGTGACCGAGCGCGCGGGCGGCGGCCGGCAGCGCGGCGTCACCGAGGTGGGCCTCGAGCCAGCGCCGCAGCGCGGCCAGGAGCGGCGGCTGACCGCGGGCGGCGGCGACCGCGGCGTCGAGCGCGGCGGCCAAGGCCGCGTCGCCGCCGACCCAGGTGACGGCGCGGCGCAGCTCGCCCAGCACCTTGACCGGGTAGGGCGCGTCCTGGACCGCGAAGAAGCCGGCGACGGTGGCGCCGGTGAAGCCGGGCGGGCGCACGATCGCGAGGCGCTCGACGGCCTGGCCGAGGGCGGCGAAGTTGGCGGTGACGTAGGCCTCGATCACCGCGAACGCCTCGGGATCGACGGCCTCGAGGCCGCGAGCGTCGACCAGCGAGGCGTGGCGGCGCGCCGGCGGCCGCAGCTCGAGCGCGAGCAGGTTGGCGGTGGCGCGGACCTCGGCCGGCGTCGGCCGGCCCCACACCGCGAAGCCCCACAGGTCGGGACGGGCGCAGAACACCAGGCCGCTCGGCCCGGCGAGGTAGTGGCCGGCGGGCGCGGCCCGGTAGCTGGCGACGTCGGCGGCCGCGACCAGCGTCACCGCGCCGGATCCGCCGCCGCCGTCGCCGCGCCGGCCCGCGGCACGCCGTGGAAGTACGAGCCGCGGCCGCCGAGCGGCGACGGGTAGGTGCCGTAGGTCCACACGAAGTGATCGCCCAGCGGCGCCACCATGTCGCGCAGCTCGGCCTCCTGGTAGATGCGCAGCGTCGACACCAGGCCGTCCCAGGTGCCGGCGGCCAGCGCCACCGGCGAGCCCCAGACCAGCAGCGCCTTGAGCAGCCGATCGCGCGAGGCGAGCAGCGGCTCGGCGTAGAGCGCGGCGAGGGCGGCCGGGCCCATGGACAGGAAGCTCAGCGGGTTGCGGTTGAGGCCCTCGGCGATGAAGATGCCGCGCGAGCCGCGCACGGCGTCGGCGAGGATCGCGCGGGCCAGCGGCGGCGGGAAGTGATGGAACGCGTTGATGATGGTGCGGGCGCGGCCGGCGGCCAGGGGCGCGGGGATCGCGGTGGCGTCGACCGGATCCTCGATGAAGTCGAGCACGCCCGGGCGCTCGGCGCGCAGCGCCGCCCACGCCTCGGGCCGCGGGTAGAGGTCGGTGAGCAGGAACCGCGGCGCCGCGCCGTGGGCGGCGAGCTCGTCGGCGAGGACCGCCGCCGGACCGCCGGCGCCCGCGCACAGATCGAGCACCTCGTCGGTGCCGGCGGCGGCGAGGAAGGCGCGGAACGGCTCGACCAGGCCGCGCAGCATCCGGCCCCAGCGCAGGGAGCGCGACAGGGTCGAGACGATGACGTCGCGCAGCGCCGCCGGGGTGGCGGCGTGGTCGTTGAGCTCGAGCAGGTGGAGCCGGCGGAACATCTCGGGCGAGCGTCGCGCCGTTGCGGCGCGGCTGCAAGCGCCGGGGGCCGTGCTAGGTGACGGTGATGACCATGACGATGACGACGACCACGATCCTGCGGGGACGGCGCGGGCGGCTGATCATGCTCGCGCTGGGGCTGGCGCTCGCCGCCGGGCCGGCGTGCAAGGGCACGGGCAAGGGCGAGGGCGCCACCGGCTCGGGTTCGGGCTCGGGCTCGGGTTCGGGCTCGGGCTCGGGTTCGGGCTCGGGCTCGGGCTCGGGCTCGGGCTCGGGTTCGGGCTCGGGCTCGGGCTCGGGCTCGGGCTCGGCCGTCGGCCTCGGCAAGCCCCGGGTGCCGGTGCCGGTCACGGCGGCGGCCCAGGCCATCGTCGACGCGCCCGATCGCACCGAGGCCGACCGCGCGCTCGACGCCGGCCGCCACCCCGCCGAGCTGCTCAGCCTGCTCGCCCTGGCGCCGGGGATGAAGGTCGCCGAGCTGACCGCCGGCGGCGGCTACACCACCGAGCTCCTGGCCCGCGCCGTCGGCCCCGGCGGCCGGGTGTGGGGGCAGAACTCGACGTTCGTGCTCGAGCGCTTCGCCGAGAAGCCGTGGGGCGAGCGCCTGGCCCGGCCGGTCATGCAGCGGGTGGTGCGCGCCGACCGCGAGCTGGACGATCCGCTGCCCGCCGACGCCACCGGCCTCGACCTCGTGCTGTCCAACCTCGTCCACCACGACTTCTACTGGCAGGGCGTCGACCGCGCGAAGATGCACGCCGCGATCCTGAAGGCGCTGCGCCCGGGCGGCCGCTACGTCCTCATCGATCACAGCGCCCGCGCCGGCGCCGGCGCGACCGAGGTCGAGAGCCTGCACCGCCTCGAGGAGCGCACGGCGCAGGAGGAGGTCGTCGCCGCCGGCTTCGTCCTCGCCGGCGCCAGCGACTTCCTGCGCAACCCCGAGGACACGCTGGACTGGAGCACCTCGCCTCGCACCGCCGGCGAGCGCCGCGGCACCAGCGACCGCTTCGTCCTCGTGTTCGAGAAGCCCGCCGCCGCGGGTCACTGACGCCCGCGGGGAGCCCGGAGGCGGACCCGCAGCCGGCGGCCTGGCGCGATCGTGTAAGCGGCTGGCGGGGCCGTGGAAGCGGGCGGGCGCGGGCCGGACGATGCTGGCGGCCATGACCGGCGCGTTCGACTTCCTGATCGCCCTCGACGGGCACGGCCTCAACGGCTTTGAGGGCTGGGCCGGCGTCGCCCGCCTGCGCTGCGAGCCCGACCGCGACCGGTGGACGCCCGAGGTCCGGTTCTTCTCCGGCGTCGCCGGCGGCCACGCCACCCAGCTCGCGCCCGGCGGCGCCACCGCCTTCCTCGGCAACCTGTCGCAGCTCCTGCTCTTCTACGACCCGCGCACCCTGGAGGAGGTCGCCCGCTACTCGACCCTGCGCTTCGCCGCCCCGCGCCGCTTCTACGAGAGCCAGACCCACGTCGTGTGGCTCGACGCCCGCAGCTTCGTCACCGCCATCGGTCCCGACTTCTGGCGCTTCTCGCTCGACGACCTCGGGCGCCCCGAGCGCCTCGGCCCGCACGGCGTCACCCTGCCCCACGCCGTCAAGCGCTCGCCGTCGGGCCGCTTCCTCTGCTACGGCGCCATGGACGTCCACGGCACGTTCGCCAACCAGGTCGGCGTCTTCGACCTCGCCGCCGCCACCCCGCGCGTGATCGCGCTGCCGGCCACCGCCTGGCACCTCGGCATGCACCCGACCCGTGACGTGTTCTACGCGCCGACCCAGCGCTGCCGCCCGCAGGACGGCGACTTCACCGAGTACGTCATCGAGGACTTCAAGAACTACCTGTTCGAGATCGACGCCGCGGCCGCGGTCGTCACCCGCCACCTCGCGATCCCGCGCGACCTCCCCGGCGCGCTGACCTCCGACGTCGTCGTCACCGAGGACGAGGTCCTCTACAACTGCTGCGCCTCGGGCGCCCTGGCCCGGGTCGAGCTCGCGGGCTTCGATCGCGTGCGCTGGGTGAACGAGCGCCCCGGCGCCCTCGGCCAGCTCGCGGGGCTGCGGGTCGGCGTCGCCAACGTGGTCGAGGCCGCCGCCCGCGCCAACCTCGTCGGCGAGCCCCACCTCCTGGTCAAGGCCCTGCGCGCCGCCCGCGGCAGCATGGTCGACGGCAGCTACGGCCTCGGCCTGTCGCCGTGCCGCCGCTTCCTCCTGTCGGCGCACCGCGGCCTCAACCAGGTCATCGTCTACCGCTACCCCGACCTGGCCGTGCACCGCCGGATCCCGTTCCCGCCCATGCGCCGGTTCGCGCCGCACCTGGGACGCCTGAGCGACCCGCGCATCGGCTTCCACCACGCGACGATCAACGCCGTGGCCTGAGCCGAGCGCAGCGAGGCGGCTCTGGTCCGGATGAGATCGGACGAGCCCGTCTGCGGGCGAGGTCGATCGATCGAAGGAGAGCCTGGCATCGATTCGATGACAGGCTCTGAGGCGAGCGAA
>CAADGB010000432.1 GCA_900696455.1 uncultured delta proteobacterium
CGGATCGGGCGCGGGCGCGGGCGCGTCGGCCCCGGCGGGCGGCACCACGCCCGGCACCTGGCCGTCGACCGGCGGCGGCTCGGGCGGCGGCGGCGGCGGCGGCAGCGCCAGCGGGCGGCCGAAGACCGGCTGGATCGTGGCCTTGTCGGCGCGGCCCACCGCCGGCACCAGGTTGGCCGGGTCGGTCGAGGCGTCGCGCACGACCAGCCGCATCGCCTGCTCGATCGGGATCGAGACCACCGGCTTGCCGTCGGCGGTCGACCAGCCCATGCGCCGCAGGTCGGTGGTGATCTTGCCCACCTGCTCGCTCTTGAGGCTGTTGCGCACCTTCTCCTGATCGCCGAACTGGGCGATCTCGTCGACGATCGCGGTCTCGCCGGCGTAGAAGGCCTGCAGCCCCACGATCGACAGGTAGACCAGCGCCGAGCCCACGGCGCCGACCGTGGCGATGCCGATCGTGTTCAGCTTGTCGTCGGGGTTTCGCTTGGCACCTTCCATGGCGACCTCAGTAGTTCTCGAAGGCGAGGCACTCGCCCAGCTTGGGGTCCTTGACCGGGATGAGGTTGCCCTTCATCGCCTTGCCGACCGCGGCCAGGAACAGCCCGACCAGCGCCAGCCACACGGTGATGTCCAGGAAGTGGAAGCCGATCGTGTGCTTGGCCGGATCGCCGGCCAGCGGCCCCATGTTGAAGACGCCGTGCGCCGTCGTCTCCATCGTCCACTGCGCGTTGGGCATGACGTTCCAGTACAGGTCGACCCAGTGGAAGACGAGCTGCCACGCCGCGAAGAACATGAGCAGCGGCAGGATGCGCTTGGTCCAGCGGCTGAGCAGGCACAGGTAGGGGAAGGCCCACTGACCGACGAGCAGCGCGAGCGACACGTACTGCCAGTCGCTGAACATCCGGTAGCTGTAGAAGATCGTCTCCTCGGGGATGTTGCCGTACCACTGCAGCATGAACTGCGAGAACGCGGTGTAGATCCAGAAGAACGTCCACCCGAACATGTACTTGCCGATGTCGTGGTAGTGCTCGACGGTCACCGAGTGGACCAGCTTGCCGTTCTGCTGGATGACGCGGGCCAGGAGCGCCAGCGTGCAGTACGTGGCGAGCATGGCGCCGGCGAAGTAGTTGACGCTGTAGATCGTCGAGTACCAGGTCGGCGACAGGGTCATGAACAGGTCGGTGATGCTGAACAGCGTCACGAAGCCGAAGGCCACGGTCGCCGGCCCGGCCACCACCCGCAGGCGGTCGGCGATGGCGGCGGCGGCGGCGGCGTCGGGCGCGGTGTCCATCTCGGCCGACTTCTTCGCGAAGTAGCGGGCGAGGCCGATGTAGACCGCCATGTAGAGGACGTAGCGGCCGGCGAAGAACGCCGGATCCAGCCAGCCGAACTTGTGGTGCATGTGGTGCCACAGCGGGTGCTTCGGATCGTGCAGCCCGTCGTGGGTCCAGAAGTAGAGGTGCTTGTTGCCGAACAGCACCGGCAGGACGAAGACCAGGCCGAGCACGAACAGGAACGGCAGCGTGCCGGCCATGAACTCGGCGAGGCGGCGGAGCACGATGCCCCACTTGGCCCGGGTCAGGTGGTGGCTGATGATGAAGAACAGCGAGCCGAGGGCGATCGAGAAGACGAACGACCAGCCCACGACGTAGGCGTAGAGGAAGCGACGCCAGTGGTCGCCCTTGGTCGCGCCCAGGATCACCGAGATGATGAGCAGCGCCGCGCCGGCGGCGAGACCGACCTTGAACAGGCGCCCGCCCATCTTGTCGGCCTTGTACTTCTCGTCGGGATGGATCGACTTGGTAGCGCTCATGGGGTCACCGCACCTGGCTGCCGGCGGGGAGCTCCGACTCGGCGGCGTTCTGGCTGCGCTGGAGCGCGCGCACGTAGAGGACGACCGCCCACCGATCCGCGACCGGCATCTGCGAGGCGTAGCCCATCATCGTGTTGTAGCCATTGGAGATCGTGTTGTAGAGCTGACCGTTGGGCATGGTGATGACCGCCGAGCCGCGCTCGACGAGGTTGCGGGCCGGCCACGCGCCGCCGAGGGCCTCGACCCGCGCCGGCACGATGCCCATGCCGGCGCCGTCGAAGCCGTGGCAGGGCGCGCAGTAGATGTCGTAGCGCTGCTTGCCCCGGGCCAGCGTGGCCTCCGAGACCTCGACCTGGGCCGGCAGCCCGGTCAGCCACTGGCCGCCGGCGATGCCGCGGTAGTAGGCGTCGTCGGCCTTGAGCTGGCCGCGCGCCACCGTCCCCGGCAGCTCGCCGCGGTTGGCGCGGCCGTCGGCGAAGTCGGCGAACGGCTGGTCGCTCTTGAGCTTGGGCTGGTAGTCCATGTCGCTGAAGACGTGCCAGTGCGGGTCCGGCGACTTGGTGGCGCGGGCCTTGAACACCAGCGCCACCGGGATGAGGGCGACCATCGTGAGCACCGCCATCGCCGCCATGATCCAGCGCGGCATCGTCCGCGCCTCGGGGCGGGCGTCGACGTAGCACTCCTCGATGTGGGTGGCGCCGGCGGCGACCAGGAGCTGCCGGGTCTGCTCGAGGTCGAAGCGCTTGTCGCCGGCCTCGACGCCGAGGAAGAACCCGTCGTCGGTGACCCGGGCGAAGCGGTCGAGGCGGAAGAACGGGTGCCAGACCTGGGGCAGCTTGTTGGCCGCCCACATGCCGAAGAAGGTGGTGAGCACCGACAGGAGGATCGTGGTCTCGTACGAGATGGGCACGTTGGCCGGGATCGACCACGTCGGCTTGCCGGCCACGTTCCACGGCCAGTCGTAGGCGTTCATCCACCACTGCATCAGGGTGCCGAGCACGAGGCCGGTGAGGCCGCCGAGGAAGACCACGATCGGCAGGCGGGTGGCCTTGATGCCCATGGCCGGGTCGATGCCGTGCACCGGGAACGGGCTGTAGCAGTCGAACTCGGTGTGGCCGGCGTTGCGGACCTTGCGGGCGGCCGCGATCAGCGCGCCCGGGGTCTCGAACTCGGCGAGGAGGCCGTGCAGCTCCTCGTCGGAGCCGTGGCCGTTGCCGTTGCCGGTGCCGCGGCCGTCGTCGCCGTCGTCACCGCGGCCGCCGTCGGGGCCGTCGGCGTGGCCGGGGCGGTCGGGCGGCGGCGCGTCGGCCGCGCCCGGGGTCTCGTCGTCATTCGCTGGGGTGGTCATGGTGGTCTCCAGCGCGCCTCAGTGGTGGTCCTTGCCGGCGTGGGCCTCCGGCGAGACGGCCTTGACCTCGGCCATGGCGATCACCGGGAGGAAGCGGGCGAAGAGCAGGAACAGGGTGAAGAACAGGCCGAAGCTGCCGATGAACGTGAGCACGTCCCAGCGGGTCGGGCTGAAGTAGCCCCACATGCCGGGCATCGCCTGGCGGGCGAGCGAGGTCGCGATGATCACGAACCGCTCGAACCACATGCCGACGTTGATGAGGATGCACAGGCCGACCACGATCCACGGGTTGGTCCGGCACTTCCGGATCCAGAAGAACTGCGGCACCAGCACGTTGCAGCTCACCATCGCGAAGTACGCCCAGCTGTACTCGCCGAGGACGCGGTTGCGGAAGGTGAACCACTCGCCGGCGTTGCCCGAGTACCAGGCGATGAAGATCTCGATGCCGTAGGCGCCGCCGACCATGAGCCCGGTGGCGATCATGATCTTGCACATCGCCTCGATGTGGCTCTCCTTGATGATGTGCTTGAGCCCGCACAGGTGCCGCAGCGGCACCAGCAGGGTGGCCACCATCGCGAAGCCGCTGAAGATCGCGCCGGCGACGAAGTACGGCGGGAAGATCGTCGTGTGCCAGCCCGGGTTCTGCGAGGTGGCGAAGTCGAAGGACACCACCGAGTGGACCGACAGCACCAGCGGCGTCGAGAGCGCGGCCAGGATCAGGTAGGCGCGCTCGTAGCGGTGCCACTGGCGAGCCGAGCCGCGCCAGCCCAGGGCGAGCAGGCCGTAGCCGACCTGCTTCCACCGCTCCTTGGCCCGGTCGCGCAGGGTCGCCAGGTCGGGGACCATGCCCATGTACCAGAACAGGATCGAGGTCGTGGCGTAGGTCGAGATCGCGAAGACGTCCCACATGAGCGGGCTGCGGAACTGCGGCCACATGCCCATGTCGTTGGGGTGCGGGATCATCCACCACGCGAACCAGGGGCGGCCGGTGTGGATGATGGGGAAGATGCCGGCGGCGGCGACCGCGAAGATCGTCATCGCCTCGGCCGAGCGGTTGATGCTGGTGCGCCAGTCCTGCCGGAACAGGTAGAGCACCGCGCTGATCAGCGTGCCGGCGTGGCCGATGCCGATCCAGAAGACGAAGTTGGTGATGTCCCAGGCCCAGCCCTGGATGTTGTTGTTGCCCCACACCCCGATGCCGGTCGTGAACAGGTGGTAGAGCGACACCACCAGGCACAGGAGCATCAGGTTGGAGACGCCGAACGCCGGCCACCACCACTTGGGGGTCGGGTTGAGCGCGACCCGGGAGACGTCGTCGGTGATGCCGCGAAAGACCGCCTGGGCCTCGCCGTCGCTGCCAGCCGCCGCTTCGGATGGAGATGCCATGGTCGACTCGACTCAGTGGTGACCGGCCGGCTTGCCCGCGGGGGCCAGCTCCGGGTTGGGGTTACGCACGCGCGCCAGGAAGCGGGTGCGGGGCTTGTCGTTGAGCTCGCCGAGCAGCTCGTACTGGCGGCGGTCGCCGTGCAGCTTGGACACCCGGCTCTCGGGATCCGAGAGGTCACCGAAGACGATGGCCTCGGTCGGGCACGCCGCCTGGCACGCCGTCGTGATCGTGCCGTCGGCGATGGGGCCGCGCTCGCCGGCGCCGTGGGGCGCCGGGTTCTTGGCCTTGATCTTGGCGGCCTGGATGCGCTGCACGCAGTACGTGCACTTCTCCATCACGCCGCGCTCGCGCACCGTCACGTCGGGGTTGAACAGGAGCTTGCGCACGTTGTTGCGCGCGTCGTTGAACTCCTGGTGGTAGTCGACGAAGTTGAAGCGGCGCACCCGGTAGGGGCAGTTGTTGAGGCAGTACCGCGTGCCGACGCAGCGGTTGTAGACCATGTCGTTGAGGCCCTCGGACGAGTGCAGGGTCGCACCCACCGGGCACACGGTCTCGCACGGCGCGTTCTCGCAGTGCTGGCAGGCGACCGGCTGGCCCACGACCTCGGGGTCGTTGAGGTCGCCGCGGAAGTAGCGATCGATGCGCAGCCACGACATCTCGCGGTTGCGGGTGACCTCGCGCTTGCCCACCACCGGCACGTTGTTCTCGGCCTGGCAGGCGACCACGCAGGCGTTACAGCCCATGCAGTTGCCGAGGTCGATCGCCATCGCCCACCGCCGGCCGTCGTAGGTCTGCTCCTTGTAGAGGGAGTAGCCGCGGCCGTGCTCGTGGTCGTGGTAGTAGGGGTGGGTCTTCTCGGCCTTGTAGGCGACGTCGGCGAAGCCCGCGCGGTCGGTCTCGCGCACCAGGTCGGGGAGCTTCTTCTGGATCTCCTTGTCGCCGATGGTGGCCGAGATCGAGAAGCCACGGCGGATGTCGTGGTGCTCCTGGGTGGTGGCGATCTTGTAGCGGGTGCCGGTGCGGCTCACCGTCGCGCCGGTGACGAAGTCGAGGCCGGCCGAGGTGCGCAGCTTGTAGGCGTCGAAGCCGCCGCCCACCCACTCGCGCTGCTTGTTGCCGACCCGGCCGGCGCGGGTGCGGCCGCCGCCGAGGATGACGCCGATCGAGCCCCGCGCCTGGCCCGGCATGACCAGGGCCACGATGTCGAGGGCGCGGTCGCCGACCTTGATGCGGACGACGTCCTGGGAGCTGACCCCCAGGGCGTCGGCGGTGTCGGGCGAGATCAGCGCGACGTTGTCCCAGGTCACCTTGGTCAGGAAGTCCGGGGTCTCCTGCAGCCAGGGATTGTTGGCGAAGCGGCCGTCGTAGGTCTGCGACGACGGCAGGAACGTGACCTCGAGGTTGCCGTTCTGGGCCCCGCTGCCGCCGGCCGCGGTCGCGGTGAGCGCCGCCCCGCCGCCGCCGCCGGCCTGGACCGCCGCCCGCGGGAGCTGGGTGCGGTCGACGAAGCCGTCGTGGAGGGCGGCGCGCCAGGTGCCGCCGGCCCCGCTCTCGGCGTAGGTCTTCGCCACCAGCTCGTCGGCCGGGGTGTCGTCGCCGAGCAGCATGGCCAGCAGCTCGATGATCGAGATGCCACCATACATCGGCGCGATCAGCGGCTACTGCATCGTCAGCGTGCCGTCCCAGGTCCGGCCGTCGCCCCAGCACTCGAGGTAGTGGGCGCGCGGCACGTGCCAGGTGGTACGGGCCGAGGTCTCGTCGGCGTACTCGGCGAGGTGGACCGAGGTCGCGACCTGGCCCAGGAGCGCGCCGAGGTCGAGATCGGCGGGCGCGTCGTAGACCGGGTTGCCGCCGAGGATGAACAGGGTCTCGACCTGCTGCTGCTTGATCTCGCGGGCCAGGGTGGCGATGGCCTCGGCGTGGGTCGGCCGCGTCGGCTCGGGATCCTCGACGTGGCGGACCGCGGAGCTGCCATAGGTCTGGTTGAGGCGGGCGGCCAGGGCGTGGACCGCCGCCGGCTGGCGGCGGCCGACCAGGAAGACCACGCGCCCGGTGTTGGCGCGGATCTCCCGGGCCAGGGCCTCGACCAGGCGCTTGACCTTGGCCTCGTTGACCACCTCGGCCCGCGGCGCCGGGCCGCCGGTGAGGAGGGACTCGAGCATCTGGGCCACCGGCAGCACGTGCTCCGTGCGCACCGGCAGGCGGTGATCGGCCATGACGCCGGTGGCGCTGTAGGCGCTCTCGATGGCGTACAGCCGGTTCATGCGGCCGCGCCCCAGGGTCGAGGTCGCGGGGTGGCGGGCGCGGGCGAAGTCACGGCCGTAGCGGACCGCCGCCGGGTGGTCGACGAAGAAGTCGCAGTCGAGGGCGACCACGGTCTCGGCCTTGTCGAGCTCGGCGATCGGGCGGACGACCTTGCCGAACGCCTGCACCATGCCGGCGCGCTCGTTGTCCCACGACAGCGGCTCCCACTCGTGCCAGATGAGGCCCGGCATCGCGCCCTCGAGGCGGCGGCGCAGGGCCTGCACCGTCGGCGACGAGGTGGCCTCGGCCAGCACCCGGACCTTGTTGAAGCTCGCCTGCTTGCGCAGCTCGCCGATCCAGGTCTTGAAGTCGCTGAACGACGCGGCCTTGCCGCTGTGGTTCACGCCGGTCGAGCGATCCGGATCGTAGAGGTGGAGGATCGAGCCCTGGGCGAAGGCGCTCGAGCCCGCGTGGCGCCGGGTGCCGGCGACGACCCCGCCGCCGATGAACGGGTGCTCGGGGTTGCCGTCGACCTTGATCGGCCGGCCCTCGTACGAGGTGACCACCAGCGGGTGGGCGTGACCGCCCAGCTCGAACGAGGTGGCGTACTCCTGGGTCACGCCCGGGATCTGGTCCTCGGGGCGCCGGCCCAGCGGCACGATCTCCTCGCGCTGGTAGCGCTTGCAGCCGGCCCCCGCCACGCCGGCGAGCGCGAGCGACGCGCCCATCAGCTTGGCGAAGTTGCGGCGGCTCAGCGGATCGACGCCGTCGTCGCTCGCCTCGGGATCGGCGGGCGTGAACTCGGCCTCGCCCGACGGGAGGTCCCGATCGAGCTCGGCGATGCTCTTCCAGTAGCCGTGGTCTAGCGATGACATGTGGAGCAATCCGTCGGCGGGTTGATCTTGAGGCGGGCCTTGACCGCGGCGCCCTCGCCGGCGGCGGGCTGGTACCCCATCACGGTCACGTTCGCGGGCTCGCGCAGGTTGGGCTCGGGGTTGCGGTGGCAGTCGAGGCACCACTGCATCGTGAGCGGCTGGGCCTGCCACACCCGGACCATGCGATCGACGCGGCCGTGGCAGGTCTCGCAGCCCACGCCGCGCGTGACGTGGGCCGAGTGGTTGAAGAACACGTAGTCCGGCAGGTCGGTGACCCGCACCCAGCGCAGCGGCTCGTTCTCGAAGAACGCCTGGCGCACCGGCAGGAGCTTCTCGCTCCGCGGCAGGACCGTCTGGTGGCAGTTCATGCAGGTCGCCGCCGGCGGCACCGCCGCCTTGGCCGACTGCTCGACCACGTTGTGGCAGTACCGGCAGTCGAGGCCCATCTCACCGGCGTGCAGCGCGTGGCTGTACGGCACGGGCTGCTCGGGCATGTACCCGACGCGCAGCGTCTGGGGGTCCTTGACCAGCGCTGCCATCAGCACGATGTAGACGGGCCCGACCAGGAGGGCGGGCGTGATGACGTATTTCTTGAGTGGCTGGGTCCACTCGGGGAACAGGAACCGGGCCATGTCGGGTTTCCTTCGGGGAGAACGGGACGCGGTGTTCTCATCACGAACGGCAATGCGTTCGCAAGGTTCGGTGAGGCAAAAGCCGCCGGGGCGGATCGGCACGGCGGGCGGCGGGTGACCGGGCGTCGGCGAGCACGAGCGACACTGGGATGCCCCTTGTGCCTGAAAGTGCGGGCGCTTGGGCTGCGGCATTTTGTTCGCGCCGCCGCACCGCTTGCGCGGATCTGGGCCGGGTGCCCCGGCGAGGCGACAATTCACCGCATCGTCGCGCGCCCGCTCGTACGGCGGCTCGTGCGGCGGATTGACGCACGGCGGGCGGTTCGTGCGATGCTCGCCGCCGATGTCGATCGACCGGGACGACCCGACGTGGCACGCGCCGGCGCGTGACGGCCAGGACGCGGAGCTGGAGATCGCGGCCGGTGGCGAGCGCGCGCTCGCGAGCGACGAGGAGCTGCCGGTGGTGGCGCGGCTGGTGGTCGAGATCCGGAGCGACGGTCGGCGCACGGTGGCGCGCGGCGCGATCGAGGACGTGAGTTCGGGCGTCAAGACCGCGGTGGTGGCGCGCGGCGAGTCGCCGGTGCGGCTGGCCGTCGACCTGGCGCGAGCCATCGCGCGGCTGCCGCGCCTGGCGGCGCGCGGCGCGATGCGCAGCCTGGTCGGCCGCGATCGCCGCGAGCAGTAGCCGGCGGGCGACGGCGGGCGACGGAGGGCGACGGAGGGCGACGGGGGCGACGGGGGCGACGGCGGGCGACGGGGCGCGACGGGGCGACGGAGGCGACGGAGGGCCGGCGATGGCTAGAACGCGGCGTCGACGCCGACACCGACGGTCGCGGGCGCGCGCTCGGCGGTGACCGCGCCCGAGACCCGGAGGCCGAGGCTCCACGGGCCGCGCAGGACGCCGACGCCGGCGCGGTAGCCGAGCCCGACCCCGCCGCCCTCCCCGCCCCAGGCCAGGCCGGCGCCGAGGTCGAGCGCGAGCGCGCGCAGGGTCCACCGCGAGACGTCGAGCAGGAGCGCCGCCGTGACCGGCGCCTCCGCGGAGGGCGCGAGGCCGAGCTCGAGGCGGAGGCCGACCGCGGTCCGCGGCGTCACCCGCTGCGCCACCTCGAGCGACAGCACCGCGGCCGGCGCCGGCTCGTCGACGCGGGCGCCCAGGGTCAGGCCCGCGGTCAGGAACCGGCGCGAGACCGCGCGGGCGAGCACGTGCTCGCTGGTCTGGACGCCCGGCGACGGCGCCCGCCGGTAGCCGCCCCCGTCCTCGTCGAGCGCCTCGCGATCGGCCGGCGCCGGCTCGGGGGCCGCGGTGGCGCCGGTCGCGGCGCCGCCCCCGGCGCCGACCTGGATCGAGCCGTCGCCGCGGGGGTCGGCCCCCCCGTCCCGGTCGTCGTCGCCGCCGGCGTCGCGCCCCACCGCGTCGGGGCGGAACCCGGCCGGCAGCGGCACCGGCACCGTGACGGTCGAGCGCACGGCCGCGCCGCCGGTGGCGCCCACGGCGACCAGCGCGGTGGTCGGCGAGACGACGCCGCGCTCGACCGCGAGGCGGGTGGCGCCGTCGTGATCTCCGGCCGCCCACAGCCGGGCCACGCGCTGGCGCGCCCACTCGGTGGCCAGCGCGCTGCCGCCGACGCGGGTGAGCGGCGCCCGCAGGCGCTGGCCGCCGATCGCGACCTCGACCTCGCCCGACGGCACGCCGCCGCGATCGATCGCGACGACGAGGATCGCCCCCCCGGCCAGGACCTGCGGCCGCGCCGGCTCGCCGTCGGTGACCCGCGGCCGCTTCCAGTCGACGGCGACCGCCAGCGGCGGCTCGGCGCGGACCAGGGCGTCGGCCAGGACCGGCGCCTCCTCGAGGCTGGACACGACGTGGGCGGTGCCGCCGGTGCGCTCGGCGATGGCCTCGAGCAGCCAGCGGTTGGGGGCGGCGCCGACGCCGACGGTGTGGACGACCACGCCGGCGGCCACCGCGCGCTCGATGGCCGCGGTGTCGTCGGCGACCAGGCCGTCGGTGACCAGCACCACGGCGGTGTCGGGCGCGCGGGGCAGCCCGGCCAGGGTCACGGCCAGGCCGGCGGTCAGATCGCCGGTGCCGGCGCGGCCACCGGCCACCGCGGCGCGCGCGCGCGTCCGGGCGGCCGCGCTCGCGATGGCGAAGCTCGGGCGCTCCCCGATCGCCACCACCGCCAGCCGATCGTCGGGGCGCATGCGCTCGATGAGGCCGTTCGCCACCTCGGCCGCCGCCAGCGCGGCCGGGCCGTCGAGCGACGCGGAGCGATCGAGGGCCACGAGCCAGGTCCGCGGCGTCTGCCGCGGCCGCGCCGCCTCGACCTCGCGCTCGACCAGCACCGCGACGTAGGCGCCCTTGCCCGCCGGCTCGACCACCGCCCGCACCCCGGCCGCGGCCTGGCCGCGCCAGCGCACGACCAGCTCGCGGCTGCCCCGACTGTCCGAGACCCGGACGACGCGCGCGCCGCCGTCGTCGGCGACGTCGAGGTCGTGGCTGGGCGACTCGACGACGCCGGCGTCGTCGAGGCGGATCACGAACGAGAACGGGGTGGCGGCGCCGCCGCGCGCCGGCGGCGTCACCCGCGACGCGTCGGGCGCGCGATCGGTGTCGACCGCGGTGCCGCCGCCGCGGGTCGGCAGGCCGGTGGCGACGCCCGGCACGTGGCGCGGGCCGACCACCATCGGGTGCGCCAGCTCCCACACCCCGCCCTTGCGCTCGAGGCGCGCCTGCCACGACAGCGTGATCGCGACCTCGGTCCCCGGCCGCACGCCGGCGATCGACTGGGTGTACACCCCCGGCCGCTCGCGCTCGGTCAGCGCGGCGGCGCGGCCGCCGGCGAGCGCGGCCTCGTAGGCGCGCTGCGCGGTCGGGCGCGGGGCGATCCGCGCGGTGATGGCGTCGCCGCCGGTGTCGACCCGCATCGCGGTGACCGCCGCGCCGGGCGGCAGCGGGAAGACGTAGATCGCCTCGGCGGCCTGGTCGGTCGGGTTGCGGAAGCGCTGGCGGACCGTGCCGTGGGCGACCCCGAGGCGCACGTCGATCTCGACGTGGCTCTCGACCCACGGCGCCGGCGTGGCGCCGATCCACAGCCCCGCCCCGCCGCTGGCGGCGGAGGCCGGCGGGCACGCCGCGACGACGGCGAGCGCCGCGATCGCGATCCCGACGAGGCCAGCCTGGCTCCGCACCGCAGCCACCTTACACGCACATCTTGCGGCGACGGTCTGCCGATCCGCGTTCCCCGGGCCACGGCCGCCGTGTCCCGGGGCGCACGCGCGGCCCCGCGGACGCCCAACCTGGCGGCAACCCTGGAGATCGCGCCGCGACGCGCGATGGCGCCCGCCTTGCACTCACGCCCGCCCGATGACCGCGCCCGGCCCCCTGTCCTCGTCCTGGGTCTCTCGTCCTCCTGCCGCCGGCGCCCGCCGGCCCCGCCCCGGCCCGCTGCGCGGCCGCTCGATCGGCGCGCTCCTCGCGGTGCCGCTCGCGCTGGCGCTCGGCCCGATCGGCGGCTGCGGCTCGGGGCAGCGGCCCGACCTCGCGGTCACCGCGTTCTCGCCGACCCGCGCCGCCGCCGAGGCCCGCGCCATCGAGGTGAGCTTCGACCAGCCGGTGATCGAGGACGGCCAGATCGGCGCCGCGCTCGACGCCGGCAGCGTCGCGCTCACGCCGGCGGTGCCATGGACCGGGCGCTGGCGCGATCGCTACACGCTGGTGATCGAGCCGACCGAGCCGCTGGCGCCCTCGACCCGCTACCAGGTCGCGCTGACCGGCGAGCTCGGCCGGCGCACCGGCGGCTTCCGCTTCGAGTTCGTGCACCAGCCGCTCGAGGTCGAGGGCGTGGCGGGCGCCGATCCCCAGGCGCTGCCGGTCGAGGGATCGTGGCGCCTCGGCTTCAACCAGCCGGTGGCCGGCAAGGCCGTCGCTGCCGGCTGCGCGCTGGTCGGCGCCCGCGGCACGGTCGCGCTCGAGGCGGTCGCGCCCGACGAGGTCGCGACCGACGCCGGCGTGCGCCCGGCGAGCCCGCTCGCGCCCGACGCCACCTACACCCTGCGCTGCGCCCGGGTGACGCCGGCCCGCGGCGACGCCCCCCTGCCCGAGCCATGGTCGCTCGAGGTCAAGACCCGCTCCAACCTCTTCGTGAAGCGGGTGACGCCCGGCGGCTGGGACGTCGCCGCCGACGAGGTCAACGTCGAGGTCGTGTTCTCGACGCCGGTGACCCTCGAGGCCGCCCGCCAGGCGGTGACGTCGACGCCGCGCATCCCGGGCCTCGATCAGGGCTGGCTCGACGGCGGCGGCACCCGCTACCGCGTCACCGCCGACCTCGAGGTCGAGACCGAGTACCGGCTCAAGGTCGCCGACCTCGCCGACAGCTTCGGCCAGCGCCTGACCGCGCCCCACGAGCACACCTTCCGCACCGGCGACGCCCGGCCCCGGATCTCGATGGAGCGCGGCATCTACGCCCTCGAGGCCTCGGCCCGCGGCTACCCGATCTGGACCCGCAACGTGAAGCGCTACGACCTCGAGTGCGGCGCGGTGCCCCGCGATCGCCTGGTGCAGGTGCTCACCACCGACATGAACTACGACCCGTGGGGCGGCTCCGACGACACCCGGCCCATCGACTGGAAGAAGCTGGGCGTGACCACCCGCACCCGGCCGATGACCGTCGCCGGCGCCCGCAACAAGTGGCACCTCGACGACGTCGACCTCGGCGCCACCTGCGGCGGCCGCAGCGGCGCCCGCGGCGTCTACCTCGCCGACGTGCGCTCGGCCGAGATCGTCCCCGATCCGAAGGAGCCGTGGCGCACCCGCGCCACCCACCGCGTGCTCGCCAACCTCACCGACCTCGGCGTGCTGGTGCAGGCCGGCCCGGCCTCGGGCCTGGTGTGGGTGACCTCGCTGTCGACGGGCAAGCCGGTGGCCGGCGCCCGGGTCACGGTCTACACCCCGCAGGGCAAGGCGGTCCACACCGGCACCAGCGACGGCGCCGGGCTGGTGCGCACCCCCGGCACCGCGACCCTGCTCGAGCAGCCGCCGGCCCGCGACCACGCCGCGCTCGAGGACGAGGGCGAGGGCTGGGACGAGTGGGACAGCTACCGCGCCCAGCGCCTGATCGCCGTGGTCGAGCACGGCGCCGACCTCGCGGTCGTCGACGGCAACTGGGCCAACGGCATCCAGATCTGGAACTTCGGCGTCCCCGAGGATCGCAGCGGCGGCAAGACCATGCTGCGCGCCTTCATCCAGAGCGACCGCGGCCTGTACCGCCCCGGCGAGCGGGTCCACTTCAAGGGCCTCGTGCGCGAGCTCGCCGCCGGCCACGGCCCGCGGGTGCCGGCGACGCCCGGCCCGGTCGCGGTCGAGGTCACCGACAGCCGCGGCCAGTCGCTCCACACCGCCACCCTGACCACCAGCGCCTTCGGCGGCTTCGCCTTCGACCTGCCGCTGGGGCCCGACGCCGCGCTCGGCGACTACCACGTCGTCGCCCGGATCGGCGGCCAGCACTTCCGCGAGCGCTTCCTGGTCGAGGAGTTCCGCCCGGCCTCGTTCGAGGTCGCGATCGAGGCCGGCGAGGACCTCGTCCGCCCCGGCGACCGGCTGGCGGCGCGGGTCAGCGCCCGCTACCTGTTCGGCGCGCCGGTGGCGGGCGCCGAGGTCGAGTGGTCGGTGGCGCGCCGCCCCCACCAGCTCCGCTTCAAGGGCTACGAGCAGTACAGCTTCGACGCCGAGCGCCGCTGGTGGTGGTACGGTGACGACGACGGCGGCGGCTACACCGACCTGGTCAGCGACGGCGCCGGCCGGACCGACGCCGACGGCGGCTTCGCCTTCGCCGTCCGCGATCCGGACAGCAAGTTCGCCGGGCCCCGCGACTACATCCTGTCGGCCACGGTCACCGATCAGGCCGCCCAGGCCATGCGCAAGGCGACGGTCGTGACCGCGCACCAGAGCGAGTTCTACCTCGGCGTCCACACCCAGGAGTGGGTGCAGGCGGTCGGCATGCCGTTCGCGGTCAACGTGGTCGCCGTCGATCCCCGCGGCAAGCGCGTCGCCCAGCAGGCGACGCTGTCGTTCGTGCGCCGGGTGCGCGACTGCCGCTGGGACGACCACGGCTTCCGCTCGTACGCGAGCTGCACCACCCACGAGGACGTCGCGCTGCAGCGCGCGATCACGATCCCGGCCACCGGCACCGCCACCGAGCGCCTCTACCCCAAGGAGCCCGGCGACTACCTGGTCCGGGTCGAGACCACCGACGCCCGCGGCGCCCGGGTGGTGGCGGCCTCCGACCTGTGGGTCATCGGCAAGGGCGAGGCGTTCTGGAGCGGCGACGAGAGCGCGCGCATGACCCTGGTGGCGTCGAAGGCCAGCTACCGCGCCGGCGACACCGCCCGCCTGGTGGCCCAGACCGGCCTGCGGACGCCGACCGCCCTGGTCACCGTCGAGCGCGACGGCATCCTCAGCGCCCGCGTCCAGCCCATGGCGTCGGCGGCCGAGGGCATCGAGCTCGCGGTCCAGGACGCGTGGGCGCCCAACGTCTACGCCCGGGTGACGATGGTGTCGGGCCGCCACGGCCCCACCGATCGCGACCGGCCGCAGCTCAAGATGGGCCTGGTCGAGCTCAAGGTGTCGGCCGAGCACCGCCGGCTGGCGGTGGCGGTCGCCACCGATCGCGCCACCTACCGCCCGGGCGAGACCGTGACCGGCACCCTCACCGTCACCCACGACGGCAAGCCGGTGGCGGCGGAGGTCGCGGTGTCGGTCGCCGACGAGGGCGTGCTCCAGCTCATCGACTACCAGACGCCGGATCCGATGGCGACCTTCTACCGCTCGTTCGGGCTCGGCGTCGACGCCGGCACCAACTGGAACCGGGTGGCGCGGCTCGCCGATCCGGCGGCCGGCGATCCCGACGAGGGCGGCGACGGCGGTGGCGGCGAGGATCCCGAGCGCGTCCGCTCGCGCTTCGTGGCCTCGGCCTACTGGGCGCCGGCGCTGGTCACCGACGCCCGCGGCCAGGTCCGCTTCAGCTTCGCGGCGCCCGACAACCTGACCGCGTTCCGGGTGATGGCGGTCGCCGCCGACGCCGGCGAGCGCTTCGGCAAGGGCGACCTCCGCTTCACCGTGGCCAAGCCGCTCCTGGCCCAGCCCGCCCTGCCCCGCTTCCTCACCGTCGGCGATCAGCAGTCGGTGGGCGTGGTCGTGCACAACCGCACCGGCGCCGCCGGCACCGCGACCGTGACCGCCGCCGCCACCGGCGCCACCCTGGCCGAGACCGCGCGCACCGTCCACCTGCCGGCCGGCGGCAGCGCCCGGGTCCGGTTCCCGGCCACCACCGGCGCCGGGCCCGACGCCCGCTTCGAGTTCGCGGTGAGCCTGGGCGGCGAGCGCGACCGGGTCCAGGTCGACCTCCCGATCAACCGCCCGCGGGTGCGCGCGGCCCGCCTGGCCGGGCGCGGCAAGCTCGACGCCCGCACCCCGGCCGCGATCGCGGTGACGCCGGCCGCCGGCACGATCGCCGCCGAGAGCGAGCTGGCGATCACCGTCGACCGCACCGGCCTCGGCGACCTCGAGCCGTCGCTCAAGTACCTGGTCGAGTACCCCTACGGCTGCCTGGAGCAGACGCTGTCGCGCTTCATCCCGCTGGCCAAGGCCAAGGACCTGGCGACGTCGATGAAGCTCGCCAGCCTGGCCGGCACCCGCGCCGACGCCTTCCTCGCCGCCGGCGTGGCCAAGGTGATCCGCCACCAGCAGGGCGACGGCCACTTCAGCCTGTGGCCGCAGTCGGAGACCTACCCCCACCTCACGGTCTACGCCCTGTTCGGCCTGCGCGAGGCCGAGAAGGCCGGCGTGGCCGTGCCCCGCGACGCGGTCACCCGCGGCCACGCCGCGGTCGGCCGCTGGCTGGCCTCGCCCGACGCCTGGAAGCCGGAGCAGCTCGGCATGACCGCGATGGCCGCGTTCCTGCTCGCCCGCGACGCCAAGGCCGACCACGGCGTGATCGCGCGCCTCTTCGACCAGCGGGCGGCGCTGCCGACCTGGGGCCAGGCCTTCCTGGCCCGGGCCATGAAGCTGGCGCGCAGCGACGCCCGCCAGCAGCGGGAGGTCCTGCGCCTGATCACCGCCGCCGCGCAGGTCACGGGCGACGCCGCGGTGATCGTCGACGACGCCCGCGATCCCAGCCTCCACATGGGCTCGAACGTGCGCGCCACCGCCATGACCCTGGCCGCGCTGCTCGAGGTCGCGCCCCGCGATCCGCTGATCGAGCCGCTCCTGCGCGGCCTCGACGGCGCCCGCGACCTGGGCGGGCGCTGGGGCAGCACCCAGGACAACCTGTGGGCGCTCATCGCCTTCGCCGACTACGCGCGGCGCGCCAGCGCCGGCACCAGCACCGTGACCTTCACGTCCGGTGGCCGGACGCTGGGCACCGAGACCGTGAGCGGCGGCGCCGCCGCGGTGGTGCGGGTGCCGCTCACCGCGGTCGGCCCCGGCGGGGGCGAGCTGAGCGCGACCGGCCCCGTCCACTACCGGGCGCGGCTGACCGAGGTCTCGCTCGACGGCGGCCAGGCCACCGCCGCCGGCTTCACGGTGAGCCGCGAGTACCTCGACGCCGCCGGCCGGCCCGCCACCCGCTTCGCCGCCGGCGCGCTGGTGACGGTGCGGCTCACGGTCAGCACGCCGGCGGCGCGGCGCTGGGTGGCGATGGTCGACCCGCTGCCGGCCGGCCTCGAGCCGGTCAACCCCCGCCTCAAGACCGCGGCCGGCGGCGGCGGCGGCGGCGTGCGGTCGTGGATGTGGGACCACCAGGAGCTGCGCGACGACGAGGTGCGCTGGTTCGCCGACCACATCTGGTCGGGGACCATGGTCATGACCTACCAGGCCCGCGCCACCGTCGACGGCACCTTCCACGCCGGGCCGGCCCGCATCGAGGCCATGTACGAGCCGACCGTCCACGGCCGCAGCGCGGCGGCCTCGATCACCGTGACCCCGTAGCATGGGCACGCTGTTCGCCACCTCCTCGCGCGCGCTCGGCCGCGGCCTCGGCCGGGCGGCGGCCGCGGCGTGGCGGCTCGGCCGCCGGCTGTGGCGCCTCGCGCGCTGGCCGCTGGCGGTGACGACCGGGCTGGCGGCGGCGCTGGTGTGGACCGTGGTCGCGGTGGTGGCCCTGTGGCCGCTCGATCCGGCGCGCCTGCGCGCGACCGGCGCCCCGCTGGTGGTGACCGATCGCCACGGCGAGGTGCTGGCCACGGTGCCGGCGCCCGGCGGCCGCCCCGGCGCCGACGCCTGGGTGCCGCTGGCCGAGGTGCCGTCGGTGGCGGTGGCGGCGCTGGTCGCCAGCGAGGATCACGGCTTCTGGGATCACGCCGGCGTCGACGGCCGCGGCCTGGCGCGGGCGGCGTGGCTCGATCTGCGGGCCGGGCGCGCCGCCTACGGCGGCTCGACCCTGACCATGCAGCTCGCGCGGCTGGCCTTCACCCAGGGCGAGCCGCGCACCCTCGGCCGCAAGGTGCGCGAGACCGTCCACGCGCTGCGCATCGAGCGGGCCGTGGGCAAGCGCGAGATCCTCGAGCAGTGGCTCAACCGAGC
This sequence comes from uncultured delta proteobacterium, assembly GCA_900696455.1. Lineage (GTDB taxonomy): Bacteria > Myxococcota_A > Polyangia > Haliangiales > Haliangiaceae > UBA2376. The sequence goes on from CAADGB010000432.1 coordinate 17,877, forward strand.
CTACTTCGGCAACGGCGCCTGGGGCATCGACGCCGCCGCCCGCACCTACTTCGGCAAGCCGGTGGCGGCGCTGTCGACGGCCGAGGCCGTGCTGCTGGTGTGCCTGCCGCGGGCGCCCACCGCCTACGATCCGCTGCGGCGGCCAGCGGCGGCGGTGGCGCGCCGCGATCGCGTGCTCGACCTGATGGTGCGGCGGGGCGCGCTCGCCGCCGACGAGGCGGCGCGGGCGAAGGGCCAGCCGCTGGCGCTGGCGCGGCACCGCGCGCACGGCCGCGCGCCGCACTTCGTGCGGGCGGTGGTGGCCAGCCTGCCGCCGGCGGTGGCGGCGCGGGGCGGCGTCGTCCGCACCACCCTCGACGGTCGGCTGCAGGCGGCGCTCGAGGTCCGCGCCGCCGACCACGTCGCGGCGCTGGCGCGCCAGAACGTCGACCAGGCCGGCCTGGTCGTGCTCGACACCGCCTCGGGCGAGGTCCTGGCCTGGATCGGCGCCGCCCGCCCCGAGGCCCCGGGCGGAGCCCTCGACCTGGTGACCCGGCGCCGCCACCCCGGCTCGGCCCTCAAGCCCTTCGTCTACGCCGCCGCCGTCGAGGCCGGCGACCTGCCGTCGACCGTGGCCTTCGACGTCCGCGACGTGTCGCCCGACTACTTCGTGGCCGAGGGCGGGCGCGCGCACGGCCCGGTGCGCTACCGCGACGCCCTCGGCAGCTCGTACAACTTCGCCGCCGTGCATGCGCTCGAGCGCGCCGGCGTGACCCGGGTGATGACCGCGCTGCGCGCCGCCGGGGTCGCCACCCTGCCCGGCTCGCCCGACGACTACGGCCTGCGCCTGGCCCTGGGCGCGGCCAAGGTCCGGCTCCTCGGCCTCGCCGCCGGCTACGGCTTCGCGGTCCGCGGCGGCACGGTGCGGCCGCCGACCCTGGTGCTGGCCGCCACCGCCGGCGACGGCCGGCGCGGGCGGCCGCCGGGGACCGCCGAGACCCGGGTGTTCACGCCGCGCACGGCGTGGCTGGTGATGGACATGATGGCCGACCCCCAGGCCCGTCGTCCGGCGTTCGGACAGGAGCTGCCGTTCGACCTGCCGTGGCCGGTGGCGGCCAAGACCGGGACCGCCCGCGGCTTCGCCGACACCTGGGCGGTGGCGGCGACCCAGGAGATCCTCGTGGCGGCGTGGGCCGGCACCGTCGACGGCACCCCGACCCAGGGGGTGCCGGCGATGCGGGCGGCGGCGCCGCTGGTGCGCGACGCGCTCCTGGCCTACGCCGACGGCCGGCCGCTGACCCTGCCGCCGCGCCCCGACGAGATCGAGGCCATCACCGTGTGCGAGGTCTCGGGCGGCCGGCCCGGCCCGCACTGCGCCACCAAGCGCGACTGGGCGCCGCGCGGCGGCGGCCCCGCCCACGCCTGCGACTGGCACCCCGCGCCCGGCGTCGTCCGCTACCCGGCCGCGCTCCACGGCTGGATGGCCCGCCGCGGCATCCCGCACTGAGCCGGGCGGTCGGGAATGCGCGGCCCCGCTCGCGCGTTGGGCCGGCGGGGTGCGTCCGCTCGTCGTCCTCGCGATCGTGGCCATGGGGCTCGGCTGCGCCGCCGAGCGCCTGGCGCCCGGCGACGCCGCGGCGAGCGCCGCCGACCCGGGTCGGGGTCGGCGTTCCTCGCCGGGGCTGCGCCACGAGGCGTACGTCTGGCAGCGAGCCTGGACCGGCGCCGTGCGCGAGGCCGTGCGCGACGCGCCGGCCGAGCTCGCCGGCCTGCGCGTCCAGCTCCTCGAGGTCGATCGGCGCGGTCAGCTCGGCCGGCCCGGCGTCGACGCCGCGGCCCTGGCCGCCGCCCGCCGCCCGGTGACCGCGGTGGTGCGGATCGACGGCGCGCGGCTACCGGCCGGGGTCTCGCTGGCGCCGGCGCTCGACGCGATCGCGGCCTGGCGACGGGCGGGCGTGCCGGTGGTCGGGCTCGAGATCGACCACGACTGCGCGACCGCGGCGCTCCCCGCCTACGCGGCCTGGCTCGCCGCCGCCCGCCCGCCGGGGCTGCGCTTCTCGGCGACGGCGCTGCCGACCTGGGCCGGCGCGCCCGGCCTGGGCCCGGTCGCGGCCGCGGTCGACGAGCTGGTGGTGCAGCTCCACGCCGTGCGCGCCCCCGCCCTCTTCGAGCCGGCCGCCGCTCGCCGCGGGCTCGAGCGCTTCGCCGCCGCCGTGCCCGGCGCGCGCCTGCGGGTCGCCCTGCCGACCTACGCCGCGCGCGTGGACGGCGCCGACGTCGCCGCCGATCCCGACGAGGTCGCCGACCTCCTGCGCTCGCTCGAGCGCGCGCCCGTTCCCGGCGTGACCGGCGTGGTCTGGTTCCGGTTGCCGGTCGCGGGCGATCACGCCGCGTGGCCGAGCCCCGTCCTGGCCGCCGTGATCCGCGGCCCACGCCCCGCCGCCCTGGAGGCTCCGTGATGCGCTCGCACCGTCCCCACCGATCGCACGGTCCGCGCGGTCCGCGCCGCCCGGCCCGCCCGCGGCGTCCGCTGGCCCTCGCCGCCGGCCTCGTCGGCGCCGCCCTCGTCCTCGCCGCCGCTCCGCCGCCGGCCCGCGCCTGCGGCCCCGACTTCCCGATCGAGCTGCTGGGGCAGCGGCCGACGACGATCGCCGAGCTCGAGGACGGCGTCTTCCTCGAGCTCGCGGGCGCGCTGGTGCCGGCGCCGACCGCGCGCTACCGCGTGGTCGACGATCGCGGCGAGGTCGACCCCGCCGGCGAGAGCGCGATCGAGCGCGCGCTCTACGCCACCGGCGCCGAGGCCTTCCACGCCGGCGACCACGCCGCGGCCGAGCGCGCCTTCACCCAGCTCCTGGCGCTGCCGCCGGCGCTCCGGCGCCACCGCTCGACCTGGGCCGCCTACTCCCTGGGCCGCCTGCGCGCGGGCGCCGACGCGATCGCGGCCTATCGCCACGTCCGCGAGCTGGTCGCCGCCGGGTTCCTCGACGAGGGCGGGCTGGCGGCGTCGAGCCTGGGCCAGGAGGCGCGCCTCCACGACGACCTCGTCGTCACCGTCCGGCTCTACGCCGAGCAGGCCGCCCACGGCCACGCCGCCGGCGCGACCTCGCTCTTGCTGGTCGCGCGCGACGCCGTCGAGCGCGAGGCCGAAGGCGCGCTGGTGGCCGATCCGGTGGGGCGGCGGCTGCTCGCGACGTACCTCCGGGCCCGCGGCGGCGAGCTGACGGCGGCCCAGCGCGCGCGGCTGTGGGCGGCGCTCCTCGGGCCGGCGCCCGACCCGGCTCCGACCGGCGCCGACCTGCCGGCGGCCGGCGCCGACCTGCTGGCGGCCGCCGCCTACCGCGACGGCGACCTCGCGCTGGCGCGCCGCCTGGCGCGCCGCGCCGACGACACCCGGCTGGCGCGGCGGGTGCGCGCCAAGCTCGCCGTCGTCGACGGCGATCGCGCCGCCGCCGCCGCGCTCCTGGCCTCGATCGACGACGGCGGCGACGGCGGCGACGCGCCGCGGGTGTGCGGCGAGCGCGCGATCCTCGCCGCCCGCGACGACCGCTTCGTCGAGGCCATGGCCCACGCCTGGGCCATGCGCGCCCACCACCCCGACGTGCTCTACCTGGCCGAGCGCGTCCTCACGATCGACGAGCTGATCGCGTTCGTCGCCGCCCTGCCGCCGGCCGACCCCGGCCGCGACGGGCGCTGGCGCGTCGACCCGATGACGCTGCGCCAGCTCCTGGGCCGCCGCCTCCTGCGCGCCGGACGCGCCGACGAGGCCATCCCCTACCTGGCGCCACCGCACCGGCGCGCCGCCGTGGCCTACGCCGGCGCGCTGGCGCGCGGCCGGCGCGCCGCCGATCCGCTCGACCGCGCCGAGGGCCTGTACGAGGCCTCGCTCCTGGCCCGCCGCCACGGCCTCGAGCTCCTCGGCACCGCGCACGCGCCCGACTGGGAGCACCACGACGCCCGGTACGACGTCGGCGCCTACCTCCCCGCCGAGGATCCCGGCCCGTGGCGCACGCCGGCCGAGGTCGCGCGCGTCGCCGCCAGCGCGCCGGCGTGGTCCGGGCGCTACCACTACCGCCACGTCGCCTCGGCCCTCGCCGAGGAGGCCGCCGACCTCCTGCCCACCACCAGCCAGGCCTTCGCCGCGACCCTGTGCTGGAGCGCGCGCCACGTCCGCTACGTCGACGAGGACCGCGTCGAGGCGCTGTGGGACCGCTACATCGACGAGGGCCCCGCGGTGGACTTCGCGCCCAGCTTCGGCCACGAGTGCCCGGCGCCCGACTTCGCCCGCCTCCGCGCGGCGCGCCCGCGGCCCCCGGCCCCGGCCTGGCAGCTCGTCCTGGTGGTGCTCCTGGCCGGCGCCGCGGCCACCGCCCTCGCCCGCCACCTCCGCCCGCCCCGCGGCGCCGCGCGCCCCTGACCCGTGGCTCGCCGTCCGCCCCCGCGGGGCCACGCGCCACGGCGCGCTACGGCGCGGCGGGCTCGTCGCCGGGCGCCACCTCGAGCTCCACCCGCCCGCGCGGCCGCGCCGGCGCCCGCACCGCGTCGAGCGCCCGCCGCTCGGCCTCCACCGCCCGCACGCTGGCGTCGATCTCCGCCACCAGCCCGCGCTTGCGGCGGTAGTCGACCCCGGGCGCGGCCACCCGCGTCGACAGCGCGCTGCGGGCGCGCAGGAACTCCTCCCGCTCGCGCATGCGGCGCTCGAACACCGCCCGCCCCGCCGCCGAGTCGTCGATGAGGTGGGGCGTGATCACGATCAGCAGGTTGGCCTTCTCGCGCACGGTGCGGGTCGAGCGGAAGAGCGCGCCCACGACCGGGAGGTCGCCGAGGAGCGGGATCTTGTCGACGCTCGACTCGACCCGCTCGTCGATGAGCCCGCCGAGGACGAAGGTGTCCTGGTCGCGCAGCACGACGCTGGTCTCGAGCTTGCGCTCCTTCCAGGTCGGGCCCAGCCCCTGGAAGTCGGCGGCGCCGAGCTGGTTGTGCTCGAGCTCGAGGTCGAGGCGGATGCGCTCGTCGCCCGGCGCGTCGCCGGCCTCGGCCGGCGCCACGTGGGGCGTCAGCTTGAGCGTGAGCGCCACCTTCTGGCGATCGATCGACGGCGCGGTCGACACCAGCTGGGTCGCGGTCGCCGAGCGTGACAGGTACGGGATGTTGGAGCCGACCGAGATCGTCGACGGCTTGTTGTCGATGGTCATGAGGTGGGGCGAGGCCAGGACCTCGATGTCGCCGCTCGACGCCGTGGCCTTGACCAGCACCCCCAGGGACGGCACCGTCTCGCCGAGGAGGGTCGAGGTCAGCGGCTTGCCCAGGATGCCGCCGAGGAAGCCGGCGCCGGCCGAGGCCAGGCTGTCGCGGGGGAAGACCGACGACAGGCCGTCCTGGGTCAGCGCGCCCAGGGTCAGCCCGCCGCCGGCGCCCTCCTTGCCGAGGTGCCAGCTCGCGCCCAGCTCGCGGCTGCGGTTCGACGACACCTCCAGCACCATGGCCTCGATGTAGATCTGCCGCCGCGGGGCGTCGAGCTCGGCGAGCATCGCGCGCACCGCCAGGGTGTCGCGCGCCGAGGCCAGGATCAGGATGGCGTTGGTGCCGTCGTCCGAGGACAGCCGCACCGGGCCGGCGACGGCCGCGCCGGCGCCGGGGCCGGCGGCCGCGGCCCCGCCGCCGCCGGACAGGAGCGGCTGGAGCGCGGCCATGACCTCGGCGGCGCGGGCGTGGCGGAGGCGGACCGCGGTCATGCGGGCGTCGTCGCCCTGATCGCTGTCGAGGACGCGGACCAGCGCCGCCACCCGCGCGTGATCGGCGGCGCTGCCGACGACGAACACCACGTTGATCCGCGGGTCGGCGACCAGGCGCGGCCCGGCCGCGCCGCCGCCCTTGCCCGGCGCGACCGGCTCGGTCACCAGCGGCACGAGGAGCTCGACCAGCGCCGGCGCCGGCCGGTGCTCGACGGGGATCGTCCACAGGCTGGCGCCGTCGAGCGCCCGATCGAGCTCGGCGACCAGCGTGCGCATGGCGGCGACGTGGCGGCCGTCGTCGGTGACCAGCAGCGCCCGCAGGCCGGGCAGGGCCGCGACCGTGCCGTGGCGCGAGCGCACCAGCTCGAGCGCGGCGCGCAGCTCCTCGACCGGCACGTGGCGCGGCTTGACGAGGAGCCGCACCGGCCCGCCGCCGCCGTCGGGGAAGCTCCTGCGGATGGCCAGCGCCGCGTCCTTGGCCTGCGCGGTCTCGACCAGCTCGAGCACCCCGCCCTTGGGCACCGCGGTCAGGCCCATGGCCTCGAGCCCGACCTCGAACACCGCCCACGCCTCGCCGGCGTCGAGGGTGCCCGGCGTGATCATCGTCAGCTTCGCCGAGCGGCTCGCCAGCGACGAGGCGTAGACGAAGCGCTTGCACGAGAACCCCATCGCCCACGCCACCAGGTCGCGCAGCGCCACCTCGTCCTTGAGGTTCACCGCGAACCGGCCCCGCGGCTTGCCGCAGCTATAGACCTCGGCCGCGACGCCGTCGCCGCCGCCACCGCCGCGCTCGGCGCGGGCCCCGGACAGCGGCGACCCGGGCGCGAGCCCGGCCGCGATCGACGCGACGACCATCACCACGAGCGGACGCTTCATGCCCGGGCGCCATCGCAACCGCCGTGCCGCGCGCCGCCGCCCGCTCAACCCGGCGACGCCACACGCCGCGGCCGGGGGCCGCGCGCCGCGCTGACAGCCGGGCGATCGCGCGCGCGCCTTCGTGGCACCGCGATCACCGGCGGCGCGTGCCGCCCCGGGTGCGAGCCGTCACCGGGCCTGACACCTCGACGCCCCGCTGTCATATCAGAATCAGAATCCTGATGGCCGCCGCCGCCAAGCCGCCGGAAGCCGACACCTGCCTACCTGGCCCGCCGGTTGCTGATCCGGGGCCCGTGCTCCCCCGCCCCACCGCCGGCCGGGCCCCCTGGACCGGTCGGGCCGCGCGCGCCGCCGCCGGCGCCGCGCTCCTGGCCACCGCGGCCTGCGGCGACGACCTGCCGCCGCCGCGGTGCGAGCCGGTGCGGGTGCCCTTCCGCACCGAGCTGGGCTGCGCCGCCGAGCTCGCGGCCCAGGGCGCGCGGCCGCTCGACGCCAGCCTGCCCGGCGCGACCACGGTGAAGACGATCGTCGACCGCGGCGACGACCTCGCCACCTACTTCCAGGACACCGTCGCCTACCCGGTCCACCGCCGCTTCGCGATCGAGCACCTGGGCTGGCCGGCCGGCGCGCCGTTCTTCGAGCAGTACCTGTCGCCCGGCCGCCGCTTCGTCCTGGGCGCGGTCACCCACTACGAGGAGCCCGACGTCGTCGCCTACGAGCTCGCGCCCTACGACACCGCATCGGTCGAGCTGATCGAGACCTCGTACCGCCGGCTCGCCGGCGCCATGTACCCGGACGCCGGGCTGCGCTTCCACCCCACCTCCGAGGAGCAGCTCGCGCTGGTGCCCGCCCTCACCATCCCCGTGGTGACCACCGACGAGCTGTGGGCCGGCATCACCTACCAGCCGCTCAACCTGGGCGAGACCTACGCCCGGGTCCACGTCCTGACCGCGACCGAGCTGGCCACCACCTACGTCTCGCCGCGCGAGCTGGTCGTCCTCGATCGCGTACCCGACGATCTGACCGTGGTCGCCGGCGTGGTGACCGCGCAGTTCCAGACCCCGCTGTCCCACGTCAACGTCCTGTCGCAGCAGCGCGGCACGCCCAACATGAGCCTGCGCGACGCCCACGCCCGCTTCGCCGCCCTCGACGGCCGCTGGGTCCGCCTCACCGTCCGCGCCTTCGACTGGGAGGTCGCCGAGGTCACCGCCGACGAGGCCGCGGCCTGGTTCGAGGCCAACCGCCCGCCGCCGGCCCAGATCCCGGCGCCCGACTACGCCGTCACCGGGGTCCTCGACATCGACGACGTCGGTCCGGGCGACGTCGCCGCGGTCGGCGGCAAGGCCGCCGGCTACGGCCGGCTGCGCGACCTCGCCGCCGCCGGCCCGCCGGTGCGGGTGCGCGACGCCCTGGCCATCCCGGTGTCGTTCTACCGCCGCTTCGTCACCGGCAACGGCTTCGACGCGCGCATCGCCCAGATGCTGGCCGACCCCGGCTTCCGGGGCGACGGCGACCTCCGCCGCCAGCTCCTGGCCGGCCTGCGCGCCGATCTCCTGGCGGCGCCGGTCGACCCCGACGACCTGGCGGCGATCGAGGCCGCGCTCGAGCGCGACTTCCCCGCCACCCGCATGAAGTTCCGCAGCTCGACCAACGCCGAGGATCTGGCGCGCCACAGCGGCGCCGGCCTCTACGACTCGCGCGCCGGCCAGGTCGGCGATCCGGCGCGCCCGGTCGACCTCGCGCTCAAGACGGTGTGGGCCTCGGTGTGGAACGCCCGCGCCTTCGAGGAGCGCGACTACGCCGGCATCGATCACCTGCAGGTGGCGATGGCGGTGCTGGTGTCGCCGTCGTTCCCCGACGAGGAGGCCAACGGCGTCGCCATCACCGCCAACATCTACGACCCGGCGCCGGGCGGCGAGGACGGCTTCTTCGTCAACGCCCAGCTCGGCGAGGCCAGCGTGGTCCAGCCGCCGCCCGGGGTCCGCGTCGACTCCCTCCTCTACTACTACTTCCACGTCGGCCAGCCGGCCACCTACTACACCCGCTCCAACCTGGTCGCGCCCGGCCAGACCGTGCTCACCCGCGGCGAGCTGTTCGACCTCGGCCGCGCCCTGGCCGCGATCCGGGACGGCTTCGCCGGCGACTTCGACCCGCCCGCCGGCTACGGCGCCCTGCCCATGGACGTCGAGTGGAAGCTCGAGGTCGTCGGCGGCGAGCGCCAGATCTGGGTCAAGCAGGCCCGCCCCTACCCTGGCCGCGGCGCCGAGGCCGCGCGCCGCTCCCCCTGACCTCGAGGCTGCCCATGCGTCCACCGACCTCCCCGCCCGCCGCGCCGACCCCGCGACCGACCACCCGACCGACCACCCGACCGGCCACGCGACCGCGTCCGCTCGCGCGCGGCGCCGCCCTCGGCGTCCTCGCGCTCGCCGCCTGCGGCGGCGGCGACGGCGGCGATCCCGACGCGCCCGGCGCGGGCGACGCCGGTCCCGACGGCGGCGGCGCCCGCGACCGCGTCGGGATCATCGAGGTGATCGAGGACCGCTGGGTGTTCCCCGCCGACTCCGGCGGCGGCGAGAGCCGCACCGGCCAGGTCCGCGCCCGCTTCTTCCAGGGCCGCGAGCCGCGCTTCCACCGCGAGGTGATGCGCGCCGGCGCCTGCGCGCTCCGCACCCACGAGGTGGTCCAGTGCACGCCGGCCTGCACCGACGGGCTGTGCGTCGGCGACGACGTGTGCGAGCCGTGGCCGACCTACGTCTCGGCCGGCCGCCTGACGCTGACGGGCCTCACCACCCCCATCCAGATCGACCCCCAGGACAACCTGTACTACCCCGACGGGGTCCTGCCCCCCGAGCTGTTCGCCGACGGCGCCACCGTCACCGCCACCCTGGCCGGCGCCACGCTGCCGGCCATGACCCTGACCGCCGGCGGCGTGCCCGCGATCACCCCCGACATCACCGGCGGCGAGCTGGTCGTCCCCTACCCCGCCGTCGGCGACGCCGTCGTGCGCTGGACGCCGGCCGGCGGCGACGCCCGCGTCCGCCTCACCCTCAACGCCAACAACCGTGGCCACGGCATGCCCTTCATCGCCATCATCGAGTGCGACGTCGCCGACGCCGACGGCCAGATCGCCGTCGCCCCGGCGCTGCTCGACGCCTTCCCCGAGACCGCCGCCTGGTTCATCTGCGCCGGCACCGACTGCCCGCCGTCGTCGCTCCTGCGCTACCGCCGGGCCGCGGTCGCGGTCGGCGAGCAGGAGGTGGAGCTGGTGGTCGGCAACGCCTTCACCTTCGGCATCGAGCACGACCTGCCGTGAGCCGGCCGGCGCCGCGCCGCCCGCTCACCTGCCGGTGAAGCGCGGCGGCCGCTTCTGCGCGAACGCCGCCACCGCCTCGCCCAGATCCTCCGACGCCAGGAACGCCGCGTTCCACGCCGCCACGTAGGCCAGGCCGTCGTCGACGCTCTTGCCCGCCGAGTAGTCGAGCACCTGCTTGACGCCGCGCACGGTCAAGGGCGGGTTGGCCGCGATCTCGGCGGCCACGGCGGCGGCCGCGGCCCACGCCGCGTCGCGATCGGCCTCGACCCGGGTGACCAGCCCGAGGGCGTGGGCGCGCGCGGCGTCGATGTCGCGGCCGGTCAGGGCCAGCTCGCGGGTGTGGGCGGGGCCGATGATCGCCGGCAGCCGCTGCAGCGAGCCGAGGTCGGCGACGATCGCGATCCGGGTCTCGCGCACGCTGAAGATCGCGTCGGCCGCGGCCACCCGCACGTCGCAGGCCGCGATCAGGTCGACGCCGCCGCCCAGGCACGGGCCGTGGACCGCCGCGATGACCGGTGCCGGGCAGGCCGCGATCGCGGTGAACGAGCGCTGGAGCTGGCGGATGAGGCCGTGCAGCTCGCTGCGACGCGCCGCCAGCCCGCCGCCGGTCATCGTCGCCCCCCACTGCGCCATCGCCGCCGGCAGGTCGAGGCCGTACGAGAAGCCGCGGGCCGACGACCGCACCACCACCGCGCGCCGCGAGGCGTCGGCGGCGAGCTCGGTGAAGCGGCGCTCGCACTCGGCGAAGAACGCGGGCGCCATCGTCGGCACCGTGATCGTGAGCGTGACGACGTCGCCGTCGCGGGTCTGGCGGATGAGGTCCATCACCGCCGACGGTACCGCACGCCCCGCCCGGCGGGCCGGCCCGACCTGTCAGAAGTAGACAGTTCCACTCCTCGTCCCGCGCGCTAGCGTCGCGCCCCATGAGGTCCCTGGTTGCCTGCGTCGCGATCGTGATCGGCGTCGTCCCCGGCTGCGGGGACCGGGGCCCCTCCCCGGCCGACGCCGGGCCGTCGCCGGCGTCCACGGCCCACTGCACCTACGCCCCGCTGCCGCCGACGGCGCGCGCCGGCGGCGTCGTCACCGAGGGCGCGCTCCTCGCCGGGGTCGCCGAGGCGCCGCTGCCCCTGCCGCTCTCGTCGGCGCTCGGCGGCAACACCTCGCGCTGCATCGCGCTCGACGACCAGGGCCGCGTCGACGGCCGGCGGACGCTGTTCTCCGACGGCTTCAACGCCTCGGTCGGGATCGAGACCATCCCCCACATGAAGGCGCTCGCGCTCACGGCCGGCGACGAGACCGTGGTGCTCCTCCAGAGCGACACGATCTTCGGCAACGACGCGATCACCTTCGCGGTCGAGGCGCGCCTGGGCCCGGCCTTCGCCGGCAAGGTCGCCTGGGCCTCGACCCACACCCACACCGCCCCCGAGCAGTACTCGTCGGACCTGAAGCTCCAGGTCGGCGGCGGCGAGCTCCGGCAGCGCAGCTTCGACGCGATGGTCGAGGGGCTGGTCGCCGTCGCCGAGGCGGCGCTCGCCGCCCGCGTCCCGGCGCGGCTCGGGCTCGCGTCGCCGTCGTCGTTCGATCCCGACGACCTCGTGAGCTACGACCGCCGCGAGGAGAACGACGACCTCTTCGGCGGCCAGGCCCGCAAGGACACCTACCTCGGGATGATCCGCGTCGACACCGCGGCCGGCGAGCCCCTCGCCGTCGTGCCGATCCTCGGCAACCACGCCGCCATCCTGTCCGACTCGGTCGGGCTGTTCTCCACCGACATCGCCGGCATGTACGAGACGCTCATCGAGGAGCAGTTCGATCGCCCGGTCATGGCCATGTTCCTCCAGGGCGCGGGCGGCGACGTCCTGCCCGCGAGCACCCGCCACCTCGCGATCCCCGCCGGCCGTCCCGATCACGACTTCGCGCGTTCCGAGGAGAACGCGCGGCGCGCGCTGCCGTCGTTCATGGCGTTGTGGACCGAGGCCGGGGCGGCGATGCGCGGCTCGCTCGCGATCGAGATGGTGACGCGCTCGGTGGCGCTCGGCCCCGACTGGGACCACCTGCGCGTCCGCGACGGCGCGCTGGCGTACGCGCCGTTCGACCCCACCCGCCAGCCGGACCGCCAGATCTTCGCGCCCGACGGCACGATCCGGTCCCCGATCGACGAGTTCAACGCGCCCGCCGGTGCCGGGCTCTGCGGCGACCCCACCGACGACACCTTCCTCAACATGCGCATGCCCGGGGTCGACGGGCTCGCGCCCTATCACTCGTGCGCGATGCTGCCCGACGTCCTGCCGGTGCTGTCGGCGTTCATCCGCGCCGACTTCGAGCCGGCCCCGCTCTGCGCCTCGACGCGGACCACGGTGTCGGCGCTGCGCCTCGGCGACTGGCTCGTGGCGTTCGCGCCCGGCGAGCCGCTCGTGCTGTGGGCGGAGACCCTGCGCGCGCGCTCGCCGGCGCCGCCGGCGCAGACCATCGTCGTCGGCTACGCCCAGGGGCACGTCGGCTACCTGCTCACCGCCGAGGACTGGCTGCGCGGCGGCTTCGAGCCGACGATCAACCTCTGGGGGCCGCTCGAGGGCGAGGTCATCCTCGAGCGACTCGCCGACCTCCTCGCGCTGGCGTGGAGCGACGCGCGCGAGGACGCGGCGGCCGGCGGCGCGGATCGGGTCGTGCCCGCCCGCCGGGACGACGCCGAGGTCCCGGCGGCCGACGTCGCGCCGCTCGCCGGCACCGTGCCGGCGCAGGTCCCCGCCGAGCTCTACGTCCTCGGCGACGCCACGGTCGCGAGCGCGCAGCCGCCCGCGATCGTGCCCCGGGTGACGGGCGTGGCGCACTTCGTCTGGATCGGCGAGGACCCGCTCGTGGCGACGCCGCGCGTCCGGCTCGAGCGCGAGGACGCGCCCGGCGACTTCGTCCCGGTCACGCGGCGCAGCGGCCGGGCGGTCGAGGATCTCGACCTGGTCGTCACCTGGACCCCGCAGCCGCTGGTCCAGGTCGCGGGCCAGCCGCGCACCCACTACTGGGCGATCACGTGGCAGGCGGTGGCGCCGGTGGGCGCGCCCGGCCTCCCCGACCTCGCCGATCGCCCCGGCCTGCCGCTCGGGCGCTACCGCTTCCACGTCGACGGCGGCGCCTACCAGCTCGCGAGCGAGGCGTTCGAGGTCGTCGCCGGGCCGATGACCGTGACCGCCGCCGTCAGCGGCGCCGACCTCGTCGTGACCGCGGCCTACGAGGCGACCGCGGGCTTCCGCATGCTCGCCCTCGAGGGCCTCTCCAATCGCCGCCTGGCGCTGACGTCGGCGCCGGTGACGGTCACCGCGGCGTACGCCGCGGGTCCGCCGGTCACGCTGGCCGCGACCACCGACGCCGCCGGCCGCGCCCAGGGCACCCCGCCGACGCTCGCCGGGCTCGTGTCGGTGACGGTGCGCGACCGCTTCGGCAACGGCGGGACGGTCGCGGCGCCCTGAGGGCGCGTGCGCGACGGCGCGCCCCGGACCGGGCCCGCCCCGGGATCGCCAAAAAGTTGCGGCCCCCGCGCGCCTCCGGGATGGTGACCGTATGAGGGGAGATATCGAGCTCGCGGGCTTCGTGATCACCCAGGACGAGTGGCGGCAGATGGATCGCCGGCAGCGCGCGCAGCTCCTGCGCGCCGCCACCCGCCGCGACGAGCCGTGGCTGCCGGCGGCGCCGCCGTCGCGCCCCGCGGTGGCCGCCGCTGCCGCGATGACCGGCGACGACGCCTACGACCAGTACGAGATCGAGCTGGCGCCGGCCTGAGCCGAGCGCAGCGAGGCGGCTCTGGTCCGGATGAGATCGGACGAGCCCGTCTGCGGGCGAGGTCGATCGATCGAAGGAGAGCCTGGCATCGATTCGATGACAGGCTCCGAGCCGAGCGCA
>CAADGB010000433.1 GCA_900696455.1 uncultured delta proteobacterium
CGCCGCGCCGGGCCCCGACGGCGCCCCGACCCGCGCCGGCCCCGCCGGCGCCGCGCCTCCCACCGCGCCCGCGGCGCCGGCGGTCGACGTCACCCCGGGCGAGCTGTCGCGGGACGAGATCCGCGCCGGCGTCCGCGAGGTCATCCCGATGCTGACCGAGTGCTACACGGCCATGCTCGATCGCCACCCCCGGGTCGGCGGCCGCGTCGTGGCCCGCCTGGTGGTCGACGCCGAGCCCGAGCTGGGCACGATCGTCACGATGCTGGACGACACCGAGATCACGCTCACCGGCGCCGATCCCACCGTCGCCGGCGACGCCCTCGAGGCCGAGCTGGGCGAGTTCCGGCAGTGCCTGGGCGCCACCCTCGAGGCGATGGCGCTGCCGCCGCTCGGCGACAAGGACGGCGGCCGGGTCGAGATCACCTACCCGTTCACCTTCGCCCCCAGCGAGGACGACCCGCGCGCCACCCCGCCCTGACCGCGCCGACACCTCGCGACGGCCGCGCCGGCCGCGCTCAGGTGCCGGCGACGGTCATGTGCGAGACCCGGAAGGTCGCGCACGCGGTCGAGCTACGCAGGTCGAGATCCTCGGCGACGCGGTCGATGCGCTTGAGCAGGTCGTCGAAGTTGCACGACACCGTGATCTCGCTGACCGGGAAGGTCAGCTCGCCGGCCTCGATCCAGAAGCCCTGGGCCCCGCGCGAGAAGTCGCCGGTGACCGGGTTGAAGCCGAAGCCCATCATCGAGGTGACGTAGAGGCCGCGGCCGGTGTCGGCGAGGAGCGCCGCGCGGGTGCCGGTGCCGGCGGCCAGGATCAGGTTGGAGGTGGTCGGTCCCGGGTTGCCGCCGATGCCGCGGCCGGCCGAGCCGGTCGAGCGCCGACCCAGCTTGCGCGCGCTGTAGACGTCGCACAGGACGGTCTCGAGCACGCCGTCCCGGACCAGGACGTTCTTGCGCGTCGGCAGGCCGTCGCCGTCGAACGGCCGCGAGCCCGGCGCCCGCGGCAGGTGCGGATCGTCGGTGATCGTCACCAGCGGCGACGCCACCGCGGTGCCCTCGCGGTCGAGCAGGTAGGTCGACTTGCGCCAGAACGAGCTGCCGTTGGCGACCGAGAACACGGTGCCGACGATCGAGCGGCCGACCTCGGGGTCGAAGACGACCGCGCACTCCTGGGTCGGGATCTTGCGCGAGCCCAGGGTCGCCACCGTGCGCCGCGCCGCCTCGCGGCCCACCGCCTCGGGATCGTCGAGGCGGGCCAGGAAGCGGTCGGCGGTCCACCAGTAGCCGTTGCGCTTCTTGGGGTTGGCGGGGTCGCTGCCGTCGTCGCACAGCGGCTCGACGTAGAACGACGCGTAGCTGCCGCGGAACCCGCCGGCGAAGCCGCCCGAGGTCGCGAACGCGGTGGCCCCCACCGTCCGCGACCAGGTCGCACCCTCGGAGTTGGTCACCCGCGGATCGAAGCCGCGGGCCGCGGCCTCGCCGGCCACGCACTGCTTCATCGCCCACGCCGCGTCGACCCCGGCCACCGCGTCGTCGTAGAGGTCGAGGTCGGGGACCTCGCGGGCCAGCTCGTCGGGGTCGGGCAGCCGGCCGTGCTCGTCGGGCTCGGCGAGCGCGGCCAGGGCCACGCTCTCGGCCACGAAGCTCTCGAGGGCGTGGCGGCGCAGATCGGAGGTGTAGGTGACGGCGCGGCGGCCGTGCTTGAACACGCGCAGGCCGACGGCGCGGCTGCCCGCCTCCTGCACCAGCTCGGGCTGGCCCATGCGGACCTTCACCGTCAGCTCGCTGCCGTCCTTGACCAGGACCTCGGAGGCGTCGGCCCCGGCCAGCTCGCACAGGCGGACGATCGACTTGGCGACCTCGACCAGCTCGGTCACCACGGACTCGGACACGGATGCGCTCATGATGGGCTTCTTCTCGCGCAGGGGGGGGCTGGAGCTGGGGCCGGGCTAGGCCTGGGTGCCGCCGACGGTGATGCTGGCGATGCGCACCGACGGCGTACCGACGCCGACCGGCACCGACTGGCCGTCCTTGCCGCAGGTCCAGATGCCGTCGGAGAGCTGGTAGTCGCTGCCCAGCATGTCGACCTTGCGCAGGACCTCGGGGCCGTTGCCGATGAGGTTCACGCCCTTGAGCGGCGCGGTCAGCTTGCCGTCCTCGATGAGGTAGCTCTCGGTCAGGCTGAAGACGAAGTCGCCGTTGGAGATGTTGACCTGGCCGCCGCTGAAGCGGCGGGCGTAGATGCCGCGCTTGACCGAGGCCACGATCTCGTCGTGGCCGTGGGGCCCGGCCAGGAGCAGGGTGTTGGTCATGCGCGGCAGCGGCATCGAGCGGAACGACTCGCGGCGGCCGTTGCCCGACGGCGCCCGCTGGTAGTGGCGGGCGCTCATCCGGTCGTGCATGTAGCCGACCAGGATGCCGTTCTCGATGAGCACGTTGCGGCGGCCGGGGCTGCCCTCGTCGTCGACGTTGATCGAGCCGCGCGAGCTGCCGATCGTGCCGTCGTCGACCACCGTGCACAGCGGCGACGCCACGAGCTGGCCGAGCTGCCCCGAGTAGTTCGAGGTCTCCTTGCGGTTGAAGTCGGCCTCGAGGCCGTGCCCCACCGCCTCGTGGAGCAGGATGCCGCTGTCGCCGGGCCCGAGCACCACCGGCATCTCGCCGGCCGGGGCCTCGCGGGCGTCGAGCATGGCGAGCGCGATGCGCGCCGCCTCGCGGCCGTGGGCCGCCGCGTCCTTCTCGGCCTGGGCGAAGTAGTCGAGGCCGTAGCGGCCGCCGCCGCCCGAGCTGCCGCCCTGGCGCTTGCCGCCCTGCTCGGCCACCGCCGACACGCCGAAGCGCAAGAGCGGCAGGACGTCGCGGGCCATCGTGCCGTCGGAGGTGAAGACCAGGATCTCCTTGAGCTGCTCGACGAACGAGGCCTCGACCTTGACGATGCGGGGGTCGGCGGCGCGGGCGGCGCGATCGGCGGCGCGCAGCAGCGCGAGCTTGTCGGCGGGCGCCTCGACCAGCGACGGCCGGGCCACCGGGTAGAAGTCCGGCAGCTCGACGGTGTGGGCCGCGACCGGCCGGGCGGCGCCGCCGCCGGTGGCGATCTGGCCGGCGATGCGGGCGGCGTGCGCCATCCGCTCCCACGCCAGATCCTCGGTGTAGGCGTAGCCGGTGGCGTCGCCCTTGACCACGCGCACGCCGAGCCCCAGCGTCACGCCGCGGCCGACGGTCTTGACCTGCTCCTCCTGCAGCGAGTAGTCGGCGGTGACGCGGAACTCGAAGTAGAGGTCGGCGCTGTCGCCGCCGGACTCGAGCGCGATCGAGAGCAGGCGCTGGGCCAGGGCGGCGTCGATGGCGTTCTCGCCGCCGGGCGCGAAGGGCGCGGTCAGCTCGGGCGGTGCGACGGTGGGCATCGCCGCGAACTATACGCGCAATCGGCCGCGCGGCCGCCTGCCCGACCCGTCAGGTGCCGCGCGCGCGCCGGTCAGGGCCCGCGAATGGGGAAGGCGAGCGATGATCGCGGTCGAGGCGCCCGGCTGGCGAGGCGACGGCGAGGACCGGAGGGGAGCATCCTCGCCGGATGTGACCCGAGGACCGGAGCCGGCAACGACGCCAGCAGGGATGGATCGGCCGCGAAAGCGATCGAGTTCCCCATTCGCGGGCCCTTAGTTCACGATCGCGCCGCGGCAGGCCGAGCCGTCGAGCGGCGCGCCGACGTAGGCGCCGCTGGGGGTCCAGGCGTCGCCCTCGCCCGACAGCGGGAACCACCACACCTCGACGCCGCCCGCGACCTCGAACCAGGTCGGGTCGCCCTCGCGCTCGACCCAGCGCCGCACGTCGTCCACGCTGACCCGGTCGAGCTCGGGCACGCCGCGGAACGGCGACGCATGCAGACACCGCTCGAGCGCGGCCCAGGCGTCGGCGGACGGCACCGGCCGCGCCGGCGGCACCCGGAGGGCGGCCGGGGCCTCGGGGGCAGGACCGGGCTCGACCCGCGGCGCGGGCGCGGCTGCGGGCGCGACCAGCGGCAAGACGCAGACGTACGGGCCGGGCGGCCGCTCCGCCGGGCGGGCGCGGCTCCGCGCCAGGTACCAGCCGAGGGCCGCGGCCGCGAGCATGACCAGGGCGGGCCAGGTGGCGGCCAGGAGGCGGGTGGCCAGGCGGACGGGCGCGACAGGGGAGCCGAGCGTCATGCCCCGCTAGTACGCAGGGGGCGGCGGCCGGATCTGTGAGGCCGGGCGAGCGAGCGAGATCGGCTACTTGGCGTTCTCGCGACCGGTGACGTCGCGCAGCGCGGCCTCGGCGGCCTTGGCCGCCTCGCGGATCTCCTCCTCGCTCCCGCCCAGCCACAGCCGGCCGAACGCGCCGAACGAGATCATCTCGAGGAGCTGGATCGGCGACGCCTTCTCGGCCTCGTTGGCGGCCAGCGCCGCGTAGGCGGCGGGGTGGACCTCGAGGATGTAGAGGGTCTGGCCGGCGAGGATCACGTCGCCGTGCCGCATGCGGTTGATGAGCTGGCTCTGGTGGCCGTCGATGCCGGTGATGATCTGCGACGAGACGATGCGCGGGCGGAGGCGATCCTCGCGCCGCGCGTCCATGCGCGCCACGATGGCGTCGACCGCGGCCTCGACCTGGCCCTTGTCACGATCGTGCAGCTCGAGCATCCCGTAGGCGCGCTCGACGATCTGCATGCCCGGGCGGCAGGTCGTGGTCTTGAGCGCGGCGTCGGTGAGCTGGTTGATGGCGATGCCGGGCGCGATCTCGATGAACGCCGCCGCCTCGTGCTCGAGCGGCATGAAGCCGGCGCACACGGTCTGGATGAAGGCCGTGAGCTGGGGCTGCAGCGAGTCGATGACGGTGAGGGCGCGGAGCTCCATGCCGCGCCGACGCTACCACGCCTACCGGCGCCGGGTGCCGCCGCCCCGGCCCTTCGCCGGCCCGCCGCCGCCACCGGGCCGACCGCCGCCACCGGGCCGACCGCCGCCGGGCCGACCGCCGCCACCGGGCCGA
>CAADGB010000434.1 GCA_900696455.1 uncultured delta proteobacterium
CAGCTCGCCGGCCGCGTGCCAGAGGACGTCGAGAAGCTGATCAAGGCGGACCCGGACATGCCCGTGATGTTGCGGCGCGCCCGCGAGCAGAACGTGACGGGCGCGGAGTTCCTGGAGTGGCTCGAGACCAAGAAGAAGGGGGGCAAATGATTCCAGAGCTGAAGGTCCCCTTCCTGCACGAGAAGCAGGTCGAGCGCGCGGCGAACGAGCTCCTGCACAAGTACGCCAAGGAGAAGGGCAAGCCCGTGCGCGCGCCCATCGACGTCGAGAACATCCTCGAGGGCTACTTCAAGCTCGACCTCGTCTACATCGACCTGCCCGACTTCATCGGCGTGCCCGACGTGCTCGGCGCGACGTTCATCAAGGACCAGCGTGTCTTCATCGACGAGTCCCTGATGATCGAGGGCAAGGAGGGGCGTCTCGCGTTCACGCTCGCCCACGAGGGCGGGCACTGGTACCTGCACCGCCCGCTCATCGAGATGGAGCAGGTCACCGCCACGCTGTTCGGGAAGGACGACGTGCGCCAGCAGCCCACCATCTTCTGCCGCTCCAGCCAGAAGAAGGCGCCCGCCGAGTGGCAGGCGGACAGGTTCGCCGCCGCGCTCCTCATGCCTGCGGCCGACGTGCGCGCCACCGTGCGTGCGCTCTGCGGCGACACGCTGCCAACTTGGGAAGACGTCGAGGCGAAGCGGAAGGCTCGCGTGCTCGACGAGAAGCTCCGCGACCTCGCCACCGAGGTGATGGCGAAGGGCAACTTCACGAACGTCTCGAACGAGGCGATGCGCTACCGCCTCCTGGACCTGAACCTCGTCCTCGACGCGTCGAACCCGCAGAGGAGCCTGCTGTAGCGGGGCGGCTTTGCCGCGCCCGGAGTGTCAACCGTTTCCTTTACAGATAACAGGAGAACCCACCGCCATGCCGCTCGCCCCACACGCTGTTCATCCGACGTCGGGTGTCGACGTCCACCTCGCCCACGAGGAGGGCTGAGTCATGGCCTCGTTCAAGCTCCGACACTTCGCCAATGCCGAGACGCTGCGCGCGGTCCGGCCGCAGTTTTTGATGGCGCTCCTCGGCAGGCACGCCGACTACTTCGCCGAGCGCGGCGTGAACTTCGGCGCGTTCAACGGCGCCGGCCCTGACTACGAGGCGATCGCCGGCGTGCTCATGGCGCCCGAGCAGCCGCCGAGCACGCTCATCGACGACCTCTACTACGTCGACGAGATGGCAACCCCGGCCGGGATGGACGCGCTGCTCGAGGCTGCCGAGGCCGCGAAGGTGGAGCTCGATCTCGACGACGACCCGACGCCCGCCGACGTCGCGGTGCAGGTGCGGCTGCGAGCCCCCGCGCTCCTCGAGCAGAAGCACGCCGAGCAGGTGCTGCTCGATCGCAAGCGGACCTTCGTCTACTTCCAGGCGAAGGATGGCGCCGACACGCGGTACCACGCGCCCGGCGCGAAGCGGGTGCGCGAGTTCGAGGACACGATGGGCGTGCGGCTCGACCTCATGAAGCGCGGCCGCACCTGCAAGCTGTTCGTCTTCCCGCGCACCGACGGCGTCTGGTTCCTCGTGCGACGCGGCGATCCCTACAAGCGCGAGGGCGCGATCGAGAAGGCCAAGACCACCTCGGTGTACTACCGGCCCGAGAAGTACGACGTGCTCAAGTACGACGAGGGGCTCGGCGAGCTGGCCATCAACGCCGAGGGCAACAAGAAGCTCGCCGAGCACTACCGCGAGCTGGTCGGCGTCCTGCTCTTTGACGACGCCAAGCACTTCCCGGACACGGCGAAGTTCACGCTCGAGCCGCTCCAGGAGAGCGGCGCCGAATCGCTCGTCTGCAGCGACGTCGAGGGCATCGACTCGGTCGTGCTGAAGGAGCTGCAGGTCTACTGGGGCGGCGCCTACGGCGAGAGCACCACGCACAAGGCAAAGGACCTCTTCGCCGCGTGGGCCGCGCACGAGCGCTCGGTGCCCAAGGGGCGGCTCGTGAAGGCGAGCTTCCTCGTGAGGTTCACCGGGCAGAAGACGGCGCGCAGCGTGACCATCCGCCCGAGCAACATCGCGAGTTACACCCGCAACGAGGACGCGTCGCTCGTAGAGCAGTGGCTCGCCCTGCGCGGGTTCGTGAAGACGCCCATCTTGGAGGCGCAGGATGCAGACCTTGCTCCGGCTGCAGCGGTCGCTTGAGGCGGCGCCCTGGAACCGCGCGGTCCTCGCTGAGTGGCAGGAGCGCTTCGGCCAGGACTTCGCACTGCTCAAGCCCCACCTGAAGCCCACCGGCGAGCGCGCCGGGGTGTTCCCGTGTCCCAACGGCGGCGGCGACGGCTGCCCGCGCCAGGTCCACGAGCGCGACGGCGGGTTCGTCGCGGTCTGCGGGAACGTTCCCGCCGAGTGCGAGCCCATTCCGCTGACGAAGACCGAGCTCGCGGTGCTCGCCCTCGATCGCACGGCGGCCCTTGGGCCTGTCGTGGCGCGCGTGTGCGCCGAGGAGGCGCTCGCAGCCACCAGCGTCGCCGGGCTGGAAGGGCTGCTGCCCCTCGGGGTCCTGGAGCGTCGCGTGGGGCGCACGCTGGTGGTGCTCGCCACCGGCGAGGGGAGCGGGCAGCGCGGGGCGCTCCTCGAGCTGCGGCGCGCGTCGGGCGCCGACGCGGTCGCGGTGGTCGTCGCGAAGCGAAGGGAGGCGCGGCTCGTGGGCGATGGTCACGCCGAGCTTGGGCTCGACGCGCCTGGGCTCCGGCTGCACCGCGCGCTGAAGCTGCTCTGGCCCGAGTCGTGGGCGGCTCGCGCGAAGGCCAAGGAGGCACTCTTCGAGGACGCCGAGCTGGTGTTCGCCTCCGAGCCAGAGCGGCACGTGGTCCGCCTCAACGGCGAGCTGCTCGCCGCCTTCCGTGTCAGCGACGCGAAGTTCGCGCGGCTCCTCCGACTCGCGGCGGCGCGGGCGGCAGCGCCCGACGTCGAGGAAGGCGGCTGGCTGAAGAAGGCCCCGCACCTCCAGCTCGACGAGCGCGAGGTGGATCTCGTCGACCTACGCAACGCGCTCCTCGCCGACCAGCCCGACGGGTACGCCGGCTTGACCGCCGCCGAGCGCAAGGCGCTTCTCCAGTCGTCGACGGACCGCCCAGGGATGCTGCGCCTGCCGCTCAACCCGCGCCACGTCCACTTCGATCCAAGCCTCGCGAACCTCCGGCTCCTCGGCGACAAGCAGAACGAGCCGCGGGAGGAGAAGCCTGCCAAGGGCAAGCGGAAGACCACGGGCAGCGACGAGCTGGCGCGCAACAGGACGCAGGCACGCGCCAAGGCGATCAAGATGCTTGGCGAGGCCCGCGCGCTCGGAGTGCCGCTGCCCGACGACAAGGCGTTGAAGTCATGAGCCGCGGCAAAGGAGACCTCATCGCGTACCGTGGCGGCGTGCCCGTCGAAGTGCCCGTCTCGCGCGATCACGTTCGCCGCGCGTTCACGCGCGCCGTGGAGCTCGCGCCGACGAAGCGGGCGGACTTCTTTGCCGACCTGCGGA
This sequence comes from uncultured delta proteobacterium, assembly GCA_900696455.1. Classification (GTDB taxonomy): domain Bacteria; phylum Myxococcota_A; class Polyangia; order Haliangiales; family Haliangiaceae; genus UBA2376. Next base: position 3,512 of record CAADGB010000434.1, read on the forward strand.
GCATGCTGCGAACCAGCTTCGAAGAGGCGATGGTCGAGGCAAGTGTGCAACCTGCGCGATGGGACGTGCGGCCGCAGCTCTCGCGGGCGCGCGCGGTCGATTCCGGCACGCCCATCCAGCACCGCGCCGGGTACGATCGGAAGCTCGTCTCGTTGGATGCCGCGTTCTGCGCCGGCTACGGCATCGACGACTACAGCGCATCGGCGATCAACTACCTGTGCGGTCCTCACGCGAAGCTCCCGTCGCTTCGGGCATTCCTGGAGGTCGACCTGTTCAGCGCCGGAAACATCCTCCTCCCCCTGACGCCCGGGACCAACGAGCTCCGCTTCGTGCCGGGCACGCCGATGCGGATCGTCGGGCACATCGCGGACACCGGGCCTCGCAAGCGGAAGCCCTACGTGGCCGCGCTCGGGGTTCACTTCGAGCGTCAAGGGCTCCGGGACCTGATTGGTGATGGCGCCACGCTGATCGACCACGAGCGCTGCGAGGTTGCGTGGCTCGACGAGGTTCACATCGGCATCATCCACTTCCCGATCCTCTACATCTGCCGCTACTGCGGCAGGCTCCACGCGTGCGAATGCTTCCAGCCGCACTTCGACATGCAGATGGACATTCGGCGGTTGGTGGCTCGCAGCGAGGATCGTGAGCGCATGGAGTCCCTGACGTTCACGAGCGGGCTCTGCCACCTCTGCCGGGGCGGCGTCCCGCGCCACAGATACGGGCACCCGATGTACTACTCGAGCTTCGCGCAACGGTACCTGCCGTACGTGGAGCTGTTCGCGCGGCGGGCCGGCCTCCCCCTCGGGCCCGAACGACGAGCTGCCGAGAACGAGGCGCGCGCCCACTTCGGCTTCCCTGCGATCGGCGAACGATGGACCTCGGAGACGGTCCTGCTTCGTGTCGTCGAGGCGCTCGTTGCACCTCGCGAGGTCGTTCATCACTATCGCGGCAAGGAACTCGAGGGGCTGGAACTCGACGTGTGGGTGCCGGAGCTGAGGCTCGGCATCGAGTACCAAGGCGAGCAGCACTACGAGGCCATCAAGCACTGGGGCGGCGACGAAGGCCTCGCGAAGCGACAGTCGAATGACCGCAAGAAGCGGGCCCTCTGCAAGCAGCTCGGCTACACGCTGATCGAGTTTCGCTTCGACGAGGAGTTGACCGAGTCCACCGTCCACTCGCGACTCCAGCGGCACCTCCCGGCCGCCGATCCCGGTCAGTCCTCGCGCCCGTAGCGACCCTTGTAGTTGTCGCGGAAGCCGCTGCTGCCACCTGGCTCCGGCGTCGGGAAGTCGTCCGCGGTGACGACCTTGGTCTTGCTGAGGTCCACGAGGAACGCGCGGCGCCTCCCGCTGTCGAAGGTGACCCGCTCGCTCTCGGCGGTGACGAAGCCTCCCTGCTTCTTGCTCTCGGCGACGAGGCGGCGCAGGGACTTCAGGTCCACCATCTCGCCCTCGTAGTCGATGCGCTTGCAGTGCACGCGAAAGGCGTCGTAGGCGCTCTCGAGGTGGACGGCGAGGTGCCCGTTCTCGAACACGTAGTGGACCTTGTGCTTGAGGTCTCCCTGCACGGCCATCACGCCGAGCATCTCGAGGAAGTGATCGAGGGCGTTCTTCACGCCGTGATCGGTCTCGAGTACGTCCTCGAGGATGGCGTGGACGGCGGCCTCAACACCGAGGTCTTCCTCCAGCTCGCAGCCGCAGTGCTTGGCGAACTCCTCGAAGAGATGCACGCCGAGCAGCATGGCCGTGAGGTTCTCGACGATGCGCACGGGCGCCTTGCGTCCGTCGAGGAGCGCCTTGGCCACGGCGCGCGCGACCTCGAGGTCGGCATCGAAGTCGCGCCCGAGGCAGAACTGGATGTAGCGCGGGGCGAACAGCACCAGGTCCACCGAGCGCAGCTCCTTGTAGGCGGCGCGCGCGGTCGGGTTCTGCGCGAGCGTCGTCTTGTCGGGGTTCGCGGTGACGATGCGTTCGAGCAGCGCGGCCTCCGTAGGGCGCGTCTCGCCCGCGACGCAGACGGGCGCCTGCAGGTGGTAGCTGTTCACCTTGAGGTCGGGACGCCCGCGCTCCTCGGTCTCGCCTCGGTACAGGCGGCGCAGGTAGCGATGCAGGGTGTTCAGCCGCTGGCGCTGCATGTCGTAGG
>CAADGB010000435.1 GCA_900696455.1 uncultured delta proteobacterium
CCGGCGGCACCGGCGCCGCGGGCGCGCCGGCGCTCACCACCGCTCCCGACCGCCGCGCCGCTCCTCGAGCAGGCGCGGGTCGACCCGGGCCAGCACCGCCCGGATGCGGGCGGCCAGGGTCTCCAGCTCCGACAGCTCCGAGGCCTCGCCCAGCTTGCGCGCCGTGTTCATGCAGCGGACCAGGTACGAGAACAGGTTGCCCTCGTCGTGGGCCAGGCCCTCCTTGTCGACGAACTCGAGGAAGCCGAGGCCGCCGTCCTCCATCGTCGCCCAGATCCGCTTCTGCTTCTTGCCGCCGTGGAGCTCGGGGTGAGGGACCAGGGCCGTGAACGCGGCCAGGTGCTGCTCGCAGGTCGACGGCTGATAGGGGTGGTCGCGGTCCCACTCCGCCTCGACGTCCTCCCACGCCACCTGCGGGTTGTCCATGCGCAGCTCGCGCAGGCGGGCCCGGCACCACTCGCGCTTCACGTCCTCGGCGCGGCGGTCGAAGATGCGCTGGATCGAGTCGTGATCGACCAGGAGCTCGACCAGCTCGCGCAGCTCCTCGTAGCCGAGCTGGTGGGTGAAGAGCACGTGGTAGACGAACAGGCCGTCCATCCCCTGCAGCTCCTTGATCATCTGGCCCTTGACCTGCCGGCCGTGCTCGTCGATGACGCCCACCGCCTTCATGTTGTCGACGAGCTGGGCCAGGAGCTTGTGCAGGTTGCGGCGCTCGCGCTCGTCGATGAGCAGGTGGTCGATGACCGTGACCACGTCCAGCCGCATCGACGGCGGCAGCGAGGCCTCGATGGCGTCGACCTCGGGCCGGGCCCCGGGCGCCACGTGGCCGGGCAGGCTGGTCACCGTGAGGTCGGGCAGGCCGATGGCCAGCACCTGCTCGGCGGTGATCTTGGTCTTGCTGCGCAGCTCGGCCGGCTCGCCCTTGACCAGCTCGGCGTGGACCTCCGGGGTCCAGATCAGCTCGCCCTTGCGCTGGGCGTCGTTGCGCGCCCGCCCGTAGACCGTCTTCTTGACCTTGACGAGATCGACCCCGCCGCTGCCCCCGCGCTTGCCGGCGTCCTTCAGCTCCTTGCGCAGGTCGACCGTGATCTCCTCCGGGGCCAGGGTGATGGCCAGGCCCTTGTCGTCGAACTGCGGCCGGCCGGCCCGGCCCGCCATCTGGTGGTACTCGGCCGGGGTCACCAGCCGCGCCTCCTTCTTGATGAACTTGCGCAGCGCCGGGAACACCACCGTGCGCGCCGGCAGGTTGATGCCGGCAGCGATGGTCTCGGTCGAGACGACGAACTTGATCAGGCGCTCGAGCGCCAGCTCCTCGACCAGTTGCTTGTAGCGGGGCAGGATGCCGGCGTGGTGGATGCCGATGCCGTGGCCGAGCAGCGGCCGCAGCTCCTTGGCCACGCCCGACGGCAAGAGCACCTCGTCGCACCGCTTCTCGATCTCGGCCTTCTCGGCGTCGGAGGTGAAGCGGCGGCAGCTCCTGAGCAGGCGCGCCACCTCGAAGCACAGCTCACGGCCGAAGACGAAGATGATCGCGGGGACGTCACCCTTCCACGACAGGTCCTTGACCGTGTCGATCAGGAGCTCCTCGCGGTACTGGTGCTCGAGCGGCACCTTGCGCTCGCGCGAGTCGATGAGGTGCATCTCGACCTTGCGGGTCAGGTGCACCCAGTGGCAGAAGCGCTCGGGGTGGCCGACGGTGGCCGACAGCACGACGAGCTGGGCCCGCGGATCGAGCCCGATGATCGACTGCTCCCACACGTAGCCGCGCTCGGGGTCGTTGAAGTAGTGGCCCTCGTCCATGATCACGAGATCGGCCGGGGCCACGTGCTTCTCGCCGACGACGCGGTTCCACAGGATCTCCGCGACCTCGACCTGGATCGGCGCCTCGCGGTTGATCTTGTAGTCGCCGGTGGCGAAGCCCACGTGCTCGGGGCCGAAGTCGTCGGCCAGCTCGCGGAACTTCTCCTCGGTCAGCGCTCGCAGCGGCGTGGTGTAGACCACCCGCTGGCGGCGGGCCAGGGCGGCGAAGATGCCGGCCTTGGCCATCAGCGTCTTGCCGGTGCCGGTGGGGACCGTGACCAGGACGCTCTTGCCGGCGATGATCGCGCTCACCGCCTGCTCCTGGACCGGGTAGGGCTCCTTGCCCTGCGACCAGAAGAACCTGTCGACGAACGCCAGCTCGAGGTCGGCGGCGGACGGAGCGGCCATCGCCGCACCCTGCCACAACTCGGCGACCGACGACAGCGCGCCCGGCCGGGAGTCCCCGGCCGCGGCGCGCGACGAGCTCAGCGCTGGCGGAGCGCCTCCTGGGCCCAGTAGCGGACCCCGCCCCAGCGCTGGTGCCACTCGCCCCGCGCGATGCGGGTGAGGGTCTCCCGCGCCTTGTCCTTCTGCCCGAGCGCCAGCTCGAGCTGGGCGGCGCGCTGCAGCCAGGTCGGGTTGGTGGCGTCGATGGCGAAGGCCCGCCACCACAGCCCCAGCGCCTGCTCGAGCTGGCCATGACGCTCGAGCGCCTCGGCCGCGACCTGGAACGACGCGCCCTCGCGCGGCGCCAGGTCGATCGGGGTCGACAGGTAGCGCCACCCCTCCTCGGCCTCGCCCAGGGTCAGGAGCAGCTCGCCGAGCACGCGCTCGCGGCCGGCGAAGTCGGGGTCGATCGCCCGCCAGTCGCGCCCGGCGGCCAGCGCGGCGTCGCGCGCGGCCTGGCGGTCGGCGCCGGCGGTGGCGCGGGCGCGCTGGGCGTGGAGCCCGATGAGGCGGGTGAAGTCGGCGCGCAGCGACGACAGCGGCGCCGGCCGGTCGGCCTCGGCCGCCATGACCTGCGCGAACAGCTCGGCGGCGAGGCGGACGTCGCCCGACTGCTCGGCGACCGCGCTGGCCAGGCGCAGCATGCGCGGATCGCCGGGGAAGCGGCCGCGGGCGAGGTCGAGGGTGGCCCGGGCCCGCTCGTGGCGGCCGTACTGGCTGGCCAGGGTCACCACCGCCGCCAGCTCGTCGGCGTCGCCGGCCACCGCGGCGGCGCGGTCGAGGGCCTGGTCGAGGTCGCCCGACGCCGGCGTCAGGGCGGCGGCGGCGGCGAAGGCCATGACGTGGTCGTAGCTGCCGGCGCCCAGCACCCGCTGCTTCCACGCCGCCATCGCGAGCTGCCAGCCGACCTCGCCGCGGGCGCTGGCCACCACGACGTTGCGGGCGCTCCCGTCGATCATCGGCGGCGCCGCCGCGAGGTCGACGTCGGACAGGAGCGCGACCCAGCGCTCGGCGGCCTCGGCCGGCTTGCGGTAGAGCATGCGCGCCGCCTCCTGGCGGGCCAGGTTGCGCCACGCGCCGTCGGCGACCCGGTCGAGCGCGGTCACCGCGTCGGGCGCGCGGTAGGCGTGGTGCTGGACCAGGCGGGCGGCGCCGATGAGGCGCAGGGTGTCGGCGCGCAGGTGGCGGCTGGCGAAGGCGTCGAAGGCCGCCAGGGCGGCGCGGGCGTCGCGGCGCTCGATCGTGACCAGCGCGGCGCGGTAGTCGGCGAGCACGGCGACCACGCCGCTGGCGCGCGCCGCCACCGCCGCGAAGTCGGCGGGGCGGCCGCGGCGCTGCGCGAGCGAGGCCCGCAGGTAGGCGGCCAGCGGCTCGTCGCTCGTGCCCAGCATGGCCGTGGCCTTGTCGGCGGCGACCCAGCCCAGGGCGCCGCCGACCAGGGCCAGCTCGGCGGGCGACAGCGGCGCGCCCGGCGTCACGTCGGCCAGCGAGGTGGCGACGCCGGCGAGGGCGCCGACCTCGCCGGTGGCCAGGACCGACGCGGCGTACTGGTGGAGGACGCGGCGCCGCGCCGGATCGCCGGGCGCCAGCGCGTCGAGGGTGGCGCGCACCGCCGCCGGGGTGCCCAGCGGCATGCCGATCGACAGCAGATCGGTCGGCGCCGCCGGCAGCGCGGCCTGGAGGTCGGGGGTGTGGCGCAGGTGCTGGCGCCGGCCGCCCACGGTGACGACGTAGCCGTCGCCGTCGCGGGCGGCGGTGACCAGCGCGGTGCGCTGGGCGCCGCGCACCTGGTGCATGGCCACGACCGCGCCGGCGTCGTCGAGCTCGAGCTCCCACGGCGCGCCGCCGCGGGCGACCGGGGTGAGTCGGACCGTCCGAGGTCCGGACACGGTGACGTGGTACCAGCGGGCCAGGGTGTCGGCGCGCGGCGCCACCACCGGCAGGTAGGCGGCGAGCACCGCCGGCTCGCGGTCGCTGGCGGCGCGGGTGGTCTCGAGGCCGAGCGACGGGTAGCGATGGACCAGGGTGATGCCGTCGTAGCGGATCACCTCGCGGGTGCCGACCTCCAGGGTGCGGGTCAGCTCGAGGCGGCCGGCGGCGTCGAGCACCACCTCGCCGCCGTCGTCGAGCCGCCACCGCCCGGCGCCGAGGCGCCGGCGGGCGTCGTCGAGGAGCCGGCGGGCGTCGGCGCTGACCGAGCCCCGGCCGCCGGCGGCGGCGGCGTCGAGCGCGGCCGCCAGGTCGTCGTAGCCGGTGCGGGCGAAGCCCGGCAGCCACTCGGTGACGTCGTCGAGGCGCCAGTCGCCGGAGTGGTGGAAGGCGATGGGCGCGAGGCCGGGGTAGTAGTAGTGGCGGTGCAGGCCGCCGCGGCCGACGCCGAGCCCGAGCTCGCCCTCGCCGGCCCAGCGCCGCGCCCGCATCGGGCCCCGGGTCTGGCTCTGCTCGCGCAACACCGCGCCCAGGTCGGCCTCGTCGGCCGCCCCCACCGGCCTCCGGGCCGGCGGCACGGTGACGAGGTCCTCGGACTCGAGCTCGAAGGCCATGTCGGGCTCCGACGCCGGGGCCGGATCGGCGAGCGTGGCGTCGTCGGCGTCGCCGCCGCGATCGCGACCCGACGACATCTTGGCCTCGGCCTGGAGCTCCTCACGCGGCGCCGCGGTCGCGGTCGCGGCGGGAGCGCCCGAGCCGGCGCCGACGCCGTAGCCGGAGCCGGTGCCGGTGCCGCCCACGCCGCCGCCGCCCGCGCCCTGGCCGACCGTGCCGAAGCGCCCCCCGCCGAGCAGGCCGCCGGCGACGTCGGCGTTCTTGCCGAAGCCGCTGGCGGCGGTGAAGCCGCCGGTGCGGCGCCCGAGCCGGTTGTCGAGGTCGCCCCAGCCCCCGTGCAGCCACGGCACCGGCGTCCGCCACATCGGGCGCGGATCGGTGACCGGCGCCGCCACCCGGGTCGCGACCGGGATCGTCGCGGGCGCGGCGTAGGGCGCCCAGGTCAGGCCCGAGCCCTTCTCGACGCCGTACTGCCGGTACATCGCGTCGTTCTCGAGCACGATGAGCGAGGTGTGGGGCGACAGCAGGAAGTGGGCCTTGCCCAGCTCCACGATCTCGCCCTTGCGGGTGTGGTAGGCGGCGACCGCGCGCTCGTGCTCGGAGGCGCACGGCGTGGTGGTGCACGGGGCCAGGGCGCGATCGCCGACGGTCATGAGGTGATCGATGCGGCGCTCGGCCCACAGCCGCGGCAGGTACCCGGCGTCGCCCGGCGCCCGCGGCGCGCTCGTCAGGTCGACGCGCTGGGTCCACGGCTGATCGCCGACCCGGCCGCGCAGGACCAGCGTCTTCAGGTCGGCGCGGGCCGGCGCCCGCACCACGACCTCGATGTCCTCGCCGGCGGCGACCTGGGCCGAGCGCAGGTAGGCCGAGACCTCGTCCTCGGCGACCTGGCCGCCGGCCTCGAGCGTCGCCACCAGGCCGGTCACCCGCGGGGTGTAGAGCGCGGCCACCAGATCGAGGGCGCGCCACGCCAGGTCGTCGCCGAGGTCGACGTGCAGGGCCATGCCGGCGGTGGCGTCGGCCAGGGCCGACAGCGTCGGCATGTCGGTGCCGTCGCCGACGCCGACCCCGATGAAGGTGGCCTTGCCGGCGCCCGCGTCGCGGAGCTGATCGATCGTGCGCCGGCCGCCGGTGGCGGTGCCGTCGCCGAGGTAGACCACGTAGCCGGGCTGCCCCTCGAGCAGGCGCACCGCGCCCTCGAGCGAGCTCACCAGATCGGTCTCGCCGAGCCCGCCGTCCTTCATCAGGAAGGCGGCCAGGGCCTGGCGGTCGACGGCGATCGCGTCCTGCCAGGCGGCGAACCGGCGGTGGGTGGCGTCGAAGGCCACCACCGCCACCTGATCGTGCTCGTCGATCTCCTGGATCAGGCGATCGACCAGCTCGGTCTGGGCCCGGCGCTCGATGCGCCCGCGCGAGGCGCTGGTGTCGGACAGGATCACCCAGCGCCGCGGCCGGTCGGCGTCGAGCGCCTGGGCGGCGTCGACGGTGGGGCGGACCCGCACCAGGCCGTAGCGGCGAGCGTCGTGGAGCGTGGACGCCACCGACACCGCCGGCGCCGCCGGCTGGCGCACGCGCAGGACCAGCGAGTCGCCGAGCTTCTGGTTGACCGCCTGGTGGCGGACGACGGCGTCGGCGCCGGTCCGCTCGACCTCGACGCGGTGGCTGGGCGAGCTGATCTCGCAGGCGCCGCAGCCCACGACCTTGACCTGCATCGTCCCCTCGGGCACCGCCAGCTCCAGATCGGGCAGGGGCACGGTCAGGGTGACGTCGTCGTAGGTGCGGGCCAGCGGCTGGGTGTAGGCGAGGAGCACGCGCCGGTCCTGCTCCGGGAACAGCGGGAAGATGCGCATCGACACCTTGCTCGCGCCCATCTGCTCGAGCAGCGCCGGATCGCGGTGGGTGTAGACGATGTCCTCGTAGATGCGGCGGGCTCGCATGCGCTCGACCACCGCGCTCTCGGTCAGCCGGCCGTCGACGTACATCGCCAGGCGGGCGACCGCGGCGTCGGGCGGCAGCGAGAACTTGTAGACGCCCTCGAGCTGCTGGGCCTCGGGGTTGTGGAAGGTCTGGTCGAGCGCGACCCGCGCCACCTGGTTCTCGAGGTGGACGTCGACGGTGAGCGCGCGCAGGGGCAGCGGGAACTCCTGCTCCTGCCACAGCGGGTTGCGGGCGACCAGCACGCCGGAGCGGGCCGGCCCCGCGGCCGGGACCTCGTCGCGGCGGCGGCGCTCGGCCACCCAGCTCACCAGGTGCGACAGCCGCGGCGCCGGCGCCCGCACCGGGGCGGTGCGCGCGGTCATCGTGCCCTGCTCGCCGGCTCGGACCACGGCCTCGCGGCCGGCCGAGCGCATGGCGACGGCGCCGCGCAGGACCGCGGCCATCGTCTGATCGGCGGACGCCTCGACCAGGAAGCGGGTGCCGAGCACCTCCAGCTCGCCGTGGCTGGTCTCGACCGTGAACGCGCCCTGGCCGGGGACGATGTCGAGCAGCACCGCGCCGGCGACCCGGACCTTGCGGTCGCCCAGCACCGTGACCTTGCCGCCGGGCCCGAGATCGGCGGTCGAGCCGTCGGGCAGCTTCACCTGATCGGGCGGCGTCACCAGCCCGGGGCTGGCGACCTTGCCGCTGGCCTCGCGCGAGGCCTCACCGCCGTCGCCGCTGCCGCGGAGCTGGACCAGCGCGAAGGCCGCGGCGGCGCCCAGCGCCAGGGTCCAGCCGGCGAGCGCCACCGGCGAGCGCTCGCGGCGCGGCCGGGCGTGGACGGCGAGCAGGCGGCTGCGGATGCGCGCGCGCGCCTCCGGCCGCATGGCCGGGGCGTCGGCCATCGGCATCAGCTTGCCGAGGTTGGCGTCGAGCACGTCGGGATCGTCGGGGGTCTGGGAGCGGCTCATGGCGTCACCTCCTCGAGCGCGTGGCCGAGGGTGGAGAAGGTTTCCTTGAAGGCGCGGCGGGCCCGGGCCAGGAGCGACTTGGCGGCGTCGGGGGTGACGCCGAGCTCGGCGGCGAGGTCCTCGAGGCTCCGGTCGTCGACGTACTTGCGGGCCAGGGCCAGCCGGTAGGTCTCGGGCAGGTGGGCGATGGTCATCGTCACCAGGTCGCGGGTCTCGACCCGCTCCAGCACGTCACCGGGCAAGGGCGTGCGCGCGAGCGCGTCGTAGAGCTGGGCCAGCGACGCGTCGATGCGATCCCAGCGCTCGACGACCTCGTCGCTGCGGCGGTGGGCTCGCAGGTGATCGCGGATCACGTTGCGCGACAGCGTGGTCAGCCAGCTCGCCACCGAGCCGCGACCGCCGTCGTAGTCGGCGGTGCGGGCCAGGGCGCAGGTGAAGGTCTCCTGCACGATGTCCTCGGCGAGCGCCTGATCGCGCCCGACCCGGTGGAAGACGAAGGCGTAGAGGCCGGCGACGTGGGCGTCGTACAGGCGCGCCAGCGCGTCGCCGTCACCGCCGGCGGCGGCGTGGAGGTCGGCGGCGGGGCCCCTGCGAAACAACCGCGACAGGAGGCCAGCGAGGGGTAGGCTCATGGGGTTCTCCGCATGCATGGGTCTCTGTCAGCGAGCCGGCCCGAGGTGTCGCCGAAATGCGACGGCGGCGGCGACGGCGGTCCGCTCTCTCCCGGGCAACGCACGGCGGGCGGCGGCGGTCCAACCGGCGTGAAGCGCGGCGTCGCCATCGCCTGTGGTGCGAGCGCGATCCTGCATCTCTCGGTGCTGCTGGCCCTCGACGGGGTCGAGCGGCCGCGATCGCCGCCGCGGCCCACGCCGCCGTCGCTGACGCTCCTCGAGCCCGCGGCGGCGCCCCCGGTGACGGCCATCGACGTGGCGATCATCGACCTCGCGCCGGCCACGGTCGAGGTGCGCCCCGCACCCACCCCCGCCGATCCCGGGCCGCCGCTGCCGCGGCCGCCCCCGCCGGACCCGGGAGCCGCCGCGGTGGTGGCCCGGCCGGGCGCGCCCACCGAGTCCGCCAGCGGCGGCGCGGGCGAGGCCGGCGCGGGAGGCACCGCGGCGGGCGCGATCGATCCCGGGAGCGGCGGTGGCGGCGGCGAGGCGGGGCCCGGGCGCCCGACCCTCACCATGCGCGTCGGCGCCCGCCCCGATCTCGGCGTCCATCACCGCCAGCTCCACCTCATCGACGATCCGGACGCGCCGCCGCCGTGGACGCCGCCGCCGCCGTCGGGCGAGCTGGCCCCGTCCGGCGGCGGGACCCACCAGACCCAGCGCCCCGGCTTCCGCGGCAAGGTCGCGGCCGACGGCAAGGTCTCCTTCGAGGACGAGCCCGCCTTCACCTTCCGCTTCGCCCTGCCGGGCCCGGCCACCGCCGCGCGTCGGGCCGCGCGGCGGGTGGAGCGCTGGTCCCGGGATCCCGACGCCCAGGTCCGCGGCGCCGAGCGCGACCCGACCAGCGGGCTCGAGTACGACGACTACACCCGGCCGCTCGAGCGCCAGGCCGACAAGGACGACCACGGCGGCACGGTGGCGCTGTTCGGCGGCCGCGCCGACGTCACCGACTGGGTGATGCGCCAGGCCGGGCAGGACCCGTACCAGGCGGACAAGCTGCGCTGGATGGACGCCACCCGCGCCGAGCGCGTCGAGGCCGGCCGCGTCCACCGCGCCCGCGAGCTGGCGCGGGCGACCGAGCTCATGCGCCGCCACCTCGACCGGCTGTGGGCGCGCACCGACCTCGACCTGGCGGCCAAGCGGACGGCGCTGTTCGAGCTGTGGGACGACGGCGCCGAGGCCGGCGAGGCGGAGGTGGTCGAGGCCGCGACCCGGACCCGGGCCCTGGTGGTGGGCTTCATCCGCGCCCACCTGCCCGCCGGGTCGGCCGGCGCCTACACCACCGCCGAGCTCGACGGCCTCAACCGCCGCCGCACCTCGCGCGCCCGCTTCGCGCCGTACGACTGACCGCCGCGGTACGCTCGCGCCGTGGACGGACACGCGCTGATCCGGACGCTGGCGCTGGTCGTCGGCACCGCGGCCGTGACCACCGTGGTCTTCCAGCGCCTGCGCCTGCCGGTGGTGCTCGGCTACCTGGTCGCCGGGCTCCTGGTCGGGCCCTACACCACCGTCTGGTTCGTGGCCGACGCCCGCGTGGTCGAGACCCTGGCCGAGCTGGGCGTGATCCTGCTCCTGTTCTCGATCGGGCTCGAGCTGAGCGTGCGCGGCGTGGTCGGCGTCGGCATGGGGGCCGTGGTCGCCACCGTGATCGAGGTCGGGCTGATGCTGTTCCTCGGCACCGCGGTCGGCAGCGCGTTCGGGCTGTCGAGCAAGGCCAGCCTGTTCGTGGGCGCGATCGTCGCGATCTCGTCGACCACGATCATCTCGCGCTCGTTCGACGAGCACCCGCCGCCGGCCGAGCACAAGCGCCGGGTGTTCTCGCTGCTGGTGATCGAGGACGTGCTGGCGATCCTCCTGTTCACCGTGCTCACCGCGGTCGGCCGCGGCGCCGGCCTGGGCTGGTCCGAGCTGGTGATCACGCTGGGCAAGCTGACCGGGTTCCTGATCGCGATCGTCGTCGGCGGCCTCCTCGTCGTCCCCCGCCTGGTCCGGCTCACGGTCGGCCTCGGCCGCCGCGAGACCACGCTCGTGCTCACGGTCGGGCTGTGCTTCGGCCTGGCGATCCTGGCCGACGCCGCCGGCTACTCGGTGGCGCTCGGCGCCTTCCTCGCCGGCGCCCTCATCGCCGAGGGCGGCGAGAACCACGCCATCGAGCCGATGATCGAGCCGGTCCGCGACCTGTTCGCCGCCGTGTTCTTCGTCTCGGTCGGGATGCTCATCGATCCGCTGGCGATCGCGGCCCACTGGCTCGAGGTCGTCGTGATCCTGGCGGTGGTCGTCGGCGGCAAGCTCGGCGCCATCAGCATCGGCGTCTTCGTCGCCGGCCGCGGCATCCCGGCCGCCGTCGCCACCGGCATGACCATGGCGCAGATCGGCGAGATGTCGTTCGTCGCCGCCAGCATCGGCGTGGCCAGCGGCGTCCTGCCCCCGGCCTGGTACGCGGTGGCGGTGGCGGTGTCGGCGATCACCACCGCGCTCACGCCGCTCCTGGTGAAGCGCGGTCCCGCGGTGGCGGCCTGGGTCGAGACCCGGCTGCCGGCGCGGCTGGCCACCTTCGCCGCGCTCTACGGCTCGTGGATCGACGCGCTCGGCGCCGGCCGGGGCGCCACCGTCACCCGCGCCCGCCGCCGCATCGGCCTGCTCGCTCTCGACGCGCTGCTCCTGTTCGGCGTCGTCCTCGCCGCCGCCCTCCTGCTCGCGCCGGCCTCGCGCCGGCTGGCGGCGTCGCTCGCCCTCGAGCCGGGGCACGCACGCACCGCCGTCCTCGCCGCCACGGTCGTGGTGGCGCTGCCGCTCCTGTTCGGGCTCGCCCGCCTGTCGCGCACGCTGGCGACCACCCTGGCCGAGCGCGCGCTGCCCGCCCGCAACGGCCTCGATCTCGCCGCCGCGCCGCGCCGCATGCTGGCGGCGGCGCTCCAGGTGCCGATCCTGGTGATCGCGGCGCTGCCGGCGCTGGGCGTGACCGGCGCCATCGCGCCGCCGCTGGCGGCCGGGCTCCTGCTCGCCCTGGTCGTCAACGAGATCCGCCAGCTCTGGCGACGCGCCGGCGACCTCGACCAGCACGTCCGCGCCGGCGCCCAGGCCATCGTCGAGGTGCTGGCCGCCCAGGGCCACCGCGCCGCCACCGCGCCGCCCGAGCTGCCGCCCGAGCTCGACGATGCGCTGGCGCCGCCGGCCCGCGCCGTCCAGCTCGCCGAGGTCGACGCGCTCCTGCCCGGCATCGGCCGGCCGACCGCGGTGCGGGTCACCGCGGCCAGCGCCCTCGCCGGCAAGACCCTGGGCGCCGCCAACCTGCGCGGCCTCACCGGCGCCACCGTGCTCGCGATCCAGCGCGGCGCCCACAGCATCGCCGTGCCGTCGGCCGCCGACGTGATCCTCGCCGACGACGTCCTCGCCCTCGCCGGCTCGGCCGACGCCATCGACGCCGCCGCGGCGCTGCTCTCTCCCGAGCCCGCCACCGCCGAGGCGGCGCCGGTCACCGGCTGACCCCGGCGCCCGCGCCTGGACCGCCGCGAGCGTCGCGACCGTCGGTCAGGGGACGCGGCCGCCCACCGCGAACCCGGCGGCGCTCGACACTCGCGGATCGTCGTCGGCGAGCAGGCGCTCGAGCGCGGCGGCGCCGACCCGGTGGCGACGGGCGCTGGCGGCGCGGACGGCCGCCAGCCGGACGTCGGCCGACGGATCGGCGGCGAGGTGATCGATCACGAGGTCATCGCACCCGAGCGGGAAGACCCAGGTGAGGGCCTCCGCCACCGCCGCGCGGACCTCGGCCCGCGCCGCGGTCGCCGCGGTCGCCGCCACCTCGACCGCGGCCAGCGGCGACATGCGCTCGAGCGCGACCGCGAGCACGTGCCCGGTCGCGATCGGATCGATGACGAGCTGCCCGCGATCGAGCAGCTCGACGAGGGCGAGGGTCTGTTCGCTCAGCGCCGCGCCCGTCGACACGCGGGCCGCGATCACGGCCTCGATCACCTGCTCCATGGACGTTCTCTCCCCGGACCCTGCGACGACGTCAGGACAGCTACGACACCCACGACTCCAGCCTGCACCGGTCGCGTGCGAGAAACAACGAGGTCCGCACCAGGTCACCGCCGTTACCAGCGGCGGCCGCGCCGTTCACTCCGGATGGTCGGCCCGGTCAGGTCGTCAGGGCCGTCAGGGCCGTCAGGCGGCGAGGGTGTCGTAGGCGTGGAACTTCATCATGAAGGTCGCCCGGCCCTCGGACAGCGAGCGCATGCGCGTCGAGTAGCCGAACATGTTGCGCAGCGCGACCAGCGCCGTCACCACCCGCTTGGGGCCGCGGGTGGCGACGTCCTGGATGTGGCCGCGGCGCTGGTTGAGGTCGCCGATGATCGCGCCCAGGAACTCGTCGTCGGTGGTGACCTCGACGCTCATGATCGGCTCGAGGCGCTGCGGGTTGGCGGCCGCCACCGCCCGGCGGAAGGCCTCGGCGGCGGCGGCGCGGGCGCCGATCAGCGCGTCGGCGCCCTCGGCGGTGGCGACCGCGAGCAGCGTGACCTCGACGTCCTCGAGCGGGAAGCCGTCGGCGCCCGACGACGCGGCGTCGCGCAGGCCCTGCAGGGCCGACTCGATCACCGGCTCGGGCACGGCGGCGGCGCCGGCGGCGAGCTGGCGCACGAACTTCACGCCCGAGGCGCGGGGCAGCGAGCGCACGCGGCAGCGGACGTCGCCGAAGATGCGCTGCTCCTTCATCTCGCGCTCGAACACGGCGTGGCCCTCGGCCTCGCCCAGCACGGTCTCGCGGTAGACGACCTGGGGCTTGCCGACGCTGGCCGCCACCCCGTACTCGCGGCGCATGCGATCGACCACGACCTCGAGGTGCAGCTCGCCCATGCCCCAGATGATCGTCTGGCCGGTCTCCGCGTCCTCCTTGACGCGGAAGGTCGGATCCTCGTCCGCCATCTTGGCGAGGGCGAAGTCGAGGCGCTCCTTGGCGGCGTTGTTCTCGGCCTCGATCGCCTGCGAGATCACCGGCTCGTAGGTGTCGATGCGCTCGAGCAGGATGGGCGACCGCGGATCGCACAGGGTGTCGCCGGTGGTCGCCTCCTTGAGGCCGGCGGCGGCGACGATCTCGCCCGCCACCGCCTTGTCGAGGCGCTCGCGCTTGTCGGCGTGGATGCGGAACAGGCGCGCCACCTTCTCCTTCTTGCCGGTGCGGGTGTTGAGGAGCTCGCCGCCGGCCTCGATCACGCCCGAGAACACGCGCATGAAGACGACCTTGCGTCCCTCGTCCATGGCGATCTTGAAGGCCAGGGCCGCGAACGGCTCGCTGTTGCGGGGGGCGCGGGTCAGGCGCTCGCTGGTGTTGCGCGGGTCGACGCCGGTCACCGGCGGCACCTCGGCCGGCGACGGCAGGAGCCCGATCACCGCGTCGAGCAGGGGGTGGATGCCCTTGTTGCGCAGCGCGGTGCCGCCGAGGACCGGGATGAGCTTGACCGCGATCACCGCCTTGCGCAGCGCGGCCATCAGCTCGGCGGGCTCGAGGGCGAGTCCCTCCAGGTACCTCTCGGCGATGGCGTCGTCGAGATCGGCCACCGCCGCCACCAGGCGCTCGCGGGCCTCGGCCACCGCGCCGGCCAGGGCCTCCGGGACGGGTCGGACCTCGGGGGCGTCGCTGATGTCGCCGGTGAAGTACAGCGCCTGCTGGTGGACGAGGTCGACCACGCCCTCGAACTGATCCTCGGTGCCGATGGGGAGCTGGACGGGCACGGCGTTGGCGCCCAGGCGCTCGCGGATCTCGGCGACCACGCCCTCGAACGAGGCCCCGACCCGATCGAGCTTGTTGACGAAGGCCAGCCGCGGGACGTGGAACTTGTCGGCCTGGTGCCACACCGTCTCCGACTGGGGCTGGACCCCGCCCACGGCGCAGAACACCACCACCGCGCCGTCGAGGACGCGCAGCGAGCGCTCGACCTCGATCGTGAAGTCGACGTGGCCGGGGGTGTCGATGAGGTGGATCTCGTGCTTCTTCCACTCGAAGGTGGTGGCGGCGGCGGTGATCGTGATGCCGCGCTCGCGCTCCTGCTCCATCCAGTCCATCTGGGTCTCGCCGTCGTGGACCTCGCCCGCCTTGTGGATCTTGCCCGAGTGGAACAGGAAGCGTTCGGACACCGTGGTCTTGCCGGCATCGATGTGCGCGACGACGCCGATGTTGCGGACCAGGTCGATCTTGGCCATGGCGCCGGCTCTATAGCACAGGAGGGCCGCGGGCCCGGCGGCCCGGCGCGGTCGGGCGCGGGCGCCGCAGGTTGGCCCGGGGCCTGGGGATCCGGTACGATGGCCGCATGATTCCTCGACTCGCGCTGGGGGTCGCGACCGGGCTGGCGCTCGCGCTGGCCGGGGCCGCGGACGTGACGGCACAGCCGGCGGACGTCAACGCCGCCCGCGCCCACTACAAGGCCGCCGAGACCGCCGAGCGCGAGGGCCGCTACGCCGAGGCCGCCACCGAGTACGGCATCGCCTACGACCTGACCAAGGATCCGATCCTCTTCTTCAAGATCGGCGTGGTCAACGAGAAGGCCGGCAAGTGCGGGGTCGCGCTCACCTACTTCCAGCGCTACCTGCGCGAGGGCAACCCCACCGCCGAGTTCCGCCGCCTGACCGACGAGAAGATCGCCGCGTGCAGGGCGGCCACCGGCCAGGGGGGGGCGACCGGCGGGGCCGGGGGCGGCGCGGCCGGCGGCGGTGACGGCGGGGCCGGAGGCACCGGCGGCGGCAACACCGGCGACGGCGGCACCGGCGGCGGCACCACCGGCGACGGTGGTGGCGGCGTCGAGCCCGACTTCGGCGGTGGCGCGGACGGCGGCGAGACCGGCGCCGGCGGCGAGCTCGGCGCCGGCGGCCCCAGCTTCGTCGACGGCGGCACCACCTGGAAGCGCTCGGCGGCGTGGATCTCGACCGGCGCCACCGTCGGCCTGCTCGCGGTCGGCGCCGTCCTCTACATGTCGGCGGAGGGCTCGGAGGAGGACCTCGAGGCCCTCATCGACTTCCGCGACCCCTCGACCGGGCGGCCCCTGCCCTACCGCGAGGTCGCGAGCCAGTACCAGGACCTGGTCGACGAGGGCGAGCGCTTCGACGCGCTCGCCACCTACGCCTTCGTGGCCGCCGGCGTCACCGCCGCCGCCGCGGTCACCTTCTTCATCCTCGACGGCATGGACGGCGGCCGCGAGAAGCCGGTCGGCTTCGTCGGCAAGGCCGTGCCCCGCGTGACGCCGCGGCTCGGCCGCGAGACCGCCGGCGTCGTGCTGGGGTGGGAGTTCTGAGATGACGCCGCATCGCCTCGTGTCCGTCCTCCCGACCGTCCGCGCCGCCGGCGCCGTCCGCGCGCTGGCCGTGGCCGTCGCCGCCCTGGCGCTGGTCGCCTGCTACAAGACGCCGGATCCCGCCTGCGCCTTCGCCTGCCAGGCGGGCGGCGACGAGAGCTGCCCCGACGGCTACACCTGCCGCGCCGACAACATGTGCAAGCGGGTCGGGGTCCCCGACGACCTGGTCTGCCCCGACCTGCCGACCGACGCCTCGGTGATCGACACCCCCGTCGACGGCGAGCCCGACGCGTCCGAGCCCGACGCGTCGGAGCCCGACGCGTCCGAGCCCGACGCCGGCGTCGACGCCGCGGTGATCGACGCGGCCGTCATCGACGCCGCCGCGATCGACGCCGCGGTGGACGCCGCCGCGATCGACGCCGACGAGACCGACGCCACGGTCGACGCCGACGAGACCGACGCGCTCCCGGACGCCTGAGCCAGGGCGCCGCCGAGGCGAGCGGCGCCGCCTCGGCTCGGCACCGGCGTCCTCGCCGGGACCGCGCGATCGACCGGAGCGTGTGATTCCTTCCCACGCCCCCGGAGCGCAGGTCCCATGCCCGACCCTACCCGATGGTGGAGGTCGGCGCGCGTGGCCAGCGCGCGGCGCAGGTGGTAGCTTCCGGCCGCCATGGTGTTCGGACTGTTCTCCAAGGAAAAGGGCCTGCAACGGACGATCGCGCGGGCCACCAACAAGCTGTCGCAGCAGGCGGACCGCTGGGCGGCGCTCGAGAAGCTGCGCGAGGACGGCTCCGACGACGCGCTGTTCGGCATGTGCAAGCGCTTCGGCATCACCAGCAACAACGTCGTCGAGGACCAGCAGGAGAAGACCTGGGTGGTCGACGCCCTGGTGGCCAAGGGCCCCGCGGTGCTGGCGTCGCTGCGCCGCTTCATGAAGAGCGCCACCCAGCTCGCGTTCCCGCTCCAGGTGCTGGAGCGGGTGGCGAGCAAGGAGCAGGCGCTCGAGGTCGTCGACGCCATCCTCGCCGACGAGCCCCCCGGCTACACCCGCGACCCCGAGCGCCGGCTCGATCTCATCCGCTGGATGACCGAGTGGAAGGCCGGCCGGCCCGAGACCTTCGCCCGCATCCTGCCCTACGTCGGCGACTTCGATCAGAACGTGCGGGTGGCGGCGGTCGATGGCGTCGCCGAGGCCGACCTGGCCACCACCGGGCCCCGCCTGCTCGAGGCCTTCCTCCGCCCCGAGGAGGAGAGCGGCCGCTTCCGCCGCCGGGTCGCCGAGGTCCTGGCCGCGGGCAAGTACCCGCTCGGCGACAAGGCCGGCGCGGTCACGCCGCACCTCAGCGGCCCGTGCGCCGGCTTCGCCGTCGACGGCGGCGTGCTCGTCCAGCGCTAGCGCACGACGGTTCGAGCGCCGTCGCGAGCCGCGGTCGCGGGCGGCAGCTCCGGGCGCACGCCCGGCGGTCGCGCGCCGCCGCTCGCGATGGGGCCTGCGCGCTCGTACGCCGAGCTCATCCGACCGCGGCTCGACGCCTACTTCGGCGGTTGCTTCGAGCGCCTCTGCCGCGAGGCCCTGCCCGCGCTCTGCGCGCGCGAGCGGATCCACGCGGCGGTCACGGTGGGCGAGGACTGGAACGAGGACGTCCAGATCGACGTGGTCGGCGTCCGCGATGACGCCTGGATCGATCTCGGCGAGTGCACGTGGGCCCGGTGAGCTCGACGCCCGGGCTGGTCGCCGAGCTGGAGGCCAAGGTGCGTGCGTTCCCCGATCCACGGGGTGACACCCCGGGACGCCGCATCTTCACCCGCGGGGCCGCGCCCGCGGGCCGACCACGCGACGCCGTACGCTGGCACTCCCTCGACGACCTCGACGCCTGACCCCGCCCGTCAGAAGCCCGGCGGGCGGCGGTCCTTCCACGGCCGCGCCGCCTCGACCTGCGAGGCCACGCGCAGGAGCGTGGCCTCGTCGCCGAAGCGGCCGACGAGCTGGACGCCGACCGGCAGGCCGTCGGGCGTCCAGTGCAGCGGCAGGCTGCACGCGGGCTGGCCGGTGGCGTTCCACGGCGCGGTGAAGGGCGCGAAGCTCCAGGCGGTGGCGGCGATGCGGTGGAGCGCGCCCAGGCGATGGAGCAGGCGGCTCACCGGCAGCCGCTGCGCCACCTCGATCAGGGCGGCCTCGGCGCCCTTGCTGGCCAGCGCTCCGACCGCCACCGGCGGCTGGGCCAGCGTCGGCGTGAGCAGGAGGGCGTGGCGGGCGAAGAACGGCGCGAGCTGGCGACCGAGGCGACGGAGGCGACGCGCCGCCAGGGCGAAGTCGCGGGCCGAGACCGCGTCGCCCAGGCGGGCCAGCACCATGGTCTCCTTCTCGAGATCGCCAAGGCGCGCCCGCCGCCCGATCAGCGCCTCCGACTCGGCGACGTCGGCGGCGGTCTCGCCCACCAGCATGTGGACGAAGTCGATGGCGAAGGCGTCGGCGTCGAACGACGGGTGCTCCTCCACCACCTCGTGGCCGAGCTCGCGCAGGAGCGCCGCCGCGTCCTCGACCGCGCGCACGCACTCGGGGTGGACCTCGGCCGAGATGAGGGCGCGGCGGGTGAACGCGATCCGCAGCTTGCCGGGCGCGACCCCGACCTCGGCCCGGAACGGCCGCGCCGGCGGCGGCGCGCTGTAGGGCGCCCCCGGGTCGTCGCCCGCCACGGCGTCGAGCATGGCCGCCGAGTCGCGCACGCTGCGGGTGAGCACGTGCTCGATGGCGCAGCCCTGCCAGGCCTCGCCGACGTCGGGGCCGAGCGGCGTGCGACCGCGGGTCGGCTTGAGCCCGAACAGGCCGCAGCACGACGCCGGGATGCGGATCGAGCCGCCGCCGTCGCCGCCGCCGGCCAGCGGCACGAAGCCGGCGGCCACCGCCGCCCCCGAGCCGCCGCTCGAGCCGCCCGGCGTGCGCGAGGTGTCCCACGGGTTGCGCGTCGGCCCGAAGGCCACGGGCTCGGTCACCGGCAGGAGGCCGAGCTCGGGCGTGCTGGTCTTGCCGACGGTGATGAGCCCGGCCCGGCGGTAGCGGGTGACCAGCTCGCTGTCGTGCGGCGCGACCCAGCCGGCGAGCAGCCGCGAGCCCGACGCCTGCGGCTCGCCCGCCCACGTCGACACCAGATCCTTGGCCAGGAACGGCACGCCGAAGAACGGCGCGCCCACCGGGGCCGGGCCGCTGCCGGCGGGGCGGTCGGCCAGGCGGCGCGCAGCGTCGTACATGCGGTGGATGACCGCGTTGAGGCGCGGGTTGTCGCGCTCGATGCGGGCGATGGCCTCGTCGACCAGCTCGCGCGGGTGGACCTGGCCCTTCGCCACCAGCTCGGCCAGGCCCAGGCCGTCGTGGCTCGCGTAGTCGGAGAAGCCCATGGCCGGCGAGCCTACCGCAATCGCGCCCTTGACATCGTGTTCTTCTCACACCATATTGGTGTCATTGCAACACGAAGTAGCGCGCGCCCGCGCTCTCTCCCAGCCCAGGAGCCGCCATGTTCGGCATCGCCTACCTCCGCACCACCCCCACCACCTACGTCCTCCACTTCAAGAACGGCAAGGTGAAGCGCGAGGGCAAGGGGCTGTCCTTCCTCTACTACCGGCCGACCTCGACGGTGGTGCTGGTGCCGCTGGCCTCGGCCGACGTACCGTTCGTGTTCAACGACGTCACCAGCGACTTCCAGGAGGTGACGGTGCAGGGCCAGCTCACCTACCGGGTCGCCGACCCGGCGAAGCTGGCGGCGCTGCTCGACTTCTCGGTCGACGCCGGCGGCCGTCACCGCTCCGAGGATCCGGGCAAGCTCGAGGAGCGCCTGGTCCACGTCGCCCAGGTGCTGGCCCAGGGCGTGATCGGGCGCCTGACCCTGCGCGAGGCCCTGACCTCCGCCGACGCCCTGGTGCGCGAGGTCGGCGCCGGGCTGCGGGCGTCGGAGGCGGTGACCATGCTCGGCCTCGAGCCGCTGGCGCTCACGATCCTGGGCGTGCGGCCGACGCCGGAGATGGCGCGCGCCCTCGAGGCCAGCGCCCGCGAGCAGCTCCAGCGCGAGGCCGACGAGTCGATCTACGCCCGCCGCAACGCCGCGGTCGAGCAGGAGCGGATCATCAAGGAGAGCGAGCTCGAGACCGAGCTCGCGGTCGAGACCAAGAAGAAGGAGATCCGCGAGCAGAAGATGGCGGCCGACATCGCGGTCGAGGAGCAGCGCGCCGCGCTCATCGCCCGCCAGGTCGAGAACGACAAGCAGGCCGCCGACAGCCGCGCCTACGCGCTGGAGGCCACCCTGGCGCCGCTGCGCCAGGCCGACTGGAAGACGCTCATGGCGGTGTCGAGCGGCGGCGCCGATCCACGCCTCATGATCGCGCTCGCCTTCCGCGAGCTGGCCGAGAACGCCGGCAAGATCGGCGAGCTCAACATGAGCCCGGAGCTGCTCTCGACGCTCCTGGCGCGGAAGTGACCGCGGCCGGCCCGGGTCGTCCCCCGCCGCCCGGCCCGCGCCGGCCCGCGCCGCCCGGCCCGCGCC
>CAADGB010000436.1 GCA_900696455.1 uncultured delta proteobacterium
ACGTGCAGCTCACCGACCGGATCGAGACGGCGCTGACGGCCGAGGCGGGGGCGCGCCGCGAGCGGCTCGAGGCGCTGATGGCGCCGATCCTGGTCGGCGCGCCGCGCCCGGCGGACGCCGGATGAGCAGGGCGGGCGCGCCGAGCCTCAACAACTCGTACCCGCACGTGGGGCTCGCGGCGTATTTCGGCCGGGCGCTGTGGCGCGACGCCGAGCGGGTCGAACGGGTGGCTGCGCTGCTGGTCGACAAGCGGTGGCCGTGGATCCCGTGGTGGGCGTCGTACTCGGGGCTGCACAAGCGGGACGATCGCTCGTCGGTACGCGTGGGCGGCAAGAACGGGGTCGCCCCGCTGGTGGAGGGGCTGCTCTTCCCGAAGCTCGCGACGCTGCGCATGGACCGTGCCCGCGGTGACGGCAACTTCACGAGCGTCTTCCTGAAGACCGGACGTGTCGGAGAGGACTGGGGATATGAAGCGCCGTTCGACCTCTGGGTAACCTGTCGCTCCGCCGAGCTCCCCCCGGGCAAGTCGTTCGAGGCGCGGCTGACGCTGGCCCACGATCTGGTCGCGGCGGTGGGCGCCGCGCACGCGACGCTGGGAGCCTGGCCGACCTTCGACTGGGCGATCTGCGATACGTGGCTGATGCGCATGGTGCTCGACACGCCAGTGGGCGACGTCGACCTGGGACTACCGGCCGGGTTCGACGCCCAGCTAGGTCTGGTCTCGAAGTGGCGCAAGTTCCTCGGCCGCACGTACGCGCGGCACCCGCGCTGGGGGACGTACCTGAACGACGGGCACCTGGCGGCGATCGGGGGGATCGAGCGGGTGCGGGCGGAGGTCGCGCCGGCGCGGGTGGAGCGGGTGGGCGAGCTGACGTACCTGCAGCTCACCGAGTCGATCGAGACGGCGCTGACGGCCGAGGCGGGGGCGCGCCGCGAGCGGCTCGAGGCGCTGATGGCGCCGATCCTGGTCGGCGCGCCGCGCCCGGCGGACGCCGGATGAGCGGGGTCCGGGCGCGCCTCCACGTCCGGGTGACGGACCGAAGGCGAGGCGCCCCCTAGCTCACGAGCGCCCGCCGCAGCAGCTTGCCCGACGGCGTGCGGGGCAGGGCCGCGATGAAGCGCGCCGCCACCGGGCGCTTGTACGGCGCGACCTGCGGCGCGAGCCAGTCGAGCAGCGCGCCCTCGTCGAGGGTCGCGCCCGGGCGCGGCACCACCAGCGCCACCGGGACCTCGCCGGCGCGCTCGTCGGCGCGGGGGACGACGGCGGCGTCGGCCACCCCGGGGTGCGCCACGAGGAGCTGCTCGAGCTCGGCCGGGGCGACCTGGAAGCCGTTCACCTTCATGACCTCCTTGAGGCGCCCGACGATCTCCAGGGTGCCGTCGGACCCGAGGCGAGCCAGATCGCCGGTGCGGAGCCAGCCGTCGGCGGTGAGCACGGCCGCGGTGGCCTCGGGGTCGTCGGCGTAGCCGCGCATCACCTGGGGGCCGCGCACCCACAGCTCGCCGGTCGCGCCCGGCGCGACCTCGGCGCCGGTCTCCGGATCGACCAGCCGCGCCTCGGTGTCGGGCACGAGCCAGCCGACGGTGCCCGGCGGCGAGCCGGCGGCGAACGTCCCGACCGAGATCGCCGCGCAGGTCTCGGTGAGGCCGTAGCCCTGGGCGATCGCGCACCCCGGGAGGCGGGCGGCGAGGGCGCGCTGGACCGCCGGCGGCAGGGGCGCGCCGCCGACGGCGATGAAGCGGAGGGCGCCGAGGTCGCGCGCCGCCACCGCCGGGTGGTGCGCGAGCATCGAGGCCAGGGGCGGCGGCACGGCGACGTTGGTGACGCGGTGCTGCTCGAGCAGCCGCAGCAGCTCGTCGGGATCGAAGCGCGGCATCGTCACGATCGTGTGGCCGCGGGCCAGCGGCAGCAGGAGCTCGACCACGAACCCGAGGATGTGGCAGTACGGCGCCAGCGCCAGCGTGACCTCGTCGGGACCGGGGCGGGCGGCGCGGATCACCTGGGCGCACGCGGCGGCCAGGTTGCGATGGGTCAGCTCGACCTGCTTGGGCAGCCCGGTGGTGCCCGACGACGCGAAGCGGGCGGCGACGTCGTCGGCGCGCGGCTCGAGCGCGGCGCCCGGCGCGGCGGCGAGCACCTCGGCGAGGTCGATGCCCCCGGCGCCCTGACCGAGGACGACGACGCGCCCGCGCGCGGTGGCCAGGGCGGCCTCGGCCAGCGGGGGGATCGTCACGACCACCGCGGCGTCGGCGAGGGCGCCGCCGACCTCGCGGGCGGTCGCCAGCGGGCCGAGGGGGACGATGATCGCGCGCCGCCGCCACGCCGCCAGGCACAGCGCCGGGTAGAGCGCGACGTTGGGGAGCCACAGCGCGATCCGGTCGCCGGGCGCGACGCCGGCGGCCTCGAGCCACCCGGCGATCCGGGCGATCCGATCGCCGAGCTCGGCGTAGGAGGTGCGCGCGCCGGTCGGCCCGTCGACGATCGCGATCCGCGCCGGGTCGAGATCGGGGGCGAGCGTGAAGCGCGGCGGCGCGGCGGCGGCGGCGGCGGCGGCGGCGGCGGCGAGCGATCGATCGGCGGGAGCGGTGAGCATGAGTTCCTCCAGGTGGTGGCGCGCCTCGGGCGGCGCGTGGGGACCAGCCTCGGCCGGAGCGCCGCTCACCCTCCAGACCACCGGGCGCTCAGGTCGCGCTCACCGACCGCTCGGCTCGCTCGCTCGCGCGCCGACCCGGTGGCGCAACCCCGCGGAGCTGCGGCAGGATGAGCCATGGCCGGCACGAACCCGGGGGGACCCTCGAGGCCGCGGACGGTCCGCGATCGGCTGTCGGCGGCGCGCGCGCGGACGGTCTACGGCCGGGAGGACGAGCGCGCGCAGGTCGCGCAGGCGCTCGCCGCGGCCGAGCCGCCGTGGATCGTGCTCCACGTCGTCGGCCCGGGCGGCGTCGGCAAGTCGACCCTCCTGGCGGCGATCGCGGAGGACGCTCGCGCGCAAGGGATCGGCGTGATCGCCGCCGATCTCCGCCACGTCGACGGCCGGCCCGACCTGCTGCTCGACCACCTGCGGGCGCAGGCCGGCGTCGCCGACGAGGCGGCGCTCCAGGCGTGGCTGGGCGCGGCCCGCCGCCTCGTCCTCCTCGACACCTTCGAGCTGGCGGGCAGCGTCGACGCCTGGCTGCGCGCCGTCTGGCTGCCCGGGCTCCCCGACACCGTCCTCGTGGTCACCGCCGGGCGCCTGCTCCCGGCGGCGGCGTGGCGCGACGATCCGGCGTGGACGACGCTCGCCCGGACCCTGCCGCTGCGCAACCTCGGGCCGCCGGACGCGATCGCGATGCTCGATGGCCACGGCGTGCGGCGCGAGCTGATCGACCCGATCGTGGAGGTCACCCACGGCCACCCGCTGGCGCTGGCCCTGTTCGCGAGCACGGCCGGCGACGCCGCCTGCACCTCCGCCTCGGTGGCCTCGCTGCGCGACGCGCCCGACGTGCTCGCCGAGCTGGTGGCGCGGCTGACCGATCGCGTGCCCTCGCCGCGGCACCTCGCGGCGCTGCAGGTCGCCGCCCACGTCCGCACGACCACCGAGGACGTGCTCGACGCGGTCCTGCGTGACGCCGACGCCGCCGCGCTGTTCGCGTGGCTGTCGACGCTGTCGTTCGTGACGCCCGGCCCGCACGGGCTGGTCGTGCACGATCTCGTGCGCGACGTCCTCGACGCCGGCCTGGCGTGGCGCGATCCGGCCGCCTATCACCGGATGCACCGGCGGGTGCGCGCCTACCTGGCGCACCGGCTCGAGGCCTGCGGCGCCGCCGAGGCGTACCGCTTCGTGCGCGACGTGATCTGGACCGATCGCTACGATCCCTCCCTCCGCTCGCTGATGGACTGGTCGCAGCTCAACGCCGCGATCGCCACGCCGCTGGAGGCGACGGACGTCGAGGTCCTGGTCGGGTTCGTGCGCCGGCACGAGGGCGCGCGCTCGGCGGAGCTGGCGCGCCGCTGGCTGACGCGCCAGCCGGCCGGCGCCATGGTCGCGCGTCGCGGCGACGGGCGGCCCCAGGGCTACGCGCACCTGATCGAGCTCGCGCTCGTCGACGACGAGGACGTGGCGGCCGACCCGGTGGTCGCCCACGCGGTGGCCTGGCGGGCGCGGCACGCGCCCGCGGCCGGGCCGCGCGTCGCGGTGATGCAGCGGTTCTTCACCGACGCCGAGGCGCACATGGCGCCGGCCACCGCCAGCTTCGCGGTGGGGGCGATCCACTCGGTGGACACCTGGGTCCGCCGCCGCGACCTCGGCTGGTTCCTCTGGTACTTCCACCACCCGCGGGACGGGGAGATCATGGCGTACGCCCGCCAGGCCCGGCTCCCCGCGCTCGACGTCACCGTCGATCACCTGCGGTACCGGATGTACGGCCGCGACTTCTCGACGGGAGACTGGCTGCGCGAGGCCCCGCCGGTCACCGGGATGCCGGCGCCGCCGGGCGGGCCGGCCGACCGCGAGGCCAGCGCGCTGTCGCGGCCCGAGTTCGAGGCCGCGGTGGCGCAGGCGCTCCGCGACCTCGGGCGGCCGGAGCGGCTCGCGCACAGCGCGCTGCTCACCACCCGGTTCGGGCTGGCGCTCGAGCCGCCGCGCGTGGACGCGCTGGCCGCGCTCCTGACCCGGCTCATCCGCGAGCTGGCCGAGGATCCGCGCGACGGTCGGCTGGGGCGTGCGCTCGACCGGACCTACGTCCGCGCCGCGCCCAGCCAGGAGGTCGCCGCCGAGCTGCTCGGCGTGGGGGTCAGCTCGCTGCGGCGCCACCTGCGCGCGGGCACCGACCGGCTCGTCGAGCAGCTCTGGTTCCGCGAGACCGGCGGCTAGCTCGATCGCGGGGCCGTCCCCGCGTCGAGCTGGACCCTCCCCTCGATGATGCGGACGGCGCGGGCGCTGGCGGCGTCGACCGGGCCGGTGAGGTCCTGGTGGGCCTCGGGGCGACGGAGGGCGGCGCGGCCGAAGCCGGCGATGGCGAGCTCGCGCACCGCCGCCGCCTCGTCGTCGAAGTGGAAGTGGATGCGGCCGCGCACGAAGACGCCGAGCAGGCCGGCGAACAGGCGCTCGACCGGGCGCGCGTCCTCGCCGAGGTGGAGGTCGGCGAGGTAGAGGCCGTGGGGGAAGCGGGCGAGGGCGCGGCCGAAGCGCCGCCACATGCGCGCCACCGAGACCGGATCGAAGTAGTTGAGCAGGCCCTCGGTGATGATGGCGGTGCCGCGGCCGGGGTCGAGGCCGGCCGCCACCGCGTCGATCGAGCGCGCGCCGTCGTCGGCGGTGGCGTCGATCTCGACCACGCGGTGGTGGGGGGAGCTGGCGCCGGTCTGGGCCAGGAGCTCGCGCTTGCGGGCGGCCATGGCCGGCAGGTCGGCCTCGACGTAGGTGAGGGCCGGGCCGTGCTCGCGGGCGAAGCGGTAGCCGCGCGGCGACAGGCCGCAGGCGACCTCGATCACCTGGCTGACCTCGCCGCGCTCGATCGCCTGGCGGAGGAGGGCGTCGATCAGGTGGTGGCGAGCCAGCAGGAAGCCGTCGAGGTTCGCCTTGCCCGCCGCCGCCAGCGCCCGGTTGGCCGGCGTGAGCGCCCGGTAGAGGAAGCGCCCGGTCGGCGTGGCCAGCGCCGGGTGCGAGAGCCCGTGCGCCAGCCAGGTGTAGCCGGTGTAGTGGGCGGTGGGGCTGATGCGCGCCGAGCTGCTGGTGGTGGCCCCCGAGGAGGTGCCCGAGGAGGTGCCCGACGACGTGCCCGAGGTGCTCACCAACGCATCATAACCGTTACGCTTTCCTGAGGTTAGCGATTGCCATGGGACCTGTCCCCGGTTCTGTGGTAAACACTGAACATCAGACCAGTGCAGTAGACCCGAGTCATGCGGATCGCCAGCGTCTACATCCCGTCGTTCCCGCTGCAGGCTACGCTCGTCGGCCAGGCCGCGGCGTGCCCAGGCCAGGCGCCGGGGCGCGATGGCGCCGAGGGCGCGGCGTGCGGCGCCCTCGCCATCATCACCCAGCCGGCGGTCGGCTCGCCGGTGGTCGTGGCGTGCTCGCGGGCGGCGTGGTCGGCGGGCGTGAGGCCCGGGATGAGCGCCACCGTGGCGCGGACGCTCGTGCCCGGCCTCGCCTGCGCGGTCGCCGACGTGACGGCCGAGCGGGCGCTGCTCGGCGCGGTGGCCGAGGCCCTGCTCGCGGTCTCGCCGCGGGTGGAGCTGGGCGGCGATCCGCGCGGTCAGCACCACGTGATGTACGCCGAGGTCCCGGCCGGCAAGCGCGGCTCGTGGTTCGGCGGCAAGGTGCGCGAGGTGCTCGCGCTGTTCGGGCTCCGCGGCCGCGTCGGCATCGCCGACGATCGGTTCACCGCGTACGTCGCGGCGTCGACGGGAGCCCGTGACGCGCGTGACGGGCGCGACGGGCGCGACCACGGCGACGACGACGCGGTCGTGTGCGTGCCGCGCGGCGGCTCGGCGGCGTTCCTGGCGCCGCACCCGCTGTCGCTCCTGCCCCTCGGCCCCGAGGTCCTGCACATGCTCGAGGCCCTGGGCGTGCGCACGCTGGGCGCCTTCGCCGAGCTGCCGCCGCCGTCGGTGCTGCGGCCCGAGCGCGGCGGCTGGGACGCCGACTTCCAGGCCCTGGCGCGCGGCGACGGCGGCGCGCGCCTCGAGCCCTACGCGCCGACCGGCGCCATCGCCGAGCGGGTCGCGCTCGGGGCGCCGGGCACGCCCTCGGTGGGGGCCGCGGTCGAGCTCCTGGCCCGCCGCCTGGCCGCCCGCGCCGCCGGCCGCGCCGGACACCAGGCGCCGGCCGTCGAGCTGATGGTCAGGCTCACCGGCAGCGGCGCGCCGGCCATCCGGGCTGCCCACGTCCCCGGCGCCGACAGCGACGGGCTGGCCGACGCCATCGGCCGCGCGCTCGGCGGCCAGAGCTGGAGCGTCATCGCGGTGATCGCCCGGCCCGAGGCCGCCGCGGCGACGGCGGCGGTCGCGCCCAGCGCCAGCGCGGCGCCGGTCCGGCACGAGGTCGAGCCCGTCGCGCCGCTGGTGCTGCTGCCCGGCCCCGCGGTGTACGGGCGGGGCGGCGAGCTGGTGGAGCACCGCCGGACCCGCCGCGGCAAGCAGCGGCCGCGGATCGTCGCCGGCCAGGCTCGCCTGTTCGGCGACTGACCCGGCGCCCGATCGGCGACTGACCCGGCGCCCGATCGGCGACTGACCCGGCGCCCGATCGGCGACTGACCTGGCGCCCGATCGGCGACTGACCCGGCCCCGGCCCCGCGGGGTCAGGACGACAGCGCCTCCTCGGCGAGCTTCTTGACCAGCGCGGCGTCGGCGCGGTCGCCGTACTGCTTCTTGATGGCGCCGATCACCCGGCCGGCCATCTTGGGGTCCTTCTGCGGCAACGCGGCCACCGCCTCGGCCACGGCGGCGCGCAGCTCGTCGACGCCGAGCTGCTGCGGCAACATCTTCGTACACCAGGCCAGCTCGACGTCGAGCTCCTCGACCTGCGCCTTGCCCTTGTCGCCGACGGCGACGTAGTCGGCCCGCGCCTTCTCCATCGACTTCTTGTAGGCGGAGATGACGTCGAGGATGAGGGCGTCGTCGACCGTACCGCTGAAGCCCTTGGCGGTGCGGCGCTCCATGATCTTGGTGTTGATCATCCGGATCAGGTTGGCGGTGGCCTGATCCTTCGCCTTCATCGCGGTGGTGAGCTGCTGGCGGAGCTGGGCCTCGAGGGACTCGGACATGGTCCCCGCTTCCTACCACGCCGCGCCGGCGCCGGCGACGCGCACCCGGGGCCGGACCCGGGGCCGGGACCCGATCGGCTCGACGTGCCCGGACCTGCCCGGGCCTACCCAGGCCTGTCCAGGCTAGACCGCGACCGGCAGCACGCGGCGGCGCACGAGCTTGATGGACAGGAGGCGGTACAGCATCTTGCTGACCTCGAAGCTGCCCATCCGCGACTTGCGGACGATGTCCTTGACCGTGTTCTTGCCGTTGACCAGCTCGAGGATGGCCAGCTCCTCGCGGGTGAGGCGGCCGCGGCCCATCTGGGCGACCGCGTCCTCGTTGCGGAGGAAGACCAGCTCGAAGTCGTCGATGGCGCGCTCGATGAGGTGCCACTCGTCGACGCGGCGGAAGCCCTCCATGAGGATGGCCTCGACGTCGAGCTCGAGCGAGGCCTCGATCACGGGCGCCGGCAGCTCGCGGCCGGCGGTGAAGGCGAAGCGCCCCCAGCGCCAGCGCAGGGTCTCGTAGACCAGCTCGGCGCTCTGGCGGGCGAGGGCGGCCTTGAGGTCGTCGTTGCCGAGGTAGCCGAGCGTGACGAGCTGACCGCCGATGAGGCGGGCGCCGGGCGGGCGCGACCCGAGGAAGCCCTCGAAGTCGGTCGGGTTCATGAGCTCGGCGTCGACGATGTAGCGCCCGAGCAGGAGATCCTCGGACAGGCCGCCGCCCAGGGCCTGATCGATCCGGCCCTTGCGGCAGTAGAGCTCGATGTGGGACGCGCCACGGGTGACGCGCAGGACGCCCGACTGCTCCTGGTGATCGACGAGCTGCAGCACCTCGGCCAGCGGCACCACCCGCAGGTCGCCGGTGGGCGACGCGCCGCCGCCGAGGACGCCGAGGTCGAGGCCGGCCAGCAGCTCGAGCAGGCTGCGATCGTCGAGGGCCGAGCGGGCGGCGTCGGCGATGGCCGAGGCGTCGGTGGGGACGCGGCTCTCCTCGCCGCCGCCGTCGGCGTGGGCGGCGTTGGCCAGGGAGAACAGGGCGGCGACCCGCGCCCCGACCGCGTCGGCGATGCGGCCGCGCAGGCGGCCGAGGGTCTCGGTCCGGACGCCGTCGTCGGCGGCCAGGGCCTCGGCGTCCACGGCGGGGGCGCCGCCGGCGGCGCCCCCGTCGCCGGCCGGGCGGTCGCCGCCGCGGGCACCGTACTTGGCGATCGTGTGCTGGACCACCGCGGTGATGGCCTCGGGCGAGAACGGCTTGGTGATGTAGTCGACGATGCCCATCACCTTGACGAAGCGCTCGCCGACCTGGTCGCCCTTGGCGCTCATCAGCACAACCGGGATGTCGCGCAGGGCGGCGTCGGCGGCCAGCTCGCGGCAGACCTGGTAGCCGTTCATCTTCGGCATGACGAAATCGAGCAGGATGAGGTCGGGGCGGTGGGCGCGGGCGGCGGCGACGCCGGCCTCACCGTCGGGGGCCGAGCTCACCTCGAAGCCGGCCTTGGTCAAGACGAGCTCGACGACCCGCACGATCGTGGGGCTGTCGTCGATGACGAGGACACGCTCTTGGGCCATCAGCCTTCTCCCAGGCCGCACACGATCCCCGCGCGGCGGCGCATCGTAGAGCGCGGGTCGCGGCCGGCGCAAGGCCCGGCGTCGCCTTCACCTCCCTGGTGTGTGCGAACGATTCGTGCCCGACGCCGCGCGTCGCGGGAGGCGGTCACGACATTTGGTCGCCCTCGCGACGGCGTGGTAGGCTGGCGCCACACCTCACCATGGCCACGGCTGGCCAAAACCTCGACAAGTACCCGAGGAGGTTCGGGAAGTACCACCTGCTCGGCCCGCTGGCGCAGGGGGGGATGGGAGCGCTGTACCTTGCGGTCGCGGGGGATCGCGGCCTCGAGCGGCTGATGGTCATCAAGACCGTCCTGCCTCACCTCGCCGACAACGAGTACGTCGCGCGCTTCCGCGACGAGGCCAAGGTGGTGGTCAAGCTCTCCCACGGCAACCTGATCCCGGTGTTCGACGCCGGGCAGGTCGGCGGCGAGCTGTTCCTGGCCATGGACTTCGTCGAGGGCCGCGACCTGCGCGCGGTGTGGAACCGCTGCGCCAAGAAGCAGGTCGCGTTCCCCATCGACATCGCGGTCTACATCGTCAAGGAGCTGTGCCGCGGCCTCGCCTACGCCCACGCCTTCCCCGACCTCGAGCTGGTCCACCGCGACGTCTCGCCGCCCAACGTCCTCATCTCGTACACCGGCGAGGTCAAGCTCACCGACTTCGGCCTGGCCTCGTCGACCCTCAAGCTCGAGAAGACCGCGCCCGGCATCATCTACGGCAAGGTCGCCTACATGTCGCCGGAGCAGGCGCGGGGCGAGCGCCTCGACGGCCGCAGCGATCAGTACGCCGCCGCGATCGTGCTGTGGGAGCTGCTCACTGGCCGCCAGCTCTTCCCGCCGGGCAAGGAGCAGCCCCAGGATCTCCTGACCCGCGCCCGCAACCCCGAGGTGCTCAAGCCGAGCAAGCGCGCGCCGCGGGTGCCGGCGGCGCTCGACGACATCGTCGTCCGCGGGCTGGCGGCGGCGCGCGCCGATCGCTACACGACGTGCGACGAGATGCGGCAGGCGCTGCAGGGCTGGCTGGCGGCCAACGCGCCGACCACCGACGCCTCGCGCATGTCGGAGTTCATCCAGGACCTGTTCGCCGAGGACATCGCCACCGATCGCGCAGAGCGCGAGGCGATGATGCAGAACCTGCGCAAGCGGGCGATGACCCTGCCGCCCACCGACGAGCTGCGCCAGATCCTCGACAAGTCGACGGAGTACCAGGTCACCGAGCCGGGCTCCCTCGGCCAGACCGCGGTGCGCTCGCCGGGCTCGGTGGGGCGGCGCGCCAGCGATCGTGGGACCGACGGCAACGATCGCCGCCAGGTCGTCGAGCGCCGCGCCCTGGGCAAGAGCGGCCGGCCCGCCACCGCCGAGGCCCTCGCCGCCGAGCTCGAGCTCGATCCCGACGACTCGCAGCCGATCATCGGGCACATCATCGACGGCCGCTACCGCGTCGTCGAGCTGATCGGCGAGGGCGGCATGGGCAAGGTCTACCTGGCCGAGCACGTCGAGATCGGCAAGCGGGTGGCGCTCAAGGTCCTCCACCCCAGCTACAGCCGCATGCCCGATCTGGTCGAGCGCTTCCGCCGCGAGGCCCGCGCCGCGTCGAAGATCGGCCACCCCCACATCGTCGACGTCACCGACTCCGGCACCACCGCCGACGGCTCGGCGTACTTCGTCATGGAGTACCTGGAGGGCGTGGAGCTGGGCAGCGTGATCGAGCGCGAGGGCGCGCTCGACCTGGCCCGCGCCATCCGGGTCGGCACCCAGATCTGCCGGGCGCTGGCCGCCGCCCACGCCGCCGGCATCATCCACCGCGACCTCAAGCCCGAGAACATCTTCCTCACGATCCGCGACGGCAACGCCGACTTCGTCAAGGTCCTCGACTTCGGCATCGCCAAGACCACCGAGGCCGAGGATCTGCGCGAGCGCCGGCTGACCAGCCCGGGCATGGCCATGGGCACGCCCGAGTACATGGCGCCGGAGCAGGCGGCGGGGCGCCCCGCCGACGCCCGCTGCGACGTCTACGCCCTGGGCGCGATCCTCTACGAGATGCTGACCGGCGTGCCGCCCTACCAGGGCGACAACTTCATGGAGATCCTCACCAAGAAGGCGACGGTCGATCCGGTGGCGCCCAGCCACCTGCGCTCGACGATCCCGGCGGTGGTCAGCCAGCTCGTCATGCAGGCGATGGCGCGCAACCCCGAGGACCGGCCGCCGTCGATGGAGGCCTTCGAGTACGAGCTGACCAAGTGCCTGGCCGGGCGCGGCGTCGCCGTCGCCCAGATCCTGGGCATGAGCACCGACCACCACCTGGTCGCCTCGCTCAACCCCAACATGCCGGCCCGGGTGATCGACTCGGGGCCGGCGCGCGGCCACGCCGGGTCGTCGCCGTCGATCGGGTTGCCCTCGGGCTCGGCCCTGCCGCCCTCGGGCTCGGCCCTGCCGCTGTCGCGGGCGGCCTCGAACGCGGCCCTGTCGGTGCCCCTGTCGGCGCCGATGCTGGCGGCGCTGCCGGCGCCGGGCCAGGCCGTCGGCACGCCCAGCTCGCCGCTGCCCGCGGTGACCACCGACAGCCGCGAGCTGGCCTTCGGCGGCGATCTGTCGACGCCGGTGCCGCAGCGCTCGGGGCTGGCCACCTTCCTGTGGGTGCTCCTGGCCGGCGTCGTGCTGGGCGGGCTCGGCGTGGTGCTGTTCGTCGCCGCCGGCGAGCGCGGCAAGGACGGCGCGCCGCCGTCGGCGATCGCGGGCTCGGCCCAGGGCGGCGCCGGCGAGGCGACGGCGGCCGACGCCGGCGTGGGCGCGGCCCCCGACGCCGGCGCCGAGGACTCGGCGGGGCCGGGCAAGGGCGCGGTCGATCGTGGCGGCGCCGGCGAGCGCGGCAGCGGCGCCCGCGGCGGCGC
>CAADGB010000437.1 GCA_900696455.1 uncultured delta proteobacterium
CCGCGCCGGTGGCGGCGCCGGCCGAGCCCCCGGTCGCACGGCCCGCGTCGGCGCGGCCCGGGCCGCTCGCGCCGGGACCGGACGGGCCGGATGGGCCGGATGGGCCGGATGGGCCGGACGGGCCGGACGGGCCGGATGGGCCGGACGGGCCGGATCGGCCCGCGCCCAGCGCCGTGACCTCGGGCGTGACCCCGGGCGCGGTCCCGCCGGTCTCCGACGAGCCGCCCGCTCCGGTCGCGCCGGTGGCGACCACCGGGCGCGAGCGGCCGGCGCCTTCCATCCGGCGGACGCGGCCGGTGGCGCCGCCGAAGCCCGGCAGCGAGAAGCCGACGATCACGAGGCCTACGACCAAGCCTGCGCCTACGAAGGGGAGCCATGAGACCAAGCCAGCCAGCGCGGGGGCCGTCGACCGCGGCGACTGATCCGGCGTCCCACGCCGGCACCGACCGAAGGGCACGCGCGGGGGCTCCCGGCACCCGCTCCGAGCGCCGCACCACCTCCGCGCGGGTGCGCGTCGCGCGCGCCGCCGTCGGGATCGTCGCCGCCCTCGCCGCGTCGCCGGCGCAGGCGCAGAACGCCGAGGCCGAGCGCCTGTTCCGCGAGGGCGATCGTCTGATGGCCCAGGGCGACCTCGCCCGCGCGTGCGAGGCCTTCGAGGGCTCGAACCGCATCGAGCCTCGCGCGGGCACGCTGATCCGCCTCGGCGACTGCCGGGAGAAGAACAACCAGCTCGCCTCGGCGTGGTCGGCGTACTCCGACGCCCTGGCGCGGGTGAAGGATCCGGCGAAGCAGCAGATCGCCCAGGCCAAGGTGGCGTCGCTCGAGCCGCGCCTGTCGTACCTGACGATCAGCGTGCCCGACGAGGCCCGCGTCGCTGGCTTGGCGATCACCCGCAACGGCAGGGCGGTCGACGCCGTGCTGTGGAACCGGGGGGCGCCGGTCGATGGCGGCGAGTACGTGGTGTCGGGCCGCGCCCCCGGTCACGAGGAGTGGTCGACCCGGGTCACGGTCAAGCCCGAGGGCGACAAGGTCTCGGTGGAGGTCCCACGCTTCAAGGAGCTCAAGGCGCTGACGTCCGAGGGCGGGGCCGGCGGCGGCGCCGGCCTCGAGATCGGGGCCGGCCCGCGCGACACCCGGCCGCGCCTCACCACCCGCCGCAAGGTCGCGATCGGCGTCGCCGGAGGCGGCGTCGTGGTGCTGGTCGCGGCGGCGATCGTCGGCACCCAGGCCCAGGGCCTGGAGCGCCAGGCCCAGGACCTGTGCGCGGACACGATCTGCGCCGAGCACGCCCGCGCCAACCAGCTCCTGGACGACGCCCGCGGCAAGGCGCGGCTCGCCAACGTCGGCTACGGGGTGGCGGTCGTCGCCGGCGTCGGCGCCGGCGTGCTGTGGTTCCTCGGCGGCGGCGCCGCGCGCGCTGACGGCGTCGCGGTGGCGCCGGCGGTCGGTCCCGGCCTGGCCGGCGCCGTCGTCCAGGGGAGGTTCTGACCGTGCGCGCCCACCGCCCCATCGCCCCGACCGCCCTCGCCGCCACCCTCGCCGCCGTGCTCGTCGCGGGCGCCGGGTGCAAGATCGACTCGACCGTCTACCAGCCGCCCGGCGGCGACGGCGACGCCGCGGTCGACGCCGATCCCTCCGACGGCGGCCCCGACGGCATCCACGTCCAGGTCAACCCGTCGACCACCACCGTCAGCGAGGGCGGGCAGACCACGGTCCGGGTCCGCCTGTCGGAGGCGCCGCCGGCCGAGCGCACGATCACCGTGGTCGGTACGCCGCTCCTGACCCCGACCCCGGCCACCCTGACCTTCACCCCCGACAACTGGAACGTCGAGCGCACGGTCATCCTGGCCGCCGGTCAGGACGACGACGCCGACGACAGTCCGGTCACGGTGCTGTTCGACGGCGGCGGCCAGGTCGCCGACGGCGTGGCCATGGTCATGATCACCGACGACGATCAGCAGCTCCTCATCGTCACCCCGCCGTCCTCGGTGGGCGTCACCGAGGGCGCCACGGCCGCGGTCTCGGTCCGCCTCAACGCCCGCCCCGCCAGCGCCTTCGTGGTCTCGGTCGTGACCATGAACCCCGCGATCGCGACCGCGACCCCGGCCCAGCTCACGTTCACCAGCGGCGACTGGGCGACGCCGCAGACCGTCACCGTGACCGGGGTCCAGGATCCCGACACCGCCGACGCCTCGACCCTGCTCGTCCTCGACCCGGTGCCCGAGGGCGTGCCCACCCACGCCCTGGCGGTCAACGTCACCGACGACGACGTCCTCGCCATCGACGCCACGCCGTCGAACCTGGGCACGATCACCGAGGCCGCCGGCGCCATGCACAGCGCCAGCTTCGCCGTCCGCCTCACGCAAGTGCCGCCGGGCGACGTCGTCGTCGACCTCCAGGCCACGCCGGCGGCGGCGGTGACGCTGCGCGCCGCCTCGCTCACCTTCACCACCGCGAACTACGCCACCCCGCAGCAGGTGACGGTCACCGCCCGTGACGATCTCAACGTCGTGCACGAGCAGGTCAGCATCCTCCTGTCGTCGCCCGACGGCCCGGCCGACCGCTTCGTCCAGGTCGCGATCCAGGACGACGACGTCCAGGTCATCCAGGTCAGCCCGACCAGCGTGCCGCCGCTCCTCGAGGGCACCTCCACCGACCTGAGCGTCCGCCTCGCCTTCGAGCCGGCGGGCACCGTGATCGTCGACGTCGCCAGCGGCAACCCGAGCCTGGTCACCGTCAACCAGAGCCAGCTCACGTTCACCCCGGCCACCTACGCCACCCCCCAGGTCGTGCGGGTGACCGCGGTCCACGACGTCGATCTGGTCGGCGGCACGACCCCGGTGTCGTTCAACGCCGCGGCCCAGGGCCTCACCACCACGCGGACGATCAACGTGATGGACGACGACGTCCAGGCCCTGGAGGTCACGCCCGCGACGATCGCGGTCAACGAGGGCGGCACCACGACCTACAGCGTCCGCCTCGTCTTCCAGCCGGCGACCGACGTCGTCGTCGCCAACACCGTCGCGCCCGCCAACGCCGAGGACATCTCGGCGTCGCCGACGTCCCTGACCTTCACGCCGTCGAGCTACGCCACCCCGCGCACGGTCACGGTCACCGGGCTCCAGGACGCGGACGTCCTGAACGAGACCGCGACCGTGGTGGTGTCGTCGACCGGCGTCACCTCGCGCAACGTCACGGTCAACGTCACCGACGACGACTCGGTGGACATCGTGACCTCGCCCGCGACCATCACCGTCACCGAGGGCCAGGGCACCACCCTGATGGTGAGCCTGGGGGCGATGCCGGCCAGCGACGTCGTGGTCAGCCTGCAGGACTCCCCCGACGGCGTCGTCACCCTGGGCGCCTCGAGCCTCACCTTCACCCGGCAGAACTACGCCACCCCGCAGCCGGTGGTGGTCTCGGGCGATCAGGATCCCGACGGCGCCAACGGCGCCACGACCATCTTCCTGACCGCGCCCGGGCTCGCCACCAAGACCGTGCCGGTGACGGTGATCGACGACGACACCGTCGTGCCGGTCCTCGCGCCGACCCAGCTCACGGTCGAGGAGGGAACCCCCGACAGCTCGGTCCGGCTCACGCTGTCGCGGGATCCCGGCCGCGCGGTCACCGTCGAGGTGCTGGCCGGCGGCTTCACCGACTTCTCGGTGTCGCCGCTCCTCTACCAGTTCGCGGCCGGGCAGTGGAACGTGGCCCAGACCGTGACCGTGCTCGCCCACGCCGACGACACCCAGGACGACGAGGTCGAGACCGCCACCTTCCGGCTCCAGGGCGAGACCGGGCAGGCGACCCTGACCGTCAACACCCTCGACCCCACGGTGCTGCTCGGCTTCCCGCCGCCGCACGGCGCGACCGGGGTGGCGCTGACCGGGCTCGAGGCCTACCGCGACGGCAGCCTGCCGCAGTGCTACCGCATCGAGAAGCTGGTGGTCGACGTCACCGCCGCCCCGGTCACCGACCCGCGGATCCAGGTCGGGCTCTACACCGAGAGCGCGGGCCAGCCCGCCTCGCTCCTGTGGTCGAGTGGCAGCCAGAGCCTCGGCACCGGGACCGGCGTGAAGACGATCGACGTCGTCGACCACCAGCTCCTCTTGCCGTCGGACAACCAGCCGACCTGGGTCGCGGTCGAGACCACGAGCCTGGTGACGCTGCGCCAGAAGCAGGTGACGGTCAACCGCTGCGTGCGCGCCCACACCTTCGGCGACTTCCTGCCCAACCCGTTCAACGCCTCGGGCTACGGCGGCGGCATCGACCCCGGTGGCGGCAGCGGCAGC
This sequence comes from uncultured delta proteobacterium, assembly GCA_900696455.1. Taxonomy (GTDB): domain Bacteria; phylum Myxococcota_A; class Polyangia; order Haliangiales; family Haliangiaceae; genus UBA2376. The sequence continues at coordinate 4,293 of CAADGB010000437.1, forward strand.
GGACCCGGCAGCGGCGCCGACGCCGGCACCGACGCCGGCGTGATCGTCACCTGCGCCTCGTCGTCGCCGGTGGCGGTCTGGATCATCGGCCAGCGCACGAGCTGCGGCGCGCCGCCGCCGCCGCTGTGAGCGGGCCGGCGGCGCGCGGGCGCACGCGCGTGGGATGGGAGCACTGGCGCGGGTCGCTCAGCGCTTCTCGAACGGCTGATCGAGGCCGCGCGCCGGCAGCCACGACGGCCCGCCGCGCAGCCAGGCGTCGACGGCGCGCGCGGTCTCGCGGCCCTCGGCGATCGCCCACACGATCAGGCTCTGGCCGCGGCGGGCGTCGCCGCAGGCGAACACGCCGGGGACGTTGGTGGTCCACCCCGGCTCGCTGGCGGCGACGTTGCCGCGGCGGTCGAGCGCGACCCCGAGCTGGCTGGCCAGCGCGCGGGTGTCGGGGCCGGTGAAGCCCATGGCCAGGACGAGCTGATCGCAGGGCAGCCGCACCTCCTCGCCGGTCGCCACCAGCTCGGCCGGCGAGCGCGCGGCGCGGCCGGCGGGGCCGGCCAGGCGCTCGGCCACCAGCGCGGGGAGCTTGCCGGCCTCGCCCTCGAGGCGGACGGTGCGCAGCGCGAAGTCGCGCTCGCCGCCCTCCTCCTGCGACGACGAGGTGCGGAACACCAGCGGCCACGCCGGCCACGGGTTGTCCTCGCCGCGCACCGGCGGCGGCGCCGGCATGATCTCGATCTGGTGGACGCCGGCGGCGCCCTGGCGCAGCGCGGTGCCCAGGCAGTCGGAGCCGGTGTCGCCGCCGCCGAGGATGATGACCTGCTTGCCGCGGGCGTCCCAGCGCGGGGTCACCGGATCGCCGGCGACGACACGGTTCTGCTCCTCCAGGTAGTCCATGGCCATGACCACGCCCGCGAGCTCGCGGCCCGGCACGTCGAGGTCGCGGCCGACGCGGGCGCCGATCGCGATGATGACGGCGTCGTGGTCGGCGTTGACGCGATCCCACGTGGGATCGACGCCGACCCGCACGCCGCAGCGGATGACCACGCCCTCGGCGGCGAGCTGGCCGAGGCGGCGATCGATCACCGCCTTCTCCATCTTGAAGTCGGGGATGCCGTAGCGCAGGAGGCCGCCGGGGCGATCGTCGGCCTCGAGCACCGTGACCGCGTGGCCGGCGCGGGCGAGCTGCTGGGCGGCGGCCAGGCCGGCCGGGCCCGAGCCCACCACCGCCACCCGGGCGCCGGTGCGGGCCCGCGCCGGCTCGGGGCCGACCCAGCCCTCGCGCCACGCCCGCTCGGCGAGCTCCTTCTCGATGTGCTCGATCGTCACCGCGGCGTCGTCGAGGGCGAGCACGCACGCCGCCTCGCACGGCGCCGGGCACAGGCGACCGGTGAACTCCGGGAAGTTGTTGGTGGCCGACAGCCGGCGCCACGCGTCCTCCCAGCGATCGCGCCACACCCGGTCGTTGAAGTCGGGGATGGGGTTGCCGAGCGGGCAGCCCTGCATGCAGAACGGCACCCCGCAGTCCATGCAGCGGCCGGCCTGCTGGCGGGCCATGGCGTCGTCCTCGTGGCCCTCGACCTCGCGCCAGTCGCGGAGGCGCTCGGCCACCGGGCGCCGCGGCGCGAGCAGGCGCGGCCACTCGAGGAAGCCGGTGGGCTTGCCCATGTCACCGGCCTCCGGTGGCCGAGGCCGGGGTCGCGGCGGAGGACGGGGCGGCGCCGCCGGGGACGACCGACAGGCGGCGGGGGCGGGCCTCGGCGCGGCGCGCCTGCAGGACGCGGCGGTAGTCGACGGGCATGACCTTGACGAAGCGCGGCACCATGAGCTCCCAGTTGTCGAGGATGCGGCGGCCGACGGCGCTGCCGGTGAGGCGGACGTGGTCCTCGATGAGGCCGTAGACCAGGAACAGGTCGCTCTCGTCGACCAGCGACTCGAGCTCGACCATCTCCATGTTGACCTTGTCGCGGAAGGTCTTGTCCTTGTCGAAGACGAAGGCGGTGCCGCCGCTCATGCCGGCCGCGAAGTTGCGGCCGGTCGGCCCCAGCACCACCACCGCGCCGCCGGTCATGTATTCGCAGCCGTGGTCGCCCACGCCCTCGACCACCGCCCGCGCCCCCGAGTTGCGGACCGCGAAGCGCTCGCCGGCCAGGCCGCGGGCGAACAGCTCGCCGGCGGTGGCGCCGTACAGCGCGGTGTTGCCGATGATGACGTTGTCCTCGGGGACGAAGCGCGCGCCGTCGGGCGGGCGGATGGCGAGGCGGCCGCCCGACAGGCCCTTGCCGACGTAGTCGTTGGCGTCGCCGGCCAGGTACAGCTCGACGCCGGCGGCCAGGAACGCGCCGAAGCTCTGGCCGGCCGAGCCGGTGAAGTGGACCTTGATCGAGCCGTCGGGCAGGCCGCGCGCGCCGTGGCGGCGCGCGATCTCGCCGGACAGCCGGGCGCCGGCGGTGCGCCGTGTGTTGTCGATGGGCAGGTTGACCTCGACCGGCTTGCCGTTGAGCAGGGTGGGGCCGGCGGCGCGCTCGGCGGCCTGGAGGATCTGCTGATCGACGTGGTCGGTCACCGGCCACGGCTGCAGCGCGACGAAGCGGCGCGGGGTGTCGGCGCCCCCGGCGCCGGCGGCCGAGCGGTGCAGGATCGGCGACAGGTCGAGGGTGCGGGCCTTCCAGTGGCTGGTGGGGCGGACCCGCAACAGCTCGCTGCGGCCGATCAGCTCGTCGACGGTGCGCGCGCCCAGCCTGGCGCACAGGGCGCGGACGCTCTCGGCCACCATCATGAAGTAGGCGACGACGTGCTCGGGCTTGCCCCGGTACAGCGCGCGCAGCTTGGGATCCTGGGTCGCGATGCCGACCGAGCAGGTGTTGAGGTGGCACTTGCGCAACATCACGCAGCCGGTGGCGACCAGCGACGCCGTCGCCATGCCGAACTCCTCGGCGCCGAGCAGCCCCGCGACCACGACGTCGCGGCCGGTGCGCAGGCCGCCGTCGACCTGCAGCCGCACCCGGTCGCGCAGGCGGTTCTGGACCAGGACCTGCTGGGTCTCGGCCAGGCCCAGCTCCCACGGCAGGCCGGCGTGGCGGAGGCTGGAGATCGGCGAGGCGCCGGTGCCGCCCTCGAAGCCGGCGATGACGATGCAGCCGGCGCGGGCCTTGGCGACGCCGGCGGCGACGGTGCCGACCCCGACCTCGCTCACCAGCTTGACGCTGATGCGGGCCTCGGGGTTGACCACCTGCAGGTCGTAGATGAGCTGGGCCAGGTCCTCGATCGAGTAGATGTCGTGGTGCGGCGGCGGCGAGATCAGCGTGACGCCGGGGGTCGAGCACCGGACCTTGGCGATGCGGTCGTCGATCTTGTGGCCGGGGCGCTGGCCGCCCTCGCCGGGCTTCGCCCCCTGCGCCATCTTGATCTGGAGGTCGTCGGCGTTGACCAGGTAGTGGGCGGTGACGCCGAAGCGACCCGAGGCGATCTGCTTGATCGCGCTGCGCCGCCAGTCGCCGCTGTCGTCGACCTCGAAGCGGTGCGGCTCCTCGCCGCCCTCGCCGGAGTTGGACTTGCCGCCCAGCCGGTTCATGGCGATGGCCAGGGTCTCGTGGGCCTCGGCGCTGATCGAGCCGAACGACATCGCGCCGGTGACGAAGCGCCGGACGATCTCGGTGGCCGGCTCGACCTCGTCGAGCGGGATCGGCGCGGCCTCGGCCGGCGGTGCCAGCTCGAACAGGCCGCGCAGGGTCACCAGCCCGTCGTCCTCGTCGTCGCACAGGCGCTCGTACTCGGCGAAGCGCTCGCGGTCGTCGTGGGCGACCGCCGCCTGCAGGGCGGCGATCGTCGCCGGGTTCCACTTGTGGCGCTCGCCGCGGCGTCGCCACTGGTAGAGGCCGCCCACCGGCAGCTCGTCGACGATGGCCACCGCCTGGCGGCCGAAGCCGCGGTCGTGGCGATCGAGCGCCTCGCGCGCCAGCTCGCGCACGCCGACGCCGCCGATGCGCGACGGGGTCTTGCCGAAGCCGCGGGCGATGAGCTCGGCCGACAGGCCGACCGCCTCGAAGATCTGGGCGCCGCGGTAGCTCTGCACCGTCGAGATGCCCATCTTCGACATGATCTTGAGCAGGCCCTCCTCGACGGCGTGGAGGTAGCGGGCGGTGGCGTCGGCCACCGGGCCCGGCACCTGGCCGCGCTCGACCAGGGCCCGCACCGCGTCGAGCGCGAGGTAGGGGTTGACCGCGGCCGCGCCGTAGCCGATGAGCAGCGCGAAGTCGTGGACCTCGCGGGCCTCGCCGGTCTCGACCAGGAGGCCGGCCTGCATGCGGATGCCCTCGTCGACCAGGTGCTGGTTGACCGCGGCCAGGGCCAGGAGCGAGGGGATGGGGACGCGCTTGGCGTCGACGCCGCGGTCGGAGAGGATGAGCACGTTGCAGCCGTCGTCGATGGCGGCGGCGGCGTCGGCGCACAGCCGATCGAGGGCGGTGGCCAGCCCGTCCTCGCCGGCGGCGGCCGGGAACAGGGTCGACAGCCGCCGGGTCTCGAACGCGCCCTCGCCAGTGCCGGCGATGCGCGCGAGCTGCTCGTTGTCGAGGAACGGCCCCGGCAGGCGGATCTGGTGACAGCTCTCCGGGGTCTCGTCGAAGGTGTTGCCGTCGGGGCCGATGTTGGTCTCGAGCGTCATCACCAGCGCCTCGCGGATGGGATCGATGGGCGGGTTGGTGACCTGGGCGAAGAGCTGGTGGAAGTACTGGAACAGCGGCGGCGACTGATCGGAGAGCACCGCCAGCGGGGTGTCGGTGCCCATCGAGCCCACCGGCTCCTTGCCGTCGCGGGCCATGGGCTCGATCAGCGTGCCCAGATCCTCGTCGGTGAAGCCGAAGGCGCGGAGCTGGCGGGCGAGCTCGTCGCCGGTGACCGGTGGCGCCGGCGGCGCCGGTTCGAGCTCGTGGAGATCGAAGACGTTCTTGTCGAGCCACTTGCCGTAGGGGAAGCGGCCGGCGACGTCGCGCTTGATCTCGTCGTCGGCGACGATCCGGCCCTCGACGGTGTCGACCACGAACATGCGGCCGGGCTGGAGCCGTCCCTTGGCGGCGATGCGGTCGGGGGTGACGTCGTAGACCCCGGTCTCCGAGGCCAGCACCACCCGGTCGTCGACGGTCTGGATCCAGCGCGCCGGGCGCAGGCCGTTGCGGTCGAGGGTGGCGCCCACGAGGTAGCCGTCGGTGAAGACGATCGCGGCCGGCCCGTCCCACGGCTCGACCAGCGAGCTGGCGTAGCGGTAGAACGCCTTGCGCTCCTCGGCCATGGCCGGGTGCTTCTCCCACGCCTCGGGGATCATCATCATCGTGGCGTGGGGCAGGGAGCGGCCGCCGAGGTGGAGCAGCTCGAGCAGGTTGTCGAACTGCGCGGAGTCGCTCTTGCCGGGGACGATGATCGGGAACAGGCGCTCGATGCCGCCCTGGAACTTCGCCGAGCGGAGCTGGCTGCGGCGCGCCGCCATCCAGCCGACGTTGCCGCGCAGGGTGTTGATCTCGCCGTTGTGGGCGATGAAGCGGAAGGGCTGGGCCAGGTCCCAGGTCGGGAAGGTGTTGGTCGAGAACCGCGAGTGGACGACCGCGATCGCCGACACCATGTCCTCGGCGCCGAGGTCGAGGTAGAACTTCGGGAGCTGGGCCGGCAGCAGCAGGCCCTTGTAGACGATGGTCTCGGTCGACAGGCTGGCGACGTGGAAGTACCCGCCGGGGTCGGCGCCGCGATCGCGGATCCGGTTCTCGGCCAGCTTGCGGATGACGTAGAGCGTGCGCTCGTACGCCGACGGCGGCACCCGCCGCATGCGGACGTAGAGCTGGCGGAAGACCGGCATCACCGCGCGCGCGGTCGGCCCGACGTGGCGGGCGTCGATGGGCACGTCGCGCCAGCCCAGCACCCGCTGGCCCTCGGCGGTCACCACCTCCTCGAGGATCCGCTCGCACTGCGCGCGCTCCAGCGGATCGGGGGGCAGGAAGACCTGGCCCAGGCCGTAGCGGCGGCGCCGCGGCATGTCGAAGCCCAGGCGCAGGCCCTCGGCCTTGAAGAAGCGGTGGGGGATCTGGAGCAGGATGCCGGCGCCGTCGCCGGTCTCCGGGTCGGCGCCGCAGGCGGCGCGGTGGGCCAGGCGGCGCAGCACCTCGAGCGCGTCCTCGACGATCGCGCGCGACTTCTCGCCCTTGACGTGAGCGACGAAGCCGACGCCGCAGGCGGCGTGCTCGGTCGAGGGATCGTAGAGCCCAGGCCCGGTGGCCCGATCCGCGGGAGAGGGACGGCGCGTCATGGCGCACCGAGTCTAACGCGTCGCGTCAGCGATCGCATCAACTTCCTGCGAGGGATCGGCGGGGGGGTTAGAATACCCACCTATGCGTCGATACTGGCTTGGCGCCGCCGTGGGGGCGGCGCTCCTGACGGGAGCGGGTTGCAAGGACAAGGGCCGTGACAAGGCCGCGCCCGGGGTCGCGGCGTCGGCCGCGGCCACCGACGAGGCCCTCATCGCCCGGCGCGACGCGCTGCTCAAGAGCCGGCAGAGCCTGAAGGAGCAGCACGCGGCGCTGGTCGCCGAGCGCGAGCGGGTGGCGCAGGCCGGCGGCGACACCAGGGAGCTCGACCAGAAGGTCGAGGAGCTGCGCACCCAGGAGGCGGCGCTGTCGACGCAGGAGTCCGACATCGTCGAGCAGCTCATGGCCGAGCGGCAGACGCTGCTGGCGGCGGCCCGCGGCGGCGCCGACGCCACCGCCCAGGTTGCGGTGCGCGAGTCGGCGATGGCGGGCCGCGAGAAGACGGTGGCGACCCGCGAGGAGCGGGTGGCCCAGCGCGAGGCGGCGCTGGCCGAGCGCGAGCGCGCCCTCGGCGTCCGCGAGAAGGAGACCTGCGGCGCGGCCGCGGCTCCGACCACGATCATCCAGACCGTCGACGCCAAGGGCTCCAAGTACGACAAGCGCGACGTCGAGCCCATGCTCAAGAAGGCGCGCGGCGTGATGAGCGATCGCGGCATCCTGCCCAGCGACCTGCCCGGCAACGTGCGCGAGCTGGAGAAGGAGGCGACCCAGGCCATGGCCGACGCCGACTACGGCCGCGCCTACCTGGCCGCGCACCAGCTCTTCAAGACCGTGAGCGTCCTGCCCATCGATCGGGCGTTCATCCAGGCCAAGAGCGCGCGCATCTCGGCGGCGGCCAAGGGCAAGAGCCTGGCCGGCGGCACCCAGAAGCAGGTCGACGACCTCTTCGCCGACGCGACGGCCAGGTTCGTCGACGGCGACTACCGGGGCGCCAACAAGCGGCTCAACGCGATCTGGAGCGCGATCCACTAGGCCGGCCGGATCGATCCGCGGGCCGCGGGCCGCGGGCCGCGGGCCGCGGGCCGCGGGCCGCGCGACCGGCCGGACGCCACCGTCAGGGCGGCGGGCGGACGGTGCCCGAGGCGTCGAAGTCGATCCCGTCGGCGGTGGCGACGCCGATCACGACGGCGCCGGTGAGCGCCAGGGCGCCGAAGCCGGCGATGGCCCACCACCGCCGGTGCCAGGGCGGCGCGACGTCGACGACGCGGTCGCGCGAGCGCGGCTGGCCGGGGTCGGTGGCGCCGAGCTCGGTCTCGACCGAGCCGTAGGGCGAGAGCTCGACCGCGACCGGCGTCTGCTGATCGAAGCCGATGTCGACGAAGCGGACGAAGTCGCGGTGCTCGGGGTGGGTCACGCGCAGGGCGTGGGGGCCGACCGGCAGGGTCACCGGCGGCGCCGGCGAGGTGCCGACGCGGCGGCCGTCGACGTAGATGACCGCGCCCGCCACCGACGTCGTCACCGCCAGGCGGCCCGCGAAGCGCTCGGGAGCGACGAGGCGGACCGCGCCGCCGCGTACGCCGCCCTGCTCGGGCGCCGCCAGCGACACCTGGGCGCGCTGCACCTGGCGGGTCCGCGCCACGTCGAACAGCTCGAGGTAGATGACCTGGACGTCGCCGAGGCCGCCGACCTCGCCGTAGACGACGTGGGAGGCGCCGACCAGACGGCCGAGCTCGGCCAGGCAGGCCGGATCGCCGTCGCAGGCGCGCAGGATCGGCCGCTTCGCCTTCTTGATGGCGCCGGTGATCTCGGCGCCGACCACGACCCGGGCGCCCGACGCCGCCGCCAGCTCGCGCCCGAGGTCGGCCTCGAGCTGCTTGGCCGCCGCCGAGGTGTCCTCGGCGCCCAGGGTGGCGAGCGGCGCCACCGCGATGACCGTCGGCCGCGCCGCCGGCTGGGCGGCGGCGGGCGCGGCGCCCGGTCCGCCGACGCCGCTCACGGCGAGGCCGATCACGGCGACCACGCCGAGCGCGGGGTGGCGACGGGCGGCGGGCCGGGGCGGGGGCGGGGTCAGTTGCACGGCACCTCGTCGCAGCGGATCTCGGTGGGCGTGGCCAGCGCGCGGCCGACCGCGACGCCGAGCACGACGGCGGCGACGCCGACGCCGGCGTAGGCCCAGGTCGAGGTGTACCAGGGGCGCCGCTCGCGGACCACGGTCCGGCCCGGGCCCGGATCGACGACGCCCTGGCGCGCCGCCAGCCGGACCACGACCCGCGTCGACTTCTGGAAGCGCACGACGACCTTCTCCTCGTGCGCGTGATAGCCCTCCATCTCGACCTTGAGGTCGTGCTCGCCCAGCGCGAGCCGCGTGATCGGGGCGGGCAGCGGCGTCTTGCCCACGGGCTTGCCGTCGAGGCTGACCCGGGCGCCCACCGAGTCGGACAGGACGTGGATCGCGCCGTGGAGCTGGTCGGGCGCGAGCAGGCGGTAGGCGGCGACGCGGATGCTGTCGATGAGCTCGTCGGGGCTACCGCGCAGCGGATCGGTGGCGATGCGGCGGATCTGCGCGCCGCGGTTCACGTCCACCGCCTTGATGTTGAGGATGTAGCTCTCGCCCAGCGCCGCCACCGAGCCGGTGACCATGACGTCGACGCCGAGCTTCTTGCCGATCGCGGCCAGGCAGCGATCGTCGCCCTCGCAGCGGGCCAGCGCGCGGTCGCTGGCGATCGCCCGATCGATCGCCGAGCGGGTGGGCAGCGGGCGCGCCGCCAGGCGGTCGAGCTCCATGCGGAACAGCGCCTCGAGCCGCGCGACCAGATCGGCGTCGATGCCCAGCGCGTCGATGCGCCAGACCGCGATCTTCTGGGTCAGCGCCTCCTCGGGGCCGACCTCGTCGGGCACGGGCGGGGCGGGGGCGTCGGGGGCGGGCGGGGCGGGCGGCGCCGGCTGGGCGCTGGACGCGGGCAGGCTCGCCCACACCAGGGACGTCGCGGCCAGGACGGCCGCGCCTCGACACCAGGATCCCCGACGGATCACGATCGCGATCCTACACCACCCGCCGCGGTCGGCGCTCGGCCCGGCGGCCGCCGTGGCGCAAACTACACGCTCGCCGTCGCACCCGGTCCTGGGCGGCGGCGCCCGGCGCTGGTGTCCTGGTCGTGCCGTCCCAGGAGCCTCACCATGCGCCCGATCTCGATCCTCCTCGCCTCGTCGCTGTTCCTCTTCGCCGCCGCCTGCGGCGACGATCCTCCGCCCGACCCCGACGGCGCGTCGGGATCGATCGACGCGCCCGCGGGCGCCATCGACGCGCCGCCGGGGACGATCGACGCGCCCGGCGGACCGGTCGACGCGGCGGTCGACGCGCCGCCCGGCGCGTGCGTGGACCTGGCCGGCACCTGGGGCTACACCGGCACCTGCGGCGCCGACGTGTGCACGATCACGCAGAGCGGCTGCGCGACCCAGCTCGCCTGCAGCGGCGGCGCGGCGTCCTACACCGGCTCGGTGACCGGCGCGCAGTTCAGCTACGCCGGGACCACCGGCGGCGGCACGCCGGCGACCTGCAGCGGCAGCCTGGTCGCCGGTCAGATGACCGGCACCTGCACGATCTCCGGCGTGACCTGCGCGTTCACCGGGCAGCGGCTGTGAGCCGCAGCCGCCCGGGCGCCTGGCCGGTCCAGCGCTTGAAGGCGCGGGCGAAGGCGCGGCCGTCGGCGTAGCCGAGGCGGGCCGCCACCTCGTCGACGGTGTGGTGGGGCAGCCAGGCCAGGGCCAGGCGGCGGCGCTCCTCCTCGAACAGCGCGGCGCCGCGGGTCCCGGCCGCGGCCAGCGCCCGCTCGAGGCTGCGCCGCGACAGGTGGAGCTCGGCGGCCAGCGCCGCCACCGTGGGCTGGCCGCGCCGCAGCAGCGCGCCGACGCGGGCGCGGGCGCGGGTCGCGACGTCGGTGCCGGCGGCGAGGTCGACGAGCATGCGGTCGAGCCGCTCCTCGACCAGCGTCGCCAGCGACGGCCGCGCGGTCGGCACCGCCAGCTCGCGCACCGCGGCCGGGTAGACGATCGTGGTGGCGTCGGCGCCGAAGGTGACGGGGAGGCCGAGGGCCCGCGAGAAGGTGGCGGCGAGCGCCGGCGGCGCGGCGTGGACGAAGGTGAGCGCGCGGGGGCTGGCCGCGGCGCCGGCGAGGCGCCGGCCGACGCCGACGAGATCGACGGCCTCGAACTCGAGGTAGGCCTGCCAGCCGGCGCGCTCGACCGGGCCGCACGGCTCGCACCGGAACACCAGCTCGCCGTGGCCGGGCTCGCCGCCGGCGACGGTCCAGCGGTAGCTGTCGGATACGGTCGGGAAGTAGCGATCCAGGCGATCGACGCCGTCGCCGAGCCGGGGCTGGTTGCCGACCACGAAGCCGAGCAGGCTGCGCTCGTCGACGGTGGTGCGGGTCGCGGCCAGGAGCGGCAGGTCGCGGCGCCCGGTCACCGCCAGCGCCTGCTCCCACAGGGCGATCACGCGCTCGAGGGGGAGGTGGTCCTCGTAGCGGGCGTCGACCGGGAGGTCGCGCAGGTCGAGGTGGCGGGCGTCGACCCCGGCGGCGGTGACCGCGCGCACCAGGTGGGGCACGGCGATGGCGGTGATCCAGCGCGACGCCACGGCGCGAGGATAGCAGGCGACGACGCGGCGGGCGGCGCGGTGGAGCGTCGTGGGGGGGAGTGGTGCGCCGCGGTCGGCGCGGCGCGGCGCGGGGTGGCTGCGCCCACGCCCGCGCCCGCGCGCATCTGGTACCGTCGGCGGGTGCCGCGCGCCGTCCACCGCTCACCACCCGCCACCGCCGTCGCTCGAGGCGCGCCCGCGCCCGGCCGCCGCCGTCACCCGCGCGCGCTGGCCGCGGTCGCGCTGGCCGCGGCCGCCGGTTGCTCGTCGGTGTCGACGGTGCGGGTCCAGCCCGAGAACGTCGCCGCCGGGCCGGGGCTGCGGCCGATCGCGGCGATCCAGGTGAACGCCACCGCCGCCTACCTCCTGTTCATCCCCATCGGCGGCCGCGTCGATCTCGACCGCGTGGTCAACCGCATGCTCATCGTCGCCGCCAAGACCATGGGCGCCGACAAGATCGCGGCGCTCGAGTTCGAGGTCACGCCCGACTCCGGCGTGTGGACCCTGCGCAAGCTCCTCGGCTGGCGCTCGGCGCGGGCCTCGGGCCTCGCCGTGCAGGTCGAGGCCGCGCCCGCCGACCTCACGGCCGACGACGGGCCCGAGCCGCCGCCCGGTCCCGGCGCCGGCGACGGCGCGCCCTGAGCTCAGGGCGTGGTCAAGGCCGGTGTGGTCAGCGCGCGCGCGACCAGGCTCGACAGGTGCTGGATGTCGTCGGGCCGCAGCGCGGTGCGCGACAGGTACGGGATGGGGAAGGCCGGCGCCGGCACGGTGGCGGCGATCTCGGCGAAGTAGTGCTCGTTGAGGGCGCGGCGGGCGCGGGCCATCGCGCCGTGGGTGGTGACGGCGCCGAGCAGGCCGTCGTGGGGGCCGCCCGCCTCGAGCGCGCCCAGCACCCGCGCCGCCGGGGAGCCGGCCGGGAAGTGATCGGCGGCCATCTGGTTGACCAGCACCCGCTGGGGGTGGATGCCGAGCGGCTCGATCCCGGCGGTGAGCTCGCGGGCCTCGGTCGCCGGCATCTCCTCGGCGATCGTGACGATGATGGCGGCGGTGCGCGCCGGATCGCGCAGCAGCGTCTGCAGGGTGCGGGCGTCGCGGGTGAGCGGCCCCTCGGGCACGGTCTCGAGGATGACCCACGGGATGCGCAGCATCGTCAGGCTGTGCCCGGACGCCGGCATGTCGAAGACGACCGTGTCCCACAGCGGGCGACCGCGCTTCTCCTCGGTGGTGTGGAACCAGGCCTTGCCGAGGATGGCGTAGTCGTCGAGGCCGGGGATGGCGCGGAGGAAGGCCTTGGTCACCCGGTTCTCGAAGATCATGTCGTAGACCTTCTGGAAGCGGAGGATCATGAGGCCGTACTCGCGGAGCGCGGCCGCCGGGCTGGTGTTGAGGCCCCACAGCCCGGGCGCCAGCTCGGCCGGCTCGGGCGTGCACGCCGGGCGGCCGAAGTAGTCACCGAACCGATCGTTGGCGTTGGCCTGGTAGAGCAGGGTGCGGCGGCCGCGGCGCGCGCAGGCGGCCGCGATCGAGGCCGCCATCGTGCTGCGGCCGACGCCGCCCTTGCCGAGGACGAGGATGAGGCGCCGGTCGAGGAGCGTCACGGGCGGACGCACCTTACTACAGGGGCGCGCCGTGTCACCCCGGTCCGGTCGCCGGGCCTGGTCGTCGGGTCGCCGGGCTGGTCGCGACCGGCGCCCGCGTCACTCGCCGGCGGGGCGCATCGGGAACAGCGGCTCGCCGTGGATCTCCAGGCGGTAGACGCTGTTCTCGGTCTCGACGTAGATCATCTTGCCGCCCGGCTCGCCCAGGACCCGCTTCACCGGGGTGGTGATCATGCGGTGGCCGTGGGGATCGCGGAAGATGACCATGCCGCGGCCCACGACCGGGTAGCTGATGAGGTATCCGGTGTAGACACGGCCGAGCGCGCCGCCGGTGGCGGCTCGCTCGAGGCTGTGGTCGCGGATCTTGCGAGCGGTTACGCTGACCATGGACCGCCCTGGTTCACGTCCGAGCATACGACCGGTCCGAGGCGGCGTCATCTACTTTTCGTGACGGACACCTCGCCGCGCCCCCCGTCTTGCCCCGTCCCTGGGCCATCCTGGATCGACCATCATGACCGAGCTCGCGCCCCCCCACCCTGGCATGCCCGCTGGCATCGACGCCATCTATGCAGAAGTCCGGCGGCTGGCTGGCGCCGCCGACGGGCCGCTCCCGCCCGCACCGCCGGAGGTGACCGAGGTCGCCCCCGGGATCGTGTCGGTGGCGGTGCGGACCCCGACCCTGCCGCCCGCCACCCACACCGGCTGCTTCGTGGCCGGCGTCGACGAGGTGGTGGCCATCGACCCGGGCTCGCCGTACCCCGACCAGCAGGAGGCGCTGGCGCGCGAGATCGGCGGCCGCGGCGGGCTGGTGGCCGTGATCCTCACGCACCACCACGGCGATCACGCGGGCGGCGCGTCGGCGCTGGCCCGGGCGCTGGGGGCGCCGGTGTGGGCCCACGCCGCCACCGCGGCCGCGCTGTCCGGCGTGGAGGTGGCGCGGCACCTCGAGCACGGCGAGGTGCTCGCGGTCGGCGGCCGCCGCTTGCGGGTGCTCTACACGCCCGGCCACGCCGCCGGCCACGTCTGCCTGCGCGACGAGGCGTCGGCGGCGACGGTCGCCGGCGACATGGTCGCCGGGGTGGGGACGATCCTCATCGATCCAGCGGGCGGGCACATGGCGACCTACCTGGCCTCGCTCGAGGCCATGCTGGCGGCCGGGGTCGGGGCGCTCCTGCCGGCGCACGGGCCCGTGATCGACGACGGCCCGGCCAAGCTGCGCGAGTACCTGGCGCACCGCCGCATGCGCGAGGACCGCGTGCGGGCGGCCCTCGCCGACGCGCCGCGGACGGCGGCCGACTTGTGCGTGCAGGCCTACGCCGATACCCCGCCGTTCCTGTGGCCGCTGGCCGAGCGGGCGCTGCTCGCCCACCTGATCAAGCTGGTGGAGGACGGGGCGGCGGTGGCCGAAGGTGACGGCTGGCGGCGGGTGACGTGACCGCGCGGGCCGCGACCACGCGGGCGGCCGCGGGGGGCGGTGGCGGGCGTCACCGGCGGCGACCGAATGCCGGCGCGGGCGCGCCGCTCGCCTGCGCGCCGCGAGCTATAGTGCGCGGACCGTGGTCGACCTGAGGAGGTTCCGGGAGCTGCCGACCGTCGCGCTCATCCGCGACGTCATGCGCCGCTGGTGGGGCCTGGAGCTGGCGTTCGCCGACGCCAAGGGCTACGTGCTCGACCACGCCGACGGCAAGATCTTCCCGTCGCAGAACGAGCTGTGCCGCCTGGCCCTGTTCTCCAAGGAGGGCTTTCGCCGCTGCAACGAGAGCGTGCGGGTGGTGAAGGATCACCTGCGCGCCGGCCGCGCCAGCGGCCCCGGCGAGCCGCCCACCGCCTACGTCCACGAGTGCCACCTCGGCTTCGACGTGGTGGCGGCGCCGATCTGGCTGGGCGGCGAGCTGATCGGCTTCGTCTTCACCGGCGGCAGCCTGCGGGCCGAGCCGACGCCGGTGGCCCGCGGCGAGCTCCTGCGCAAGGTGCGCGAGTTCGCCGAGATCGAGGGCGACGCCGAGGGCCACGTCGCCGACGTGCCGCGCCTGCCCGAGCCCGAGCTCGAGCGGCTGCGCGACCTGGTGGCGGCGGCCGCCGCCGAGGTCGTGCGCAACGCGCCGCGCTTCGCGCAGGCGATCGCGCCCAGCGGCCCCGGCCACCCGTTCACCGAGATCGTCGGCCAGAGCCCGGCGGTCAAGGACGTGATCCGCCTGCTCGAGAAGATCGTGCGCAGCGAGTCGACCGTGCTCATCCACGGCGAGAGCGGCACCGGCAAGGAGCTGATCGCGCGCGCCATCCACTACCACGGCCCGCGCGCCAAGAAGGCGTTCGTCGTCCAGAACTGCTCGGCGTTCAACGACAACCTGCTGGAGAGCGCGCTGTTCGGCCACGTCCGCGGCGCCTTCACCGGCGCGGTCAAGGATCAGAAGGGCCTGTTCGAGGTCGTCGACGGCGGCACCTTCTTCCTCGACGAGATCGGCGACATGTCGCCGGCGCTCCAGGTCAAGCTGCTGCGGGTCCTGCAGGAGGGCACGCTGATCCCGGTCGGCGGCACCAAGCCGATCAAGGTCGACGTCCGCATCATCGCCGCCTCGCACAAGGACCTGCACGCGATGGTGCAGCGCCGCGAGTTCCGCGAGGACCTGTTCTACCGGGTCAACGTCCTCAAGATCACGGTGCCGCCGCTGCGCGCGCGGCCGACCGACATCCCGATCCTGGTCGAGCACTTCGTCAAGAAGCACCACGCGGCGCGGGCGGCGCGCGGCGACGCGGCCGCGCTGGGCGCCGAGCCGCCGCGGCCCACCGACGCCGCGATGGCGCTGCTCGCCGGCTACGGCTGGCCCGGCAACATCCGCGAGCTCGAGAACGAGATCGAGCGCGCGCTGGTCCTGGGCGGCGAGGCGCCCGAGATCGGGGTCGAGCTCCTGTCGCAGCGCATCCGCGACGCCCAGCCGGCGACCGCGTCGTCGCGGCTGGGCGACCGCGATCTCAGCGGCACCCTGCGCGACGTCGTCGAGTCGGTGGAGTCCGAGGTCATCCTGCAGGGCCTCATCCGCACCCACTGGAACAAGTCGCAGCTCGCCAAGGAGCTCGGCATCAGCCGCAGCTACCTGATCCACAAGTGCGCCTACTACGGCCTCGAGCGCAAGGAGTGAGCGCGGCCATGGGCACGGCACGGCCGCCGACCGACGTCGCCACCTGCGCCATCTGCGGCAAGCCGGCGGTGCGCGGCGTCGTGGTCGACGCCCGCCGCGGCGTCGACGCCTTCCCGTTCTGCTCGTTCCGCTGCCAGACCATCGATCTCGGCAACTGGCTGGGCGAGGAGTACCGGATCGCGGCCGACGAGGTGGCGCCGCCGCCGGCCGGGCGCGACGACGACGACTGAGGGTGCGGGCTCGGGCTCGGGCTCGGGCTCGGGCTCGGCCTCGGGCTCGGGCTCGGATCTAGGATGCCCCGCTCACCCTGAGCCCTTCACCGACCGCGGTCGGAGATTGCGGGAAACGAACGGCGAGCCACATCTCTCCGGTCGGCCTGAGCCGCCCGAGCGCCAGCGAGGGCGTGTCGAAGGCCGACAAGGCGCGGCCATCGCGCGAGTGATGTCGGGCGCTTGCCGGCGCCGTTCGTCAGGAGCCCTTCACCGACCGCGGTCGGAGATTGCGGGAAACGAACGGCGAGCTGCATCTCTCCGGTCGGCCTGAGCCGCCCGAGCGCCAGCGAGGGCGTGTCGAAGGCCGACAAGCCGCGGCCATCGCGCGAGTGATGTCGGGCGCTTGCCGGCGCCGTTCGTTAGGAGCGAAGCCCCGAAGGGGCGGAGTCGAAGGGGCTCGGGGCTCGGGGCTCGGGGCTCGGATTCGGCCTCGGCCTCGGCCTCGGCCTCAGGCCAGGTGGAGCAGCGCGAGGGCGAGGGCGGCGGGGGCGGCTTGCAGGGCCAGGATCGTCGGCTTGGCGGTGACGCCGCCGACCACGCCCATGGCGACGATGAAGGCGAGCAGCGCGGTGGCGGTGTCACCGCGGCCGGTGAGCGCGGCCCAGGCCAGGAGCGCGGCCACGCCGGCGTTGTAGGCGCCCTGGTTGAGGGCGAGGACGCGCGTGGTCTGGGCGTCGTCGCGGCTCTGGCCGAAGATGCGGCGGCCGGTGGCGGTCGTCCACAGCACGCTCTCGAGCACGAAGAAGATGACGTGGAGGGCGGCGACCGCCAGGCTGGCGACGAGGGCGGGGGTGGCCATGCCCGATTCTTGAGCGATCGTTCAAGAAATGCAAGCGGCGGCCAGCGCCCGATCGGCCACTGCCCGCAGGCGGGCGGCGGGCAGGCCGGCCCGGGCCAGGACGTGGATGGCGGTCACCGCGGCGGCCAGGAGCGCGGCGTCGCCGCGGGCGCGGCGACCGCGCCCGGCCAGGCAGCGGGCGAAGAAGTCCTCGAGCGCGGCCACCGCGGTCCGGACCGCGGCCCGCCCGCGGCGATCGAGGAGCGGCGCCTCGACCGCGGCGTCGACCAGCAGGCAGCCGCGCGGCGTGCGCGCGGGGTCGACGATGACGTCGAACCAGGCCCGGATCGCCGCCGGCGCCGGGGCGCGCGGCAGCGGCTGGGTGGCGAGGTAGCGGGCGAGGGCGGCGCGGAAGCAGCCGGCCTTGTCGCCGAACGCGGCGTAGAAGCTGCCGCTCTCGATCCCCATGGCCCGGCACAGGTCGCGCACCGAGGTCGCGGCGTAGCCGCGGCGCCAGAACACGTCGACCGCGCGATCGGTGGCGCGCTCCAGCGCGAACGCGCGGGGTCGCCCCGGGCGCGGGCGAGCGCCGGCGCGGCGCGCGGTGGCGGCGGCGCGGGAGCCGCGCGCGGTGGCGGCGGCGCCGGGGGCGCGGCGGGCGGTCATCGCGGGACGTCCTCCCAGCGCAGGCCGAAGCGGCCGAGGTACTTGCGCAGGCGGTCGGCGTCGTTGCTCGAGGTCTTGCGGGTGCGCGACACCGCGAACAGGCGGCGGCCGGCGTCGGACAGCGAGCGCGACGCGCGACAGGTCGCGAGCACGGCGGCGAGCTGCACGCGATCGAACGGGTCGAGGTCGGCGGTCCGCGGCCCGAGTGCGCGCGCGACGACGTCGTCGCGACCGGGCGGGGCGATCGCGTCACCGGTCGCGACGGGGGCGGCGCTCGGCGCGGCCGCGGCCAGGACCTGCCACGCCGCGCGCAGGCGCGCGATCTCGGTGGTGACCAGGGCGAGGGTGATGCGCCCGCCGGGCGCCAGCGTCGCCATGCGGCGCACCGCACCGGCGAGGTCGCGGAAGTTGCCGGGCCAGGTCGCGTCGGGCGCGGTGGCGAAGGCGAGGAAGGCGGCGCGGGCCTCGCGCGCCATCGTCACGTGGAGGTTGAGGGCGGCCCCGGCCTGCTCGAGCTCGTGGTCGAGGTTGGGCGCGAGGTCGTCGCGGCGCTCGGCCAGGCCGGGCAGGCGGAAGGTCCACAGGTCGATGCGGGCCAGGAGATCGGCGCGGAAGCGGCCGGCGGCGACCAGCGCCGGCAGGTCGCGGTTGGTGCCGGCGAGGAGCTGGAAGTCGCTGGTCACCTCGCGATCGGCGCCCACCGGCGGCCACCGTCGGTCCTCGATCGCGCGCAGGAGGAGGGCCTGCTCGTCGAGGCCGAGCTCGCCGATCTCGTCGAGGAAGAGGGCGCCGCCGTCGGCCTGCTTGAGGAGGCCGGTGCGGGCGCTGGCGGCGCCGGTGAACGCGCCGCGGACGTGGCCGAAGAGCGCGCTCATCGCGCCGTCGCCGCGGATCGTCGCGCAGTTGACCTCGACCAGCGGGCCGCTCAGGCGGCGGCGGACGCGCTTGAGCTCGTAGATGCGGCGGGCCAGCGCGCTCTTGCCGACCCCGGTGGCGCCGAGCAGGAGGATGGGATCGCGCGACGCCACCGCCACCTGCTCGAGCTCGTCGATGAGGCGGTTGAACGCCGGCGAGCGGGTCGCGATGCCGGCCTTGAGCAGCGCCGTGGCGTCGGCGCGCTCGCGGGCGAAGCGCGCCGCCAGGCGGTCGTAGCGGGCGAGATCGAGGTCGATGATCTGCCAGGCGCCGGCGGTGTCGGCGGACGGGCGCGGGCCGGCGCGGCGTCCGCCACCGCTGGACCCGGGAGCGTCCGGTCGCCGCGGCGAGGTCTGGACCAGGCGCGCCGGCAGGTGGCGCGACTCGGCGAGCAGGAACATGCAGATCTGGGCGATGTGGGTGCCGGTCGTGATGTGGACCAGGTAGTCCTCGCGCTCGGGCGCGAAGGGGTAGGCGCGCGCGAAGTCGTGGAGCGCGCCGTAGACCTGCTCCAGGTCCCACGGGTCGTCGAGCGGCAGGGCGTGCAGGCGCACCTCGGTCTCGGGCGCGACCTGGCGGACGTCGGCCGCGATCTGCTCGGCCAGCGCCGTCCACGCCGGTGGGTGGAGCAGCTCGAGGCGCGCCACCACCAGGTCGTCGTGGGCGCACAGGGCCACCGTCGGGCGCCAGCGCTCCCAGCGCGCCGGGCCCTTGCCGGTGTCGAGGGTGGTCCCGAGCATCCCGATGGCGACGAGCGGCTTCAATCCATGGAGATAGTACCATAGATGATGGGATAATCGCCTCGCCTGGGGACGCGTCGGGTGGGGGCCTGGTGCGCGCCGGGGTGTCCCGGCGTGCGCCTCCACGCCCGGCACGGCGCGTGCTCCTGGGGCGCTCGCCATGACGACGATGACGACCAAGACGACCTCGTACCAGGTGATCGACGTGCCGGGCGGCGTGCCCATCAAGGCGTGGACCTCGGGCGTGCCGTTCGAGGACGCGGCCAAGCAGCAGCTCGTCAACCTCGCGCGCCTGCCGTTCATCCACAAGTGGGTGGCGGTGATGCCCGACGTCCACCACGGCAAGGGCGCGACCGTCGGCAGCGTGATCCCGACCGTAGGCGCGATCGTCCCGGCGGCGGTCGGCGTCGACATCGGCTGCGGCATGATGGCGGTGCGGACCTCGCTCGGCGCGTCGGACCTGCCCGACGAGCTGCGCGGGCTGCGCGCGGCCATCGAGGCCGCGGTGCCCCACGGCCGCACCGACCACGGCGGCCCCGCCGACCGCGGCGCGTGGCACGACCTGCCGTCGGCCCACGCCGAGGCGTGGGCGGCGCTGCGCCCCGGCTACGAGGCGATCGTCGCCGACCATCCCCGGATCGGCCGCGGCGTCGACGCCCGACACCTCGGCACGCTCGGCACCGGCAACCACTTCATCGAGGTCTGCCTCGACGAGGCCGACCGGGTGTGGGTGATGCTGCACTCGGGCTCGCGTGGTGTGGGTAACCGGATCGGCAGCTACTTCATCGAGCTGGCCAAGCGCGAGCTGCGCCGCTGGTTCGTGAACCTGCCCGACGCCGATCTCGCCTACCTGCCGGAGGGCACGGCGCACTTCGCGCACTACGTGCGGGCGGTGAGCTGGGCGCAGCGCTACGCCACCGTGAACCGCGAGCTGATGATGGGCGCGGTGCTCGGCGCGCTGGCGACCAGCGGCGTCCTGCCGGCGTTCTCGGCCGGGCTCGAGGCGGTGAACTGCCACCACAACTACGTGCGCAAGGAGCACCACCTCGGCGCCGACGTCTACGTGACCCGCAAGGGCGCGGTGCGTGCCGGCAAGGGCGAGCTGGGCATCATCCCCGGCAGCATGGGCGCGCGCAGCTACGTCGTGCGCGGCAAGGGTCACCGCGAGTCGTTCGAGAGCTGCAGCCACGGCGCGGGCCGCGCGATGTCGCGGGCCGAGGCGCGGCGGCGGTTCACGGTCGACGACCACGTAGCGGCGACCGCCGGGATCGAGTGCCGCAAGGACGCCGAGGTGATCGACGAGACCCCGGCGGCCTACAAGTCGATCGACCAGGTGATGGAGGCGCAGCGCGATCTGGTCGAGGTGGTGTACACGCTGCGCCAGGTCCTGTGCGTGAAGGGATGACGACCATGCTGACGATCGATGGCTCGCACGGCGAGGGCGGAGGCCAGCTCCTGCGCTCGTCCCTGGCCCTGGCCCTGGCCACCGCCCGCCCGGTCCGGATCGTCGCGATCCGGGCCGGCCGCGGCAAGCCCGGGCTGCTGCGCCAGCACCTCACCGCGGTCGAGGCGGCGGCGGCGCTGTCGGGCGCCACCGTCGAGGGCGCGCGGCTGGGCTCGCGCGAGCTCAGCTTCGCGCCGGGGCCGGTCCGCGCCGGCGCCTACCGCTTCGCGATCGGCTCGGCCGGCAGCGCGCTCCTGGTGGTGCAGGCGCTCCTGCCCGCGCTCCTGGTCAGCCCCGGCCGGTTCGAGCTGACGATCGAGGGCGGCACCCACAACCCGGCGGCGCCGACCTACGACTACTTCGCGAAGGTGCTGGCGCCGCTCCTGGGCCGGCTGGGGGCGCGGCTCGAGGCGCGTCTCGACCGCGCCGGCTTCTACCCGGCGGGCGGCGGCCGGCTGCGCGTGGTGGTCGACGGCGGTGGCCGGCTGGCGGCGCTCGACCTGCGCGCGCGGGGCGAGGTGCGGGCGCGGCGCGTGGTGGCGATCACCAGCGCCTTGCCCCGGCACGTCGGCGAGCGCGAGGTGGCGGCGGTCGCGGCCCACCTCGGCTGGGACGCCGCCGCCTGCGGCACGATCGAGGCCGTGCGCTCGCCCGGGCCCGGCAACGTGGTCTCGATCGAGATCGAGGCCGACCACGTCACCGAGCTGTTCGTCGGCTTCGGCGAGCGCGGGGTGCCGGCCGAGCGGGTGGCCGAGGGCGCGGCCGGCGCCGCCGCGGCCTGGCTGGCGGCCGGGGTGCCGGTGGGCGAGCACCTCGCCGATCAGCTCCTGGTGCCGCTGGCGCTGGGCGCGGGCGGTCGCTTCCGCACGGTCGCGCCGTCGCGCCACACCACGACCCAGATCGATCTCCTGCGCTGGTTCACCGGCGTCGAGGTGACCGCGCGCGAGGAGGCGGGCGGGGCGTGGGAGCTGACGGTGCCGCCGGCCGCGCGCTGACGCCGCGAGGCGCGCCGCCCCGGGGCGTCCCGGCGTCGGGCGGCGCTCGCGTCCCCGCAGGGCGCACCGCGCGTCAGAAGCTCGAGCCGGGCTCGGTGAGGAACTCGAGCTCGTCGCCGGTCGAGGTCCGCTCGAGCACGGCGTTGCGGTGGGGGTAGCGGCCGAAGCGCTCGACGATCACGGCGTGGCGGCGGGCGTAGTCGGCGGCCCCGGCGAGGGCGGTGATCACCTCGGCGGGCGCGCCGGCCGTCACCGCCTCGGCGTGGAGCGCCTCGAAGCTGGCGACGCTCTCGCGCTGCACCTCCCGGTCCTCGGCGTGCATGAGCGGCATGCGCAGCATGTAGCGCTCGAGCCACGACAGGGCGCGATCGTCGCCGCGGGCGAGGGCGGCGCGGCAGGTCGCCAGCGCCCGCCGGTCGTGGGCGAAGGCCGCGGCCGCGCCGCGGTGGAGGTTGCGCGGGAGCTGGTCGAGGACGACGACCAGGGCCAGCGCGCCGCGCGGCGTGGCCGTCCACCCGTCGAGCTCGCCGCGGCCCGCGGCGGCCACGAGGTCGCCGAAGCGCCGCCGCAGCTCGTCGTCGAACGCCGGGTCGCGGGTGAACCACCGCGCCTGCCGCTGCGCCACCGGCTCGTCGGCGCCGCCGAACCACACCGCCAGCACGTCGTCGATGAGAGGCTCCATCCCGCCAGGATACCGCGCGCGGCGCCGTGACCGAAGCCCGTCGCAAGCGCGCCGTCCCGGACGCAGCAGGCACCTCGACCCGGTCGGTGCTCTAGGCCCGGCCGCGCCGCTCGTCGCGCTGGCGCGCGTGCTCGAGCAGGAGGTGGGTGACGGAGTCGTCGAGCTCGTGCGCGCCCTCGGCGGCGCCGGCCGACAGCTCGAAGTGGCCGGCGGTCCAGTCGAGCACGCGCATCACGGTCGCGCGCGAGTCGTCGCGGCCGGCGGAGGCGCGGGCATGCACCAGGCGGCCGTCGACGAACGACAGCCAGACCACGGTCTGGTCGCGGGTCAGGCGCAGGACCCCGGTCTTGCGATCGTGCGCGAGCATCGTGAGCAGCGACGGCAGGCCGAGCTGCTCGACGGCCCCGCGCAGGAGCACGCGCTCGCCGTCGCGGCGGGCGACCCGGGCCAGGCGACGGGCGCGGAGCACGACCTCGAGCGTGGTGAAGGGCTTGGGCAGGACGTCGACCGCGCCTCGCTGCAGGGCCTCGAGCCGGACCAGATCGGTGGCGCGGTCGGTCATGACCATGACCGGGACCCCGGCCAGCTCGGGGTAGCGGCCGAGCTCGGTGAGGAGCGCCAGGCCGTCCATCACCGGCAGATCGCGGTCGGCCAGGATGAGATCGGGATCGCGGCCGAGGGCGGCGCCCAGGGCCTCGAGGCCGTTGGCGGCGGTGGCGACGCGGAAGCCGGCGGCGCCGAGCGCGGTCGACAGCCGCTCGAGCATCCGGGTCTCGCCGTCGGCGACCACGACGCGCAACGCCTCGCCGTCGGCCTCGAGCGGGGCGCGCTGCGCCACCAGGCGGGCGAGCTCGGCGGCGAAGGCGCGGGCGTCGTCGTCGCGCGGCTCGCCGAGCGCGACGCCGACACCGGGCTGGCGACCGAGCTGGCGGGCCTCGTGGTCGCGCAGGGCGTGGACCACGGTCGCGGTCGTGGTGAGGCGGACCCCGGCCGGCGAGAACGCCAGCTCGACCTCGGTGCCCACCGGCAGGGGCGCCGCCATGCGCAGGAACATGCCGAAAGGGGTGACGTCCTGCGACACCGCATGCACGGTGTGGCCGCGCGCGGTCAGCTCGACGGTGAGGTTGAGGACGATCCGGTCGGCGCGCCGCCGCATGACTCCTTGCCGTACCCGGTTTTGCGGGCGCGCTCAAGCGCCATGATCAGTAGAGGCGGTGCAGGCGCATGCCGCGGTAGTAGGCGGCCAGGATCTGGGCGTGGGTGCGGCCGGCGTCGGCCATGCCGATCGCCCCGACCTGATCCATGCCGACGCCGTGGCCGAAGCCGGCGCCGCGGAACACGAAAGCGGTCGGCGCGCCGGCCGGGCCGACGGCGGTGACCGCGAACAGGCTCGACTTGAGCCCGCCCAGCAGGCGGCGGAGATGGAGGTCGCCCTCGGCCGTGATCGTGCCCCGGCTACCGACGACGCGCAGGGCCCGGACCCGGCCGCTGGGGCTGCGGCGCACGACCTCGAGCGCGGTCACGGCGCCGACCTCGGGGTAGACGCGGGCGACGTGGGCCGACAGCTCCGTCGCGGGCCGCTCGACCGTCCACCGGAAGTGGCGCTTGCCCCAGCGGGTGGCGCCGCTCCAGAACCTGTCGGCGGGCGCGGCCAGGAAGGCCTCGAGGTTGCGCTCGTCGATCACCGCGAAGCGCTCGGCCAGCGCGCGGTCGGCGGTGTCGGCGCGGCCGCGCAGGGACGGGTCGGGCGCGCCGCCCCAGATCGCGTCGTTGTCCTCGGTGCGCCCGCCCGCCGACGCGCTGTAGCGGGCGTCGATCAGCCCGCCGCCGTCCCGCAGCATGACCACGCCGCGGGTCCGCTCGACGGCGCGGGTGGTGCGGGGGTGCTCCTTGCCGGCGCCGGCGTAGACCTGGCACTGCTGGGTGGAGCACAGGAGGTAGGGCTCGGTCAGATCCCGGTGGCCGAGCTTCTCGAGCAGCTCGGTGCGGGCGGCGATGGCCTGGGCCTCGAGCGCGGCCTCGGGGGCGTCGGGGAAGATCTCTGCCGGCACCAGCCCGGCGAGCAGGCGATCCTCGGGGACGGCGTTGACGGCGGTGAGGCGGCCGTCGGAGCCGAAGGTCACGTAGATCGCGCCCCAGTAGCGCCGGTCCTCGGCGCCGGTGGCGAGCTGCGAGCCGCCGGTCCCGGTCGGCACGTCGCGCACGGTGATCGTGTCGCCGGCGCGGGCCGGGCGGAACCAGACGACCGACGGGTTGCGGACCGTGGTCGCGCCGGCGCGGGCGACGATGGCGCCGGCGGGGCGGCGCGCCAGCTCGCGGTGCACCGAGGTCGCTACCTTGTGCTCGGCGGCCAGGGCCCGGGCCCGGGCCGCGCCCTTGCCGGCGGCGACCGGGGCGACGGCGATCAGGTGCTCGCGGGTGTCGATGACCTCGCCGGCGACGGCGAACAGGGAGCCGACCTCGAACACCTGCGGGTCGTGGCCGCGCGCGCGCCAGGCGTCGAGGGCGGCGGCCTGGCCGCTGGCGTCGTCGGGGCCGAGGCGGGCGACCACGGTCCACTCGCGGACGTCGGCGGGGGTCCCGCCCTCGCCGGTGACCGTGACCGCGGTGGCGCCGGCGACGGTCGTGGCGCTGCCGCCGTCGCCGTCGGGCAGGATCACCAGCCCGCCCGCCGCCGACAGGTGGACCTCGCGCTGGCCGCTCATGACCTCGACCGTGATGAGCGGCAGCCCGTCGTCGGTGAAGGTGAAGCGGCTGGAGTAGAGGATGCGGAGCTTGTCGGCGGTGGAGGTCTCGTCGGCGGCCGCCGGCCGGGCCGGGGCGGCGACGACGGCGACCAGCGCCACGGCGAGGGCAGGGCGGAGGTGCGCCATGCTCCGAGGCTAGGGAAGTCGGCGGGGCGGGGCAAAAAACCGACGGCCGGCGGCGAGGGGCGCGCGGTCCGCCGCGGTCCGCCGCGGTCAGGCCTCGCGGGCGGGGGTCGGCGCCGGGCCGCGGGCGATGAAGTGGAGGTTCATGAAGTTGATCGTGAAGTGCGCGGCGATGGCGCCGCCGAGATCGCCGGTCAGGTGGACCAGCCCGCCGAAGACCACGCCCATCACCAGCGCCCACGCGGTCCACGGCAGGAAGCGCCGGCTGGGGCCGATGTGGAGGAGCCCGAACAGGATCGCCTGCGGCACCAGCCCCAGCCACGGCATGAGCGCGCCGCGAAAGAAGATCTCCTCGCCGACGCTCGACGCCACGGCGAGGAGGGCGATCTCGCGCCCGCTGAGATCGCCGAGCAGCGAGCGGAAGTCGTCGTGCAGGGCGCGGCCCCACGCCGAGCGCAACGTGATCTGGCGGCTGCCGTAGACCACCAGCAGGCCGACCGCCGCACCCAGGCGCGGCGACACCAGGTGCCACCAGCCGGGGCGGGCCTCGACCAGGCGGTAGACGTCGGCGTCGCCGCGGCCCGCCGACAGCAGGAGGCCGCCCAGCGCGAGGGCGCCGTAGAGGCCGACGATCAAGGTCGCCCGGCTGTGCGGCGGTGCGGGGCGACCCTCCATCCTTTGTACTATGCACGATGTGAGCGAGCCCACCAACCCTGCTCGGGGTGTCGGCAGGTGCGGGTGGGGTAGGCTGGACGGGTGAGGCGCATGATCCTGCCGGTCGCCGTCGCGCTCCTCGTCGGGGCCGCGGGCGCCGCGCGCGCCGATGGCGATGGCGATGGCGATCGCGACGGCGCGGGCGAGGTGTGCGCGGGCGCCGAGGCCCGGATCGTCGTCGATAGCGTCGCGCGGACGCTGCCCCTGTGCGAGCGCGGCGCGGCGGTCGCGCGCCACGCGGTGGCGCTCGGCCGCGGCGGCGTCGGCAAGACCCGCGAGGGCGACGGCAAGACGCCGCTGGGGACGTATCCGCTCGGCGCGCCGCGGGCGTCGCGCGCGTACGACACGTTCATCCCCGTCGGGTATCCGACGGCGGCCGAGCGGGCGCGCGGCCTGACCGGCAGCGCGATCGGCGTGCATGGTCCCGATCGCCGGCTGCGCGCGCTGGGGCGGCTCGCGACCGCGGTCGGCTGGACCCGCGGCTGCATCGCGGTCGGGTCGGACGCCGAGATCCGCGCGGTGGCGGCGTGGGTGCGGCGGCAGCGCGGCGCGCTATCGATCGAGATTCGATAGCGATCCCAACGCGTTGCGTCGCCCACATCGGAGACTTCCCAGAAGTCATGTCCGTGGGCGATCTTACATGTGTAACGCGGCGCGCAAAAACGCTGGTCAGTCCAATGTGAACCTGGGTAGATTCGGCGCCGAGGGAGGGCTCTGCCCATGCATCGTCACGCGCTCGCGCTCGCGCTCGTGTCGTGTCTGTGTCTGCCGGGAATCGGCGGCTGCACGGCGTTCAGTCCGGACGAACCGCCCGCGGTGATCCACGCGCGCTTCGATCCGGACGCCAAGGTGATCCCGATGCCGTCGGACGTGCTGCGCGACGATCTCGCGGGCCGCCTCGACCTGCCCATCGACGACACGCTGACCGCGGCCGAGGCCGAGCTCTACGGCTACCTCAACACCCTCGACGGCTGGTCGAGCGCGTCGGCGGCCAAGGTCGAGTTCTCGGCGCCGATCGCGCCGGGCACGATCACCGACGAGACGCTGCAGATCTGGCGATGGGACACCACGCCGCGCCGGGTGACCGACGCCCGGGTCAGCGTGTCCGACGACGAGCGGACCGTCACGATCGACGCGCCGCGGGAGGGCTGGGAGCGCGGCGCGCAGTACGTGATCATGCTGCGCGGCCGCGACGCCGGCGTCGAGGGCAAGCGGGGCGAGACCGTCGAGTGCGACGCCGCCTTCTACTTCCTGCGCCAGCGCGAGGCCCTCGACACCGCCGAACATGCCCGCGCCTTCCCGGGCAACGACGCCGCCACCCGCGCCGACAACGCGCGCAAGCTCGAGGAGCTGCGGCAGGAGCTCCTGCCCCACTTCGACTGGTTCGAGGCCGGCGGCGTGCCGCGGGCCGAGGTCGCCGCGCTGTGGCGGTTCACGGTGACGACCCGGGTCGAGCTGGCGATGGACAAGGCGTCGCAGCGCATGCCCTTGCCGATCCAGCTCGTGATCGATCCGGCCACCGGCAAGGTCGACCTGCCGGCGGCGGCGTGGGACTCCGAGATCGAGCGCGAGGCCAAGCGCCGCCTGCGCGCCTACGACGGCTTCGCGACCTCGGCCAACCTCCTCTTCGGCTTCACCGGGCCGGTCGACGCGGCGACGGTGACGCCGGCCACCGTGCAACTGTGGCGGCTGGGCGCGCCGCCGGTGCGCGAGCCGGCGGCGGTGCGGCTCATGGGCGACGGGCTCCACGTCGTCGTCACCCCCGAGCGTCAGCCCCTGGCCACCGGCACCGGCTACGCCGTGGTCGTGACCGAGGGCGTCCTCGACCGCGACGGCCGCCCGGTGGTGGCGATGCCGGTGGGGGCCCTGCTCAAGGCGCGGGCCGCGGTCGCCGCCGCCGGCGCGTCGCAGGTCGGGGTGGTCGCCGACGCCGACGCCCTGCGCCTCGAGGACGCCCGCGGTCGCGTCGGGCCGCTGCTCGATCAGCTCGGGCGCGACGGCGTGGTGGCGGCGTGGCCGTTCGTGACGATGCAGGTCAAGCCACGCCTCGACGAGATGGCGCGGCGGGCCGCCACCGTGGGCGCGCCGACCGCGCCCGCCGACCTGGTCACGCGCACGCCGACCCAGGCCCTGGGCGACTTCCCGCTCGCGATCACCTCGCTGCTCAACGTCGAGCGCGTCGTGCACGGCACGATCGCCTCGCCGTACTACCTCGACGACGTGACCCGGGCGGTGCGCGCGGACGGCGGCCACCGCGTCGACCCCGTGGCGTTCACGATGACCGTGCCCCGCAACCTGCCGGCCGGGCAGCCGGTGCCGGTCGTCATCTTCGGCCACGCCATCATGACCGAGCGCCGCTTCGTCATGGCCATCGGCGACGCGCTGGCCGCCCGGGGGTTCGCCGCGGTCTCGATCGACTTCCCGTACCACGGCACGCGCACGCGCTGCATCGCGGGCGGCCCGATCTCGGTGGTCAACCCGACCACCGGCGAGCTGACCTCGCTGCCGCCGTGCCAGAGCGGGACGACGTGCGACGAGCGGGGTCGCTGCGTCGACGCCAGCGGCCAGGGCAACCACCTGAGCCAGTGGCCGCTGCTCAACTTCCCGGTGGCGTCGGGCGCGGCGTTCCTCGAGATCGAGCACATCGCCAACACCAAGGACCACTTCGACCAGGCCATGGTCGACCTGGGCGCGCTGGAGCGCTCGCTGCGGCAGGGCGACTGGAGCGGCGTGCTCGGGCGGCCGGTGGACCCCACGCGCATCCACTACGCCGGGCAGTCCCTGGGCGGGATCCTGGGCGCGACCTATCTGGCGCTCGCGCCCGACATCCGGCGCGCCGTGCTCAACGTGCCGGGCGCCGATCTCGTCGACATGTTCGACGCCTCGACCTGGTTCGGGCCCCAGGTCGATGGCTTCTTCACCCGCGAGGGCATCGCTCGCGACAGCTACGAGGGCCAGCGCTTCCTCGACGTCGCGCGCTGGATGATCGACGCGGTCGATCCCCACAACCTGGGCGAGGCCATCGGCGCGCGCGCGCTGATGATCCAGATGGCCACCCTCGACTTCATCATCCCCAACGACTACACCCGCACGCTCGAGCGGGTGACCGGGGCGCCGCGCCGCGACTACCTGGCGGAGCACGCCTTCCTGGTCATCCCCCTCGAGCCCGAGTTCGGTCGCGGCGGTCGCGACCTGGCGGCCTTCCTGGCCGGGGAGCTGACCCCATGAGCCGCGTCACCTCGAACCTCGCGCTCGTGGCGGGCGTCGTCGCGAGCGTCGTGGCGGCGGCCGCCGGCCCCGCCGCCGCGGGCGGCTTCGCGCTCGCCGAGCAGACCATCACCGCCGCCGGCACCGGCGGCGCCGGCGCGGCCCGCGACGACGAGGCCGGCGCGGCGTGGAGCAACCCGGCGGCGCTGGCCGACGACGGCGGCTGGCGGCTGGGCGCCGGCCTGGTGCTGGCGCGGCCGCGGATCACCGCGCGCGGCGAGACCGACGACGGGCCGTGGCAGGCCGAGACCGAGAACCCGTGGGCGACGCCGCCGCACCTCGACGTGGCGTGGGCCCGCGGCCGGCTGGCGGTGGGCGGGGCGGCCGGCGTGCCGTTCGGCGGCGGCGTGGCGTGGCCGGTCGACTGGCAGGGACGCTTCGAGATCGTGCGCTCGCGCCTCGAGGTGTTCCGGGTGGCGCCGTTCGCGGCGTGGGACCTGGGCCGGGTGCGGGTGGGCGGCGGCGTCCACGTCGATCGCGGGCGGCTGCGGGTGGCGCGGCAGATGGCCTTCATCGACATGGAGGGCGACGTCGCGATCGACGTCGCCGGCACCGGCGTCGGCGTGCACCTGGCGGCGTGGGCCGCGGCCACGCCCGAGGTCGCGGTCGGGCTGACGTACAAGAGCCGGACCCGGGTGGCGATGGCGGGCGGCGCCAACTTCTCGGTCCCCGACGCCTTCGCCGGCCGCACGCCGGACCAGGAGGCGAGCGCCACGATCACGCTGCCCGACCGGGTGGTCGCCGGCGCGCGCTGGCGGCGCGGGCGGTGGACCGCGCTCGCCGACCTCGAGCTGACCGCGTGGGGCACCTACCGCGAGCTGGTCATCGACTTCGCCCAGGACCAGACGCCCGACGTGCGGCAGGCGACGCGCTGGCGCACGACCGTGGCGGCGCGCGCCGGCGGCGAGCTGCAGGTGTCGCCGCGGGTGGTGGCGCGGGCCGGCGCCGCCCACGATCCGTCGCCGGCGCCCGACGAGACCCTGGGGGCGTCGTCGCCGGACGCCACCCGCACCGCGCTCACCGCGGGCGCGTCGCTCGCGGTCTCGCGGTCGCTCACCGTCGACGCCTTCGCCGAGTACCTGCGCCTGGCCGAGCGCGACACCCTCGGCGTCGAGAGCATGGCCGCGACCTACCGCGGCCGGGCCACGTTCGTCGGCGTGGGCGTGCGCTGGACCCGCGCCGACTGACGGCGCGAGTCCGAGTCCGAACCCGAACCCGAGCCCCTTCGACTCCGCCCCTTCGGGGCTTCGCTCAGGGTGAGCGGGGCATCCTAGATCCGAGCCCGAACCCGAGCCCGAGCCCCTTCGACTCCGCCCCTTCGGGGCTTCGCTCAGGGTGAGCGGGGCATCCTAGATCCGAGCCCGAGTCCGAGCCCGAGTCCGAGCCCGAGTCCGAGCCCGAGTCCGAGCCCGAGTCCGAGCCCGAACCCGAACCCGAACCCGAGCCCGAGCCCGAGCCGAGCCCGAGCCGAGTTCGAGTCCGAGTTCGAGTCCGAGTTCGAGTCCGAGTTCGAGTCCGAGCCCGAATCCGAGATCGTGTCCGATCCCCGCGGGGCGAGTAGACTGCGCCGGTGACCCCAGCGCCCGGCCGTGGCGGCCTCCTGTTCATGGCCGCCGCGGCGCTGGCGTTCTCGGCGATGAGCGCGCTGGTCAAGGAGGCCGAGACCCGCCTGCCGACCGCGGAGATCGTGTGCGCGCGGGCCGCGATCACGCTGGCCCTGTCGTGGCTCATGCTGCGGCGAGCGAGGCTGTCGCCGTGGGGCACGCGGCGCGGCGCGCTGGTCCTGCGCGGCTCGCTCGGGTTCGTCGCGCTCGGCTGCTACTACTGGACCCTGGGCCGGCTGCCGCTGGCCGAGGCGGCGACGGTCCACCACACCGCGCCGATCTGGACCGCGCTCCTGGCCTGGCTGCTCCTGCGCGAGCAGGTGAGCCGGGCGGTGGCGGTGGCGCTGGCGATGGGCATGGGCGGCGTGGTGCTGGTGGCGCGCCCCGGCGCCGCCGGGCTCGACCTCGACGCGGTCGGCCTGACCGTCGCGCTGGTCGGCGCGGTGTGCTCGGCCGCCGCCTACGTGACCGTGCGCCGCCTCGCCGCCACCGAGCACCCGCTCGTGATCGTCTTCTACTTCCCGCTGGTGGCGCTGCCGGCGTCGATCGTCTGGGCGGCGCCGCAGTGGGTGACCCCGACCGCCGTCGAGTGGCTGCTCCTCGCCGGCGTCGGAATCACCACCCAGGCCGGCCAGGTCTGCCTCACCTACGGCCTCGCCCGCGAGCCCGCCGGCCGCGCCATGGCCGTCGGCTACCTCCAGGTCGTCTTCGCCGTCGCGCTCGGCGCGCTCCTCTTCGCCGAGCGCCCGCCGTGGACGACCCTGGCCGGCGCCGCGCTCATCATCGCCGGCACCGCGGCCGCCGCGCGGCCGCCACGGGGACAGGATCCTGGGTCAGAACCCGTCGGGATCGCACCCGTTCATGACGCCACTGCGTCGGGGCTCGAGCACGACCTCGCTGGCGCCTCGTGGACCCGACGCGATCCTGAGTAGATGGACGATCCGCGTCGCGCGCGACGGGCCAGGCCCGTGTCCGCGCGGCCGATCCGAAACGCAACGGGGTCGAAAACGCGAGTGATGCTGGTGTGTTGAGACCCCGGATCCTGTCCCCTCGGCGGAAGTGGGCGGAACTACGCAACGCGGGGGCGGCGGGCTCGATACGGGGGGACATGATGGAGCGAGCGCGGCTGTGGCCGCCGGTGCGGTTGCCGGCGCTGGCGCTGTGCGCGGTCGTGGGGGTGTGGGCCGGCGGGCACGGGCTGGGGGCGGGGGCGTGGCTGGTGGGGGCGGTGGTGGCGGGCGTGGTGGCGCGGGGGACGCCGGTGGTGCAGTGGTGCGCGGTGGTGGGGCTGGTGGCGGCGGCGCTAGGGGCGCGGGCGGCGGCGCCGGTGCCGCCGCCGGCGGGGGTGACGGTGGACGACCGCGAGGCCGACGTGATCGTGGGGTGGGTGAGCGGGCCGCTCGCGGCGACGCGGTGGGGGACCGGGTTCGAGGTCGACATGCGGGGCGTGCGGGTGAGGGTGCTGGCGGCGGGCGAGGTCGACGTCCTGCCCGGGGACCGCGTGCGCGTCACCGGCGCGGTGCGCAGCCCGCGCGGCTACCGCAACCCGGGCGCGGTCGACCGCGTCGCGATGGCCCGCACCGCGGGCGTGGCGTGGGAGGTGACCGCGCGCGAGGTCGTGATCGAGGCGCGCGGCGACCGCGCGAGCGCGTGGCGCTGGCCGGCGGCGACCGCGCGCGACGCCAGCGCGCGGGTCGCGGCCCGCGGCGGTGACCGCGCCGGCAACGCCCTGGTGCGGGCGGCGGTGCTGGGCGATCGCTCGGCGCTCGACGACGAGATCGAGGCCGAGTGGCGCGCCGCGGGCGTCTTCCACGCCCTCAGCGTGAGCGGGCTGCACCTGGCCGCGGTGGCGCTGGTGGCCTTCGTCGGCGTCGGCCGGCTGTGGGCGCTGCTGGGGCTGGGCGCGCACCTGGCGCCGCGCCGGGCCGCCGCCGCGGTCGCGCTGCCGATGGCGGTCGCCTACACCCTGGTCACCGGCGCCCAGATCGCCACCGTCCGCGCGCTGCTCGTGGTCGCCGTCGTGCTCGTCGGCGAGCTGCTGGCCCGGCGGGCCCGCGCCGCCGACGCCCTGGGGTTGGCCGCGCTGGTGGTGCTGGCGCTGTCGCCGGCGTCGCTCCACGATCCGGGCTTCCAGCTCTCGTTCGTGGCCGCCGCCACGCTCATCCTGGCGGCGGCGCCCGGCGGCCGCGTCGCCGGCGCCGGCTGGCGCGGCAAGCTCGTGCGCGCGCTCGGCACCTCGGCGGCGGTGACCGCCGCCACCGCGCCCATCACCGCGTGGCACTTCCACGAGGTCTCGTTCGGCGGCGTGATCGGCAACCTGGTGGCGACGCCGCTGGTCGAGCTGGTCGTCATCCCCCTCGGCCTGGCCGGCATGGCGCTGGCCGCGCTGGTCCCGGCGGTGGGCGGCGTGGTGATCGATCTCTCGGTCGCCCTCGCCGGCGTGGGCGCGCGCCTGGTCGCGGCGCTCGGCGCATGCACGCCCAGCCTGGCGGTGCCGCCGCCGTCGCCCCTCGAGCTCGTGGCGTGCGCGGCGCTCTACGCGGCGTGGGCCGGCGCTCGCACCGGCTGGTTGTCGGCCCGGCGCGCGGCGCTGCTGGCGGCGGTCGCCGGCCTCGGCCTCGCCGGGGCCTGGGCCGCCTACGATCGCGGCCGCGTCGCCGGCGACGACCTGCGGGTGACGTTCCTCGACGTCGGGCAGGGCGACGCGGCGGTGATCGAGCTGCCCGGCGGCGAGGTGCGGGTGGTCGACGCCGGCGGCGCTCCGGGC
Organism: uncultured delta proteobacterium; assembly: GCA_900696455.1. Taxonomy (GTDB): domain Bacteria; phylum Myxococcota_A; class Polyangia; order Haliangiales; family Haliangiaceae; genus UBA2376. The sequence goes on from CAADGB010000437.1 coordinate 37,665, forward strand.
GCGCTCGGTGACCTGCGCGCGACCGCGCGCCCGGGCGAGGTGGTCGCGCGCTACCTGCGGACCCGGCGGATCGCGCGGGTCGACGTCGCGGTGGTGAGCCACCCCCACCCCGACCACTACCTGGGCCTGGTCGCGCTCGCCGCCCGCGTGCCGGTCGCGCGGCTGTGGAGCGCCGCCGAGGAGCCCCCGGCGCGCGCCGCCGAGGAGCCCCCGGCGCGCGCCGCCGTGGAGGAGCCCTCGGCGCGCGTCGCCGTCGATCCAGCGGCGCGGCGCGAGCGGCCGCGCAGCGGCGCGGACCCCGGCTTCGCCGCGATCGCGGCCTGGCTCGAGGCCACCGGCACCGTCCACGAGCACCCGGCGCTGGGCGCGCACCGGCGCGGCGACGTGACGATCCGCGTGCTGGCGCCGGTCCACGATCCGGGCGGCGGGCCGGCGCCGCACGCCGCGGCGGATCCGGTGCGCTCGCTCAACGACAACTCGCTGGTGCTGGTGATCGAGCGCGCCGGCCGCTGCGTCCTGTTCACCGGGGATCTCGAGGCGGAGGGCGAGGCCGACCTGGTGGCCGCCGGGATCGGGGCCTGCGACGTGGTCAAGGTCGCGCACCACGGCAGCCCGACCTCGTCGACCCCGGCCTTCGTCGCCGCCACCCGCCCCGCGCTGGCGGTGATGTCGCTCGGCCGCGTCAACCGCTTCGGCTTCCCCGGGCCCGAGGTGGTGACGCGCTGGCAGGCCGCCGGCGCCCGCGTCCTGCGCACCGATCAGGTCGGCGCGGTGACCGTCACGATCGACCGCGCCGGCGCCCTGGCGGTGTCGACGCACGATCCGCCGCCGCCGCCGCCGGCCGCGGCCCTTGGCGGCAGGAGCGAGCGACAAGGCGGCGAAGGGAGCGTAATAATGTGGCCGTGACCGCCTCCAGCCCCCTCGGCGCCGCCGATCGCTTCGAGCAGCACGTCATCGCCGGCGGCGAGCTCCTGCGCCAGAGCCGGCTGGCGCAGGCCCAGCAGGAGCTCGAGGCCGCGCTGGCGATCGCGCCCGAGAGCGCCAAGGCGCTGGCGCTCCTCGGCCTCGCCTACTTCCGCGGCGGCAAGTTCGATCGCGCGCGCCCGGTCTACGAGCGCCTGGTCCTGGCCGCGCCCGCCGACGCCTCGTACCAGCTCAACCTCGGCCTGGTGTACCTGAAGCTCGGCGAGGCCGACCTCGCCATCGGCGCGCTCGAGAAGAGCCGCGACCTCGATCCCAGCCAGAACCGCGCCGTCAACTACCTCGGCCTCGCCTACGCCCGCGGCGGGCGCTTCGTCGAGGCCTACCGCGCCTTCCTCCTCGCCGGCCAGGCCGACCTCGCCCGCGAGATCGCCGAGAACCTGGGGCCGGAGGTGCGGGCCGAGATCGAGCGCAGCATCCGCCGACCGGCGCGGGAGAGCACGCCGCCGCCGTCGACCGCGGTGCCGCCGCCGCCGCCGCGCACGACCCCGCCGCCGCCGCCGCCGCCCCGCGCGGCCGC
>CAADGB010000438.1 GCA_900696455.1 uncultured delta proteobacterium
CACGCCGGCCGCCACGTCCAGCGGCGCCGTCGGTGCGCCGCCCGCGGCCGGCCCCGCGACCGCCGAAGCCGTCCCACCGCCGGGCTCGACCGCCGCGGCCGCCGCGCCGGCGCCGCGGCCCTGGTCGGCGAGGACCACGAACTTCACCACCGCGAACACGCCGAGGACGACGGCGGCGATGCCGACGCCGATCGCGATGTCCTTGGCCAGCGACGGCTTGCGGCGCCGACGCTGGGTCAGGTCGATCGGCGCCGGTCCCGCGGGCGCGCCGTACTGTCCGTATCCCGGATATGACGGGTAGCCGCCGACCTGGCCGGACGCGGCGCCCGGATAGCCCGGGTGCATGCCCGGCCCGGTGACCGGCGGCGCCGACGGCCAGCCGGGAGGCGGACCACCGAACGGCGCGGCGCCCCCGAACGCCGCGCCGCCCGGCGCACCCGCGGAGCCGTGACCGGGTGGATGACTGCCGAGCGGGAACTGGTCGGGCGACGGGAAGCCGTACGGCGCCTGGGCCGGCATCTGGGCCGAGCCGGGCCCGTGCAGTTGCCCCGGCGACAGGCCGGCGAACGCCGCCGCCGGATCGACCGCCGGCCCGGCGCCCGTGGGCGGCGGCTGCAGCGGCAGGATCGGCGCCGAGACGCCGAGCAGCGTCCGCGCCTGCGAGGCGGGTGGCGCACCGGCCTGGGCCTGCATCGCCGCGAGCTGCTGCTGCGCCGACGGCACCGGCACCGACATCATCGCCAGGGGCGAGACCGTCGGGTCCTCGGGGCGAGAGATCGGGGCCGGCGCCGGCGGACGCGACGGCGGCGGCGTGTGGCGCCCACCCAGCGCCGGCTGGGGGCCGGTCGGGCGCCGCACCGACGGCGACACCACCACCGCGGGCGCGGCGACGCCGGTGTCGGGCACCACCGCCACCTCGCTGATCTCGCCGAAGATCTCGGTCGGCCCCTCCTCGACGAACTCGTCGCCGTGGCTGGCCGCCGCGACCGGCGCCGCGCCCTGGGCCGCGGCCTCGGCGATGATGTCGTCGAAGCTGGGGCCGCCGAGGATCGTGGGGTCCTCGGCCTGACCGGCGGCGCCGAGGTGCTCGACGACGTCGAGCTTGGCCTCGGCCTGGGGCACGCCGGCGATGAGGCCCTCGCGCCCCACCTTCTTGAAGGACTCGAGCTGCTGGCGCTCCTTCTCGAGCTCGGGGGAGAAGGCCTCCTTGAGCCAGGGCGCGAGCGACTTGGCGGTGAAGACCTGCTCCTGCGACATGAGGTAGCGCTGGAGGTCGGCCGCCATCTCGCTGCCCCACTGGTAGCGATCCTCGGCGTCGCGGGCCAGCGACTTCATGATGATGCGCTCGACCTCCTCGGGGATGGCCGGGTTGATCGAGCGCGGCGGCGGCACGTCGACGTTGCGCACCTTCTCCAGCGTGGAGAAGTCGGTCTCGCCCACGAACAGCCGGTCCCCGGTCAGGCACTCGTAGAGGATCGTGCCGACGCTGAACAGGTCGCTGCGGCGGTCGAGCGGCAGGCCGCGCACCTGCTCGGGCGACATGTAGCCGAACTTGCCCTTGAGCACGCCGGCCTGGGTCTTGGAGCTGCGCGACGCGGCCTTGGCGATGCCGAAGTCGATCAGCTTCACCTCGCCCTCGTACGAGATGAGGATGTTCTGCGGCGAGCAGTCGCGGTGGACGATCTCGAGCGGGCGCCCCAGCGCGTCGCGCTTCTTGTGGGCGTAGTCGAGGCCCTCGCAGATCTTGGCGACCATGAAGCAGGCCATCGCCGCCGGCATCTGCTGCTTGAGCTTGCGCAGCCGGTTCTGGATCTGGAGCAGATCCTTGCCCCAGATGTACTCCATCGCGATGAAGTGCGCGCCGTCGGTGCGGCCGAGCTCGAAGATCTGGCAGATGTTGGCGTGGGCGAGCTGACCGACGATCTTGGCCTCGTCGATGAACATCTTGATGAAGTCGCGGTCCTCGCCCATCGACGGCAGGATGCGCTTGATCGCGATGACCTTCTCGAAGCCCTCGACGCCGTAGCTCTTCGCCTTGAAGACCTCGGCCATCCCGCCCACGCTGATCCGATCGAGGAGGAGGTACTTGCCGAACGGGATTGCCTGCCGCACGCGAGAACCATGGTGGCGTACTCGCCGATCGATCTCAAATGAAAAGGGGCCTCGAAACCCTGACCCACAGGCGACATCGTCTGTCGCCGCTGTCGCACATGTCGCCTCGCGCCCCCGGCCTGGCGGCGACACCTCGCGCCCACGCGCGGCCCGAACCCGGTAGAACCCGCTAGAACGTGCCGCGGACGGCCAGGCCGCCGCCCCGCCCCGCGAACGTGACCGGCGCGACCGTGATCGTGGCGGTCGCGCTCGCCCGCCGGTAGTGACGGACGCCGTCGACCACGCCATAGACGTAGAGGCCGATGAGGGCGACGCCGGCGGCGGCGTTCACCCGCTTCAAGGTGCGCGCGGTGTCGGCGCGCGAGGCGTCGCCCGACTCGCACGTCCGGTCGACGTCGCTGCACCAGCGGTCGAGCAGCACGTAGCTCCCGACGTTGGCGACGAGCAGGGTCGCGCCCACCCCGCCGAGGATCCAGCCCTTCCGCGCCTGGCGGTTCTGGAACTGGCCGGCCGGCGGCACGAGGTTGAGGACGACCCACCGCCGCGGCCGCGGCCGCAGCGCGCGCAGCTCGGCGGCGTGCTTGGCGCGCACGCTGGCGAAGAACTGGACCACGTCGGGCGCGTGGAGCGCGATGTCGAGCTGGGCGTCGAGATCGAGCTGCAGGAAGGCGTGGAAGTGGCGCTCGGCCAGGTCGTACTGCGCGCGGTAGAAGGCGGCCAGGCCGAGCAGGCGGTGGGCCTCGGCGCGATCGGGATCCGCGACCGCGGCGTCGTCGGGGACGCCGCCGACGAGCTCGACCACCCGCGCCCAGTCGCGGTCGGCGGCGGCGATCGCGGCCTGCTCGAGGCGCTCGACGACCGACGGCGCCGCGGCGTCCGGCGCCGGCTGCGCCGCGACCGGCGCGGCGAGCGCCACCGCGACGGCCAGCGTCAGCGCGCGCGCCGCCCTCATCGCGGGCCAGGGTCTCCCGGCGCCTGGCCGGCGGCGCGCAGCCGCTCGCGGATGCGCGGCGCGACCACGTCGGTCACCTGCGCCGCCGCGAAGCGGACCAGGGTGTCGACGCGATCGCCCCGGCTCCCCACCACCGTGTCGGTGCGGACCACCCGCCGGTACAGCGCGCCGGCGGCCGCGACCACCGTGACCCGCGCCCGCGCCCGCGCCACCGGGATGTCGCCCTGGCGCCCGGCGTGGAAGCCGAGCAGCTCGAAGCCGATCACCAGCGGCGCCGCGCGCTCGCTCCCCACCGCCGCCAGCGCGGTGGGCGCCGCGCCGTCGGGGCCGGCGGCCTGCACGACGACGCGGTGGCCGAGCTGGCGGCCGAGCTCGAGGGCGGCCGGGGCCAGGAGCGCCGGCACGTCGACCGGCGCCGCCTCCATCCCGGGCGCGCCGACCACGACGACGGCGAGCGGGCGGCGATCGGCGGCCGGCGCGGGCACGTCGAGCCGGACCGGGCTCGCGGCGAGCGCCGGCGGCGCGAGGGCGGCGGCCGCGCGCGCGGCCTGCGCGTCCTGGGCGGCGAGGCCGCCGCGGATCGCGGCCACCAGCTCGGCCGAGACCGCGGCCGCGGCGCGATCGATGTCGTCGAGCGACGCCGCCGCGCCCGACGGCCGGGCGACGTCGACGCCGCGCTCCGGGTCGCGCACGCGCGCCTCGATGACGACGCCGGCGCCGCGCCGCACCAGGCGGCCGTCGATGACGAGGCGGGCCCGCGACGGCACCGGCGCGCCGTCGCTGACCAGGGTGACGTCGAGCCCGGCGTCGCGCAGCGCGCGCGTCACCTCGGCGGCCACCGGCTTGCCGTAGAGCGCGAGCCGCTTGTCGGCGGTGAAGGGGATGAGCGCGACCGCGGCCCGACCGTCATCGGCGGCCGCCGGCGGGGTGCCGCGGCCGGTCGCGAGCGCCAGCGCCGCGACCAGGATCGCCAGGGTGAGCGTCCGACCGGGCAGGGAGGCGCGACGCCGCTGCGGCACGCGGCCATCGTACACCGCGGGCGCCCGTCGCCGTGCGAGCCGGGTCACGGGGTGACGCCGGGATCGGGGACCGCCACCGTGAAGCGGCCCGCGGCGTCGGTCACCGCCTCGCCCAGCGGCCGGCTGCGCTCGATCCCGGTGCAGTCGAGGTGGCACAGCGCCGCGAGGCCGACGGCGCGCGCCCCCACGCTCTGACCGCTGGCGCGGACCTCGCCGGTGACCGCGATCGCCGGCGCCAGGGTCAGGTCGCCGAGGTCCCGGGTCGACGCGCCGACCACGCTCGTCGCCAGGGCGGCGTCGTCGGCGGTGGGGTCGGCGATCGTGACGGCGTAGCTGCCGCCGGCGGCGAGCACGAGGACGAAGCGGCCGTCGGCGCCGGCGACCGCCGTCGGCGCCGGCGCGCCGGCGTGGGCCAGCGGCCCGGTGAGGGTCGCCCGCAGCCGGGCGTCGCCGCGGGCGCCGCCGGCCGCGCGCAGGACCCGGCCGGTGACCATCACCGGCGCGGCGGCGTCGATCGCGCCGGCCGGCGGGAGGGTCACGGCCGCCGTCGCGCCCGGTCCGGGTCCGGCGACGAAGATCGCGGCCGGACCGTCGATGAGCCGGGCGGCGGGCAGGGCGCCGGCGCCGTCGGTGCGCAGGACCCGGCGCTGGCTGCCGCGGGCGGTGGCCAGCAGGGTCGCGCCGTCGCGCACGGTGCCGGCGCCGGCCACGCCCACGTCGACGAGGACGTCGGCGGCGGCCGCCGCCACCCCGCCGACGCGCACCGCCGTCCCGCCCAGCTCGCTGGTCGCCACCGCGGCGTGGCGCACGGTGATCGCGGCGCGGCCGCCGAGCTCGACGTCGGCGTCGAGCCGGGGCAGCGCGCTGCCGGCGGGCGGGATCACCGCCAGCGCCTCGACCGCGCCGCCCTCGCGCCAGCGCACGGTGAAGCTGCCGTCAACGGCGGTGGTGGCCACCGTCGACGGTACGCCGCCCGACGTCAGCGAGACCCGGGCGCCGACCACCGGCGCGCCGCCGGCGTCGAGCACGGTGCCGGCGAGGGCCGTCCCGGCGGCGAGAGCGAGCTGGCCGGTGAGCGGATCCCAATCGGTGATCAGGCGCGGGGCGAGGGCCGAGGAGGTCGGCACCACCAGCACGTCGTAGCGGCCGGGGACGAGGCGGACCGCGGTGTCGCCGCCGGCGCCGGTGAAGGCCTCGACCACCGCGTCCGGGGTGGCCCGCGAGGTGAAGCGGAGGTAGGCCGAGACCGGCGCGCCCGCGGCGCGGGCCGCGATCGGGTAGAGGTTGCCGGCGTCGAGGACGAGGACGCCGGCGGCGAAGTCGGCGCCGCCGGGGACGATCACGATCCGCTCCTGCGGCGGCGCGTCGATCGAGCCCGGCGGCACCATCCGGAGGCGGACGGCGCGGGTGTTGGCGCCGGGCGCGGTCACGTTGAGCCCGCCGGCGAACGGCAGGCACGGTCCGCCGACGTGGAGCTCGACGTCGTAGACGCCGGCGGTGGCGGCGTCGAACTGGATGTCGCGGCCGTCGGGGTCGAGGGCGGTGACCGGCACGTCGACGCCGGCCTTGCGGACGACCCAGGTGTAGGTGACGACGCCCTGGGCCCCGACGACGTCGCCGTGCGCGACCACGGTCGCCGGCGCCACCGGCGCGGTGGGCTGGAAGGCGACGACGACGTAGCAGCCGCCGGCGTCGCCGGTCGCGGCGTCCTGGCCACCATCGCTGTCGTCGGCGCCCATCGCGCCGCAGGCGGCCGCGCCGGCCCCCAGCGCGACGCCGGCGGCGAGGACGGCGAGGCGCGCGGCGTGGCCGCTCACCGCACCTCCACGGTCCAGGTCAGGCGCTGCAGGCAGCCATCCTGGGCGAAGCTGCAGGTCGCGGCGTCGGCGGCGCACTGCACCGCGCGCCCGACCCGGTCGTCGATCTCGACCCGGACGTCGACGAGATCGCCGGGATCGAACTGGGCGGGGTCGAGCTCGAACGCGGCGACGTCGGTGTCGACGTGGGCGAAGCCCGCGGCGCCGGGCCCGCGCACGTACCAGCGGAAGCCGGTCACGCCGAGGTACGGATCGTCCGGCGGCGGCGCCGGGAAGACGTCGAGGTCATCCTCGACCACCAGGACGGCGAAGCGGCGCGGCTGATCGAGGAGCAGGGCCGCCCCCGGCGGCGGCGGCGCCGGGTCGAGCGCTCCCAGGCACGGCGGCCGGGCGGGCACGACCAGGATCGGCAGGTCGACGACCCGGACGTCGACGCCGTCCGACGCGGTCACCCGCACTCGCCACGAGCCCTCGACGTCGGGCAGGAGCAGGCGCTCCTCGCCGCCGCCGGGTGGGTCGGGCAGCGGCTCGAAGCGGCGGTCCGCCGGCACCGAGCCGCGGGGCGGGAACAGCTCCCAGGCCAGGGTCACGGCGTCGCCGTCGCGATCGGTGCCGCGGGCGGAGACCACGATGGGCACGTCGGGCGGGAACGCGCCGCCCAGCTCGCGGCCGCGGCGCTGCACCGTCAGGTCGGGGAGGTTGTTGACGACGTCGAGCACCAGGCGCTGGGTCGGCCGCGCCACCGCCCCCCACTCGTCGGCGACGTCGAGGGTGACCACCACCTGGACGGTGGGCGCGTCCTCGACGCGGACCGGGATGCTCACGGTGAAGACGGGATCGACGCCGGTCTCGGACGCGGCGCAGATCCCGGCGCCGTTGCAGGTCTCGAAGCGCCAGCCATACGTGACCGCGTCGTCGTCGGGATCGTCGGTGATGGCGCGGAACGAGAGCTGGCCGCCGCGGGCCGGGACCCCGGCGTCGAGGCGCTGGATCTCCGCGCTCGGGCGCTCGTTGATGGCGTCGCCGTAGAAGCAGCCGGCGCCGCCCACGGCGAGGGCAACCAGCGAGCCGAGGGCGAGGACGCGCCGCACGGTCCGATCGTGATGCAACCGGCTTGCCACGCGCAAGTGGCGAATCCCGAAGGTGGTCCCGCCCGTGGGCGGGGTCACCACACGGGCGGCTCGCCGCGGATCGCGACAGGGCTGTCCGGATCGCGGCCGCGCCCGGCCGCAGGCGCCAGGGTTCAGGTCCGGTAGCAGTCGAGGCTGGGCGTCTCGCGCAGGGTGCAGCGCGGCAACCGCGGGATGTTGACGTAGCCCGCGCTCCGGACCCGGCTCCCGTCCAGGAGCTCGACGCGGTAGCGCCCGGGGCGCAGCACGATCGTCGCCCCGCGGCGGACCACCTGGCCGCCGATGCGGACGCCGCCGCCGAGGTCGATCACGACCTCGACCGGCGCGAGCAGGGTGCCCTCGACCCGCCGCACCTCGCCGGCGGCGACGTCGATCGTGCCCGACCACCCGCCGAGGCCCGGCCCCTGCCCGCAGCTCGCGCGGTGGCGCCCCGGCGCCAGCGTGACCTCAAGCTCGCGGTCGGCGCGCCCCCGCGGCTGGTCGTCGACGACCAGCTCGCACCAGGTATCGAAGGCGAAGGTCACGCGCGCCGGCGACACCGCGAGCGGCGCGGCGGCGGGGGCCGGCCGGGCGTCGGCGGTGGCCAGCGCCGGGACCGCGGCGTCGACGACGAGGCCGGCGGCC